>CAZAZT010000059.1:0-22740 GCA_964489645.1 uncultured Chthoniobacteraceae bacterium | reverse complement strand
TACCCTCCGCCCCGGCGAGGACATGGTCGGTCTCGAACAAGCATTTGCTGCCGCCGAGGAATACCGTCCCGGCGAAGGGAAGAAGAAGTAATCATCCGCTTCATCTCTGTCAGTTCACGCCCGCTGGACCCTGTTCTAGCGGGCGTTTTTCGTCCGTAGGCATCCTTGCCTAAAACACGGCTTGCGCACCCAACTCGCTCGTTTTTACTGGTCCCCTCACCTATGGCTAACACCGTCTACCATCCCTCCGTCGAAGGCGCTCAGCACGGCGCAAAATCCCTCAACGACTTCCTCGCCTACGCGAAGCGCGCAGGAGCCAAAGGCGCTCAACCAAGCAACTACATGCTCCAGAGCGAGAACGGCTTCAAGTCAGCCAACGAGATCCGTGACACCTTCGCAAAACATGACCTCAGTCTCGATGGGATCTCCGCCCATTGCCCGATCTGGGTGCACACCACCGCGTGGACACAATCACTGACCATCCGCCCTTTCATCCCAGCCGACGTCGCCAAACAATCACCGGACCAGATCGAAGCATGGGCCGAGACGTACGTGCTCAAGTTGCTCGATCTCGCCGCTGAACTGGGAGTCAAAACCCTGCCCATGTTCTGGGGCATCGCTTTCGGTTGGGAACTCGCCACCGGATATCCTTGGGGTTTCTGGGCCGGGTCCGACTTTGATCTGCTCAAGGAGGGACAAGACCGCTTCGTCTCGAAGACTGCAAAGATCCGTGCACACGCCAAACAACTCGGGATCAAGCTCTGCCACGAGATCCATCCCGGCACCGCAGCATCTACCGCCGACGATTTCCTGATGCTCGTCGATATCTGCGGCGGCGACGACACGTTGGCCGTCAACGCG
The DNA here is from genome assembly GCA_964489645.1 of uncultured Chthoniobacteraceae bacterium. Taxonomy (GTDB): domain Bacteria; phylum Verrucomicrobiota; class Verrucomicrobiia; order Chthoniobacterales; family Chthoniobacteraceae; genus JBEEPE01. The sequence goes on along the minus strand of CAZAZT010000059.1, from coordinate 21,879 downwards.
GATCCATCCCATTGCTGGGAGGGTGAAACCTGGGAGAACCGTTTCCTCAAGGTCGGCAAGTACATCTACGCCTGCCACATCAAAAACTTCGTGATCCGTCCGGGATTCCCGCTCCGCGCCATGGAGCCGAACTGGCCGAAGCGCGCAATGCAGTTCACTGACCTCGCTTCGGGTGATCTGAACATGCAGCGCTACGCCGAGTTGCTGCTCCACGTTGGCTATCCCCAGCGGTACTGCAAACTCACCGGAGCGAAGTCCGCCCCATTGATTGTGGAGGCTGAGAGCGCCCACAAAGATCTGGATTACACCAGCGCGAATGGTATCGCGTACGTGCGTGACCACTTCCAATGGCCGGCCGCAGGCGGCTCGTTCGAGGACGGTATGGGAGCATGATGCTCCAGATGGGATCCGCTTCCCTGAAAGCCTGATATCACCGGAAGGGCCCTCCGTCAGAAGACGGAGGGCCTTTTCTCATTCTCGGCCTTTCTTCCGAACGTTCTGACTCGGAGTTCTCGCCCGTAAATGGAAGTGGATCGGCAACCCCATCCACGCAACCTGATCCCTGATCCGTTTGTCCAAGAAACGTTTATAACTGTCGTCCAACAGCGCGTCATCGTTGCAGAACAGCACAATCTCAGGCACCGGTACCGCCACCGCGTCACGCGGATTGGGCTGCGTCGCATACAACAGCTTGAAACGGCGGCCTGACTTTGCCCCTGGAGGATGATTGGTCATCGCCGAACTTAACAAACGATTTAACACGCCCGTTCCGAGGCGCTTACGAGAGGCTTCGCGCACGTTCTCGATCCTCTTGAACAAGCGGTCCAACGATTCCCCTGTCTTGGCAGACATGAGAGAGATCGGCGCATACTCGATGAAGAAAAGCTCCCCCTGGATGCCAGCCAAAAAATCCGACAACCCCTGCTTATCTCCGCACCGGTCCTTCACAAGATCCGCCTTGTTCAACGCAATCACGCAGGGCTTGCCCGCCTCGCAAATCATTCCTGCAATCCGCTTGTCCTGTGAGGTGACCCCTTGCGCTGCGTCGATGACCAAGCAGCAGATGTCCGCACGACGGATGCTCGATTCCGAGCGCATCACCGAGAAGACTTCCACCGAATCCGAACGCTTCGTCCGCTGCCGGATACCCGCCGTATCGATCAAGATATAACTCTGATCCCCACGCTGATACGGAATATCCACCGAATCACGCGTCGTTCCCGAAACGTCGGAAACCAACGTGCGATCATCGTCTAAAATCGCGTTGGTCAGTGACGATTTACCCACATTCGGACGCCCCACAATCGCGATCTTGAGCGGGATCTGGCCGCCTGAAACCGAGGACTCCAGCTCCTCCGGAAGCATCGCCTCGATCCGGTGGATCAAATCGTCAAACCCGATCGCGTGCTCTGCGCTCACCGACATCGGTGGATGAAAACCGAGCGACAAAAATTCCGTGACCCCCTGCGCATGCTTCAGGTGGTCCACTTTGTTCACAACGAGGATCACCGGCTTGGAGGATTTCCGCAGCATCCGTGCGATCTCCGCATCGACGGGGGTCAAGCCGTCGTGGGCGTCGACCACCAGCAAGATGAGGTCGCTCGCCTCCACCGCGATCATCACCTCAGCTTGCACCTGCTCAGCGAACTCCGCGTCAGCTCCCGCTCCGATTCCTCCCGTGTCCACAATCTGGAACGGGGCGCGTCCCAAACCACACTCCGCCACGATCCGATCCCGGGTGACCCCCGGACGATCATGGACGATCGAGATCTTCTTTTCCGCCAACCTATTGAATAAAGCCGACTTCCCAACGTTGGGCCGCCCCACAATCGCCACTGTTCTCATAAAATGTCCTCTGCTCCAACGCGATACACTCCACCTCAGATCAGAGTGCCGTCTGGGATCACCGCCCCTTTAGGGATCACAACGATCCCGTCCCTGACAAAAAAGCCTTCCCCATCAAAGTTTTCGGGTTTGCCTTTCGGGCTGATCTTCACCCCATTCCCGATACGTGCGTTCTTATCGATGATCGTGTCAGAAATCACACAATCCTGACCAACCCCCAAAGCCGGTTCATTTGCTCCACGCGCACTCGAAGAATCAAAATAATCCGCGCCCATCATCACGCAGTTGGCCAGATGACTGCCCCTTGCGATCACGCTGCGGATCCCAACCACGGACCTTTCGATTGTCGCATCCGTGATGATACATCCATCTGAAAGAACCGCCTTCTGGATGCGTGCGCCATTCACCTTCGACGCGGGCAAGAACCGCGCATTGGTGAAAATGGGGGACTGCGCATCAAAAAAGTTGAAGGGAGGCACGGTATCGGTCAGCGCAAGGTTCGCCTCGAAAAAGGATCGGATAGTGCCGATGTCCTCCCAGTAACCCTGGAAAATGTAAGCCGAAACCTTCTTCTGGTGGATGATCCCCGGAATCACGTTCTTGCCAAAATCCACATGCTGGTTGTCCAACGCCTCAATCAACGTCCGCCGATTGAAGACATAAATACCCATGGAAGCCTGATAGAGATCCTCTTCAGCCCCCCGACCCATTTCCTTCAATAGCCCCGCCGGAATGCGGAACTGATCCAGCACCGCTTCATCCTTCGGCTTTTCAACGAACTCCGAGATCCATCGCGCCTCGTCGGTCCGCATGATTCCGAACGAGGTCGCATCCCTCCGATTGACAGGAAGCGTTGCCATCGTCACGTCGGCCCCTGAACTCACATGGCTTTCGAGCAACTCCCGAAAATCCATCCGATAAAGCTGATCGCCCGACAGGATCAGGAAATAGTCGTAAGGACGGTTCAGGAAATCTCGAAGGTTCTGTCGAACTGCGTCCGCCGTCCCCTGGTACCACCGCGTTCCATCGGGCGTCTGCTGCGCTGCTAAAATCTCCACGAAGCTCTGCGAGAAATGATCGAACTTGTACGCGCTCTGGATATGCCGATGCAGGGAAACACTGTTGAACTGGGTCAACACAAAGATCTGCCGCAACCCAGAGTTGATGCAGTTGCTGACCGGAATATCCACCAACCGGTATTTTCCAGCCAACGGCACAGCGGGTTTGCTTCGCTCTTTCGTCAGAGGGAACAAACGGGAACCGACGCCTCCCCCCATGATGATTGAGAGCGTTTTGTCTGAGAGCGAGGCTGTGGATAAGTGCATAAGGAACAGTGAGAGATACAGGCGTCTTGGGGCAAACGGCAGAGATTCTCCCTAAAACTTCACTTTCTCGGAGAAAGGGTGATGCGCTTCAGCCTTCCGCCGTCCTCCGTGCTGGAGGTCGCGATGTGGGGATCATCCTTGAACGCATTGTGCACCACTCTCCGGTCGTAAGAGTTCATCGGATCCAACTGCAGCGGGACTCCACTGAATCTCACCTGCTCAGCCATCTCTCGCACGCGGCGCACCAATGCGTCATCGCGCATCGTGCGGTAGTGCTCAACGTCAACATGGATGCGAGGCACATCTTTGTCTGCAGCCAACGCCATCCGATTCATGAGCAACTGCAGATCATCAATGGTCTCACCATCCTCGCCGATCAACCGATCTTTCTCCGCGCAGTACACCTGAAGATGAATCCCATGCTCATCAACCGTTTCTTCCACTTGAGCCACAAATCCCAAGTGCCCCAACAGGGTCTCCAACATTTCCTTGGCTTCGACTCCCATAACTCAGTCTTATTTTTTCTTGGTCTCAGATACCACCACCGCGTCACCCGCAGAAACGTTCCGCCGAGACGCATACAACTGAACGATGGAGAACAGGTTCTGTACCGTCCAGTACAACGATAGCGCTGAAGCGAAACTGTAACAGAAGTAGATGAACATCAGCGGCATGAACATGAAGATCTTCTGCTGCATAGGGTCACCAGACTTCGGCGAGATCGCCATCTGCCAAAACATCGTGATCGCCATCAAGATCGGGAGAACATTGATCGCAATCCCGAATACCGTCGCGACGGTGTCAGGTTGGGAAAGATCTGCTACCCAGAGGAACCCCACATTCCTCAGTTCCACGGCCTTCCCCAGCATCCCGTAAAAACCCAAGAAAATCGGGATCTGGATAAGCATCGGAAGACATCCTGAAAACGGGTTCACTCCATGCTTCTTGTACAGAGCCAACATCTCCTGATTCATCCGCTGGGGGTTATCCCCGTATTTCTCCCTCAAAGCCGTCATCTTGGGTTGGATCTCTTGCATCCGCTTCATCGAAGCTGTCGCCCGGTTCTGCACCGGCCATAAAGCACTCTTGATCAGTATCGTCAGCACCACGATCGCCAACGGATAACTCCCGAAGACATCGTGCAACCGGTTCATCGACCAAAGAAGCATTCGACTGACCGCCCCAAACCAGCCGAACTGCATCACCTCCTCTTGCTCGCGCCCCAGCGTCTTCAACCGTTCGTGCTCCTTCGGTCCCGAGTACAGATCCAATGTTCGCTGCCATTTCTGTCCTGCCGCCACGGTCCCAACGTCCAGCACCAGAGCACCCTCCACCGCATTTGGCGCAGCGCCAACCGCCGCAGCCGCGCGCCACGCTTCGTCAGAAACCGGATGGCGCATCGCAACAAACTCCGATGCGTCCCCTCCGGAAACTGTCGCCGTCGTGGTGAAATACTGGTTGTAAACCGAACCCCAACCCACCTTTCCAAGCTCCCGGTACACGGGTCTCTCCTCTTTGCCAAAACCCAGGAAACCCGAACTCACAAACCAATTCACATCCTTCACCGAGACCGACTTGTCTTTTAAATGCCCGAACCCCGTGAAAATTGGTTGGTCGGTAGCGTGCAACGCCGCCTCTCCCCCCAAACGCACCGTCAGAGCGGGGTAGGAAACATCCTTGGCGGAATCATTCTCGATCGAGAGTTCGAGCCGCACAACATACTCGTGCCTCCCCTCGAACTGCGTCCGAAACACCTTCTGCAACTGCCCGCCCTGCGACATCTTGCGGCGAAACTCCACCACTCCCGCATCTTCACGAATCACCATATCGAAAGGATCGCGACCGCTCCCGTCAAAGGACTCACCCGTTGCACCGATCAGCGAGTTCCCAAACCGGTTCATCACAATCGGTTCCTTACCCTTCGCTTCCACACTGTGCTCAACCAACCGTACCCGCTGGATCCCGCCCCTCGACGAAAATACCCACTCGGCCTCTTTGCCCTTCACACTCGCCAACTTCTCCTCAACCGCGGGAGATTCCTGATTCGGAGCAACCGTCGTAGCACCTCCTTGTACAGGCTGAACCGTCTTGGCAGGCGACTCGTCCTTCGTCGCAACCTGAGTCACTGAAGCTTTCGCTGCGCGATAGGCCTCCATCTTTTTGGAGTAATCCATCTGCCACCACACGAGCACCCCAATGGCGCACACGATGGCGAAAATCCCTTTTTTATCCATAAGCGGTCCAAGATACCCTTCCCTCTAGGTCCGGTCGATGGGTTCGTTAAAAAATCGAAGCCGCTTGCGGACGCAGCGGAGCCATCCAACGCCGCACCCCAACCAAGTGGGAGACATCCTGCGTCTCAGAATCCTCCGGAGGTGGGGCAATGTTCCATATCCACTCGTCTTCGAACGGCCCAATCTGCTCACCGAAAAGGATATCCGATCGGACGGTCCTCCCCGACTCCAAACATCGCACCCAACGTTCTCGATCTGTGATCAGAACAATATGCCCCCCAAGACGCTCCAGAAGCCGCAAATGCATCCGGATCATCTCGCGAGAAAGATCATCCATTTCCCCCCTCGACGTTTGATTCCCCATCTCAAGCCGAGGAACCACCGCAAGCTGGGACAAAAGGTTCACCGAAACCGTCAAATCCGCCCCGCAAAGAGCTTCCAACTCCGAAGGAAAGCGCACGGACCACTCGTCACAACCCTTCCCGCCAACGAACCCAGATACATCTACACACCATTGCTCGACCTTCGGGAAACGTTGCGCAGCAAGAACACTCCGCCAAAGGTGCACCACATCCACTATCACAACCCGTTCAAAATGGGATGCAAGCGCCTGCAAGGGAATGTCATGCAACATCCCGCCGCCCAAGACCACCGCCAAAGAGCGTCCTGCACATCGCCGCATCGATTCGGTCACCGCCGCTCGCGAACGTTCCAGATGCGATCCCCACGCGCCGCGACATCTCAGATACCTCCCTCGAACCTGTTCACTCGAACGCAGAAAAGCCCGACGCTTTTGCTCACGCGCATCACGCACGACGCGGTCGGCTGGAACCCACACGGTGTGTCCCGAATCGCTCACGACATCGTCCAGTCCCGAATCCATCCCAGTACCGCATCGACCTCCGACAGCGTGTTGTAAAAATGAGGGCTGAGACGAATCCATCGCCCCCCGAAGGCATCAGACCTCAGGGAGGCCGTCAGCCCTCGCTCCGTCAAGAACCTGTACAGATCCCCGATCTCACGAGCCCGAGCTCTGAACGAAACGATTCCGCTCCGACGAGTGTCATCCGGCGAAAGCATCAACTCCATCCCAAGCCCCAAAAGCCCGTGCCTAAGAGCATCCGCCAACCGCAGGATCCCCGATTGGACGGCGTCCGCACCTGTCTCCGTCAACAAACGAAGAGAAGCAGCCATTCCATACATCCCGACGGTGTTCAACACACCCGGCTCATACCGCTGCGCCCCTCGGACGAACTCGATGGCCTCCGAAGCGATAAAATCCGGTGACGCAACATTCCACGCTCCCAGCAGCGACGGACGCACCTCCTCAAAAACTGTAGCCGAAACAAAAACGATCCCGATGGCCATCGGCCCCAGCATCCACTTGTGAGCGTCCGCGCTCATCATGTCCACGCATTCACGCCCCACATCCATCGGGAAGGCCCCGACCGTTTGAATTCCATCCACCACAAATCGGATCCCCTTCGCGCGCAAAAACGCTCCGATCTCCCCCAAATCCGGCCGATGTCCCGAAAGGTAGTTTGCAGATGCCAAAGCCACCAAACGCGTTCTCTCCGACAAAAGAGGGCGCACATCATCGAGGGTGATCCGGCCGTCCGGTTTGGCCGCGATAGGGCAAGATCTCACGCCTAAGCGCTCAAGACTCCGCCACGGGTAAACGTTCGCAGGGTAATCCCCTTGATAAAAGATGACCTCGTCATCCCGTCGCCACTCAATGCCATTTGCGAAAAGGCTCAACCCCAATGACGTCGGCCCCAGCAACGCAATCTCGTCGGGGCGCGCCCCGATGAAATCTGAGCACAGCTGGCGCGTCGCGCGGATATCTCTCAGCACTTCAGGAAACTCCTGCGGCATCGTCGAACAACGTTCCGCATAGGAACGCATCGCCTCGGAAGCAACCCGAGGAAGAGCCGTCACCGCAGCGTGCGCCATGAAAATGCCCGCTCTGCAAACAGGGTACGCATCCTCCCGAGAGGATCCTCTGAACTCGCCGTCGCGGGTTGACACAGTCCGTTGCAGTTTAGGATTTCCCCGACTGCTCACCTTCCTCGATCAGCTTCCAGAACCCGCCATGTTTTCCGAGTTCTTTATCCTCCTCCAAAGTAGGCAGTTTTGATCGAAAAAGAAAATCTCTGACCGTGTTCTTATGGAGGACTCGGTGAACGATCAATCGGTCATCCAAGCGCTCAAAGTAGATCCGATGATCCTTCGTTCGGTACCGCAAAAGCTTCTTCCCGCCGCGACTCACGGATCCGAACTTTGATGAATCAAGGTCCCCCTCCGCTTGGAACTCTGCGAGCAAATCCATCTGCAACTCGACAGGGAGAGATGCCATCTCCGCTGCACTGATCGCGTTGAAAATCACTTGGAACATCGGACCCACTCTGCACACCCGTCGGCCCGAATCAACGGTTTTAACCCCTCAACGAATCCCCTGCCGAATCCGGTTTCTTGCAAACCCAACGAGGTCCAATCCATGCCAGACCTGCAAGCGCCAAAAACGGCATCAGCCCCGTCTGAAAATCGCCGCCAAACCACGGCGGAACCATCGCGACCTTCACCTGTGATGCAAGGGTCTTGTTGAGAACAATCAACGCTCCATGTACCCCGATCGCGGCTGCGATCCCACCAGACTTGATCGACAATCGCGAAAGAGCCAATCCGAGCACGAACAATGTAGACCACCCGCCAATCACCGAAAAAAACTGCCCATACTTGTGGAAAATCAACGGCAACAACCGGAAGCCAACCAACGCGTCGATGGGCATATCCGGTGGCGGAGCAGTAGGCTTCAAAAAGTGGACCGAAGCAAAAACGGCGGCAACGATCACCTGCCCAACCGTCGGGCCGAACTTCACCAACGCAGCATTGAGCATCTGGCGACGGAAAAGCCACTCCTCAATCACCGCCACAACCGACGCTGCGCCGAAAGCCTTGAGCATGACCCCACCCAGAGCTTTGCCCCCCTCAACCGAGAAAACCTTGGCCGCCAAACCAAGGCCAAACAGCACAAGAAACGTCGCTCCGCCCATCAGAACGCCTCTCCAGAAAGAAACAAAATCAACGTCGGTTGAGACCGGCCCAGAAGCCGAAAAGCGGAAGCTCTGTCGCAGGCACAGCATCGTGACCAAGCCGCACAAAAGGAAACATCGGTTGAAATACTTCTGCACCCCGTACCGAGACAGTGCCTCAATCCCCCACTGTTCGATTGCATGCTGTCCGAGTCGCCACATCGGATAAGTCAGAGCGCAGGTGCACAGCACGCAGAGAACAATGGCCAAGGGAATCTTCCAGCGAGAGAACACGCTGGCATGGTGCCAGAATCCCCCCCATCGTCTACCGAAACACCCTTCAGGTTGTGATCACCGACCTCCTCATCATCCTCGCCTATTTCATCGTCATTCTCGCGATCGGTATCCGTGCGGGTGCGGGACAGAAAACCTTGGCCAGTTATTCGATTGGAAATCGGGACGTCCCTTGGTTCGCTGTTCTCGCCTCGATTCTCGCCGCCGAAATCAGCGCCGCAACCTTCCTAGGAGCGCCCGGAGAGGGGTACGCCCACAAGAACTTCACCTACGCGCAACTTGCCATCGGCACGGTCATCGCCCGCGTCGTGATCGCGTTCCTCTTCATCCGTCCCTTCTACGATCTCAAGGTCATTTCCATTTATGAATACCTTGAGACCCGTTTCGGTCCCTCGACTCGCGACGCTGCCTCTGCCGTGTTCCTCGTCACCCGCACGCTGGCCAGTGGGACGCGACTTTACGTCGCCGCGATCGTGCTCGTGATGGGTTACGAGATGGTGAGTGGAACGCGCCTCTCTGACTTACAACAAGTCTGGGTCTATATCGCAGCGGTTTTCCTCCTCGCCTCGCTGACCTGCGTTTATACGGCCATCGGCGGGATCAAAGCGGTGGTATGGACCGATCTCATTCAAGCGTCACTGATGTTCGGAGCTCTGGGTTTCGTCGTGATCAAGCTGATCGGAACCCTTCCCAACGGATGGCAATCCGCTTCTGAAGTCCTGACCGGCCCCAAAGATCTCGCATTTTTCGATCTTGGCTGGAATCCCGAGCTTTCCCTCTCATCGAACCTCAAAGCGATCCTCGAGAGCGAGTACACTCTCTGGGCGGCCCTCATCGGCAGCACCTTCACCACCATGGCGACCCATGGCACGGATCAGGACATGGTCCAAAGGATGTTAACCGCCAAGAACACTCAACGAAGCCGCCTGTCGCTCATCCTTTCCGGCATCGCCGACCTTCCCCTTGTCCTGCTGTTTCTCTTGGTCGGAATCCTCCTGTGGGTGCGTTATCAGGAACCCGGAAAAGACGCGCCTTTCGCGTATTACATCGTGCACGACCTGTCCCCAGGAGTGCGAGGGCTGGTGGTCGCGGGAATTTTTGCAACCGCTATGGGATCGCTGAGCACTGCTCTGAACTCGCTCGCGACGATTTTCACCCGAGACTGGTTTCTTCGAAAGTGGAGCCCGGACGCTTCCGAGGAAGAATCGCTGCGATGCGCGAAGCGGAGCACCGTCTGGTTTTCCCTCGCACTTGCAATCATCGGAGGGCTCACCGCTTATGCAAAAATCGTTTTGAAAGCGCGGATCATCCCCATTGTTCTCGGCGTGTTCGGTTACACCTACGGGGCGCTCCTCGGAGTTTTCCTCTTGGGCCTGCTCACTCGGCGAGGATCCGAAAAAGGCAACCTGTTCGCCATGGTCTCAGGGGTGCTAGCGGTCGGCCTTCTCTCCGGATTGCACAACGACCTTTGGTCTCTGCTGCATCCCACCTCGGTCGGCGTCACGCCGCTCTGGAAACCAACCTGGCTCCCAACCGTCGAGTTCCCATGGCGTATCTTCTTCGGGGCCAGCGTGACCTTCCTTGTTGGAGCGATTTTTTCTCCGCAGATGGATAGCAATCGAAAGTCACTTGCTCGGTGATGGGTCATCTGAGTCAAACCAAAACGCCCTAGCCCAGTGAACTTTTTCTCGTCCATTTTGACCTTCCTCCTTGCCGCTACCTGACCAACTTTTTTAAGGTCACAAACCCGATGAAATCCGTGCCATCCATCCCCGCCGCAGCCACTCCCTTCACGGCAACCGCTTGGCCTTCTCTTCGAGACACTGGGATCTCGGCTTCTCGCTAATCCGAAAGCGATCCACACGCCGAACACCATTCAGTCACTCCAGCACCATCCACCCTGTGCACGCTGACACACCAGACGATCCCGAGTCCAAAATAAGCGTTGTCGAAAACGCCGTGCTGAGCGGGGCCAACTCCGACTCGCACTCCGAGGTTTCCGCTCACCTGTCTCTCTGGAAGCAGATTTCCGAGGCGATCGAATCGCGGGTCAATGGCGACACCTTCAACCGGTGGTTCAAGCAACTCGAACCGTTGAAGTTCAGTGGGGATCGTCTCACGCTCCTCGCGCCGAACAAAATCTTCCAGTACTGGATTGAGAGCAACTACCAGAACCTCCTCGACCAAGCCTCGACCGAGTGCCACGGCTCCGTTGTGACTTTCGAATATCTATTCGCCGAAGAACCAACGCCCTCTTCCGTTTCGTCCTCCGGTCAGCCCAAGACTCAGCCTGTTCCCGACGAGCACTCTTTCCACGAAACGGCAGCCCACTCAGGGCTGAACACGCGCTTCACCTTCAACTCTTTCGTTGTGGGGGTAGCCAACCAGTTCGCGCATGCCGCATGCACCGCCGTCGCCACCAAACCTGGCAAAACCTACAATCCCTTATTCATCTACGGAGGCGTCGGACTTGGGAAGACTCACTTGATGCAGGCCATCGGACTGAAAATCCTTGAATCACGCAAAAACGCGAAGGTGCTGTACATCACGAGCGAACGATTCGCGAACGATTTCATCGATGCGATCCAGTCGAGCTCCCTGCCAAAGTTCCGTCGCAAGTATCGGCAGGCTGATGTCCTGTTGATTGACGACATCCAGTTCCTTGGAGGCAAAGAGCGTTCGCAGGAGGAGTTTTTCCACACCTTCAACGCGCTGTTCGACGGCCATAAACAGATCGTCCTCTCGAGCGATCGCCCACCCAGTGAGATCGCGAATCTCGAGGACCGATTGGTGTCCCGCTTCGAGTGGGGCTTGACCGCCGAGATGCAGCCACCGGACGTTGAAACACGTGTCGCTATCCTTGGCAAAAAGGCGAGCGACATGAAGATCCGGCTCCCCAGAGAGATCTTCCAGTTCTTGGCGGAGAGGATTCGAACCAACGTTCGTCGCCTCGAGGGAGCCCTCATGCGCGTCGCGTCGTTCGTTTCCCTGAACGACGGCAAACTGCCGGATACGCCTCAACTTGAACAACTGCTCAAGGACATCCTCCAAGAAGAGGCTCGCCGTGCCATCACCATCGAGCAGATCCAGAAGAGGGTCGCCGAGCAGTTCGACGTGCGGATTGCTGACATGACCAGCAAGCGACGTCCTGCAAGCATTGCGTTCCCTCGCCAGGTTGCGATGTACCTCTCACGAGAACTCACGAAGCACTCTCTCAACGAAATCGGCGATGCCTTCGGAGGGCGCGACCACGGGACCGTCCTCCATGCGCATCGGCAAGTGCGGGACCGAATGACCAAAGACGAACGACTGCGTCAATTGGTCGCTTCCCTCGACGACCAACTTCGCCGTTAGCAGGTTGCGAGTTACTTGGACCTCGAACCCTCGTTCAGAACGGCACACCCGCTCCCTGTCTGGCTTCTTTTGTGCTACTTGGGAGGGATCTTGCAAAAAGTCCGCCCCGAAACGTGCTCACACCAAGCATCTGTACCCGCACCCAAAATTTCTAACCGACAAGCCATGAAATCGTTCAACAGTTCTAGGCACCGATTCACTCTTTTGGTCGCTTCCATCAGCGCGTTGCTGATGAGCGCCCTAAACTTTGACGCGCTCGCGCAAACAAATCGAATCAGGTTCGAAGCGGAAAGCGAGTCGGTGACCAAGTCGCAAACCGGTAACTCACCGCTTGATGCCCAATCAGGGCTGGGGAATGCCTGGAGCAACAGCCAGCACCTTTGGTGGCGCTATGCTAAAGTTGGCGAAACGCTCGACCTCACCATTCAAATCACGTCTGCTGGATTCTACAAAGTCCTAACTGGCCTGACCAAGGCCTACGACTACGGCATTTTTGACTTTTCAATTAATGGCAAAGTGCTCCTAGATAACGTTGATTTCTACAGTCAGTCTCTTGTTCCTCCAAGCCCCCTCGTCATCTCAGACGCAATCTATCTCGATGCGGGACCCGTTAAGCTGTCGGCTACGCTCAGAGGAGCCAATCCGCAAGCGGTGAAAAGCTACATGTTAGGATGGGATTACATCGATTTCCTTCCAATCCAATCGCCTGTCGTCAAATCGTTTAGTGCGCGCATCGGATCCAGTTCTGAAATACCGCTTTCCCAGATCGTCCAGCTGGGTTCGGACTTCACCGCACCCATCACTTGGAGCGTCTCCGATCGCAAGCCCTCGTGGGTCACGCTTTCCCCGTCCGGAACGCTTTCACTAAATCCCCCCGCCACCGAACAGGCAACGACCGCACCCTTGGAGATTGTTGCCTTCGCCAGTGACGCATCCACTCCCCCTAAGACGATTCCCGTCAAGCTCCTGACCAGCCTCAAACAGCCCAACATCCCCTACGAACAAGACCTCCTTTTCTCGCAAACCATCTCACTTACGCCGGGAAGCTCATCCCCCCCTCAATCTTTGATCAGTTTGATTCCTGCCAACTCAGGAATCATCGGTTCTGCGGACATCTCTATCTTGTCAGTTTATTCGAACTCCCAGTTCCAGACATTAGTTAACCAGGGAGAAATCTCATTAGTCGCCGCCCCCAACGCGTACCCCGGAACCTATGGAGTCCTCTTCTCCATCGCTGACAGCCAAAATCCCGCGTACAAAAAAGTAGGGCGCCTCGTGGTTCGGATCGCCCCTTCATCCACCCCGAAACCGGACATTCGCATCTCGCACACCGTGACCCGCGGAGTCCAAGGCGCCACCAGCGGGGTTGACCTCACTTCGTCGTTGGGCTCATTGGGCGAAGGACTTTCCTTGCCTCTGACTGTCACGAAGCTTCCGGACGCGATGGGCTACATGGACGGAATCTTTACGAGCCTGTCAGGGACAACCGTGTCCATTTCCGCAAACGAGAACCAATCTTCCCCTGATTCAGTGGTTGCTCCTCTTTTCTTCGAAATCACGGACAGTTCTCCGACCCCGAAAAAGCTCCTGCTCCTTCTCGATGTGACGGTCAAACAACCCTCCATTCCTGAGTCCACGCCATTTTCAGACCGATTCACGATCCCTATTCCGGCAACCCTCGGCTCGAACATCCCGCCTTACGACCTTGCACAAAATCTTCCGCAAAACATCGCCCTCGAAGGCAACAGAGCTTTCTCTCTTTTGCGCAATCCCGATCCCAGCAAGATCAATGTGTCTGTGAGTTCGGGGGGGAACGTCGCCATCATCCAGACGAACCTCGCAACCGTGGGCACTTATCCCTTGGTCATCAAGATCAGTGATGGTTCAAAAACCGTTTACGGCACGCTAGATATCCAGCTCAACAATCCGAGCATCCCTGCCCAAGATTTTGAAATCGTTTCAGATTTGGTGATGGGGCAACCCTCCTCCACCAATGTCGACCTCACTTCCAAGCTGCCTCCCGGAATGTCCCCACAATCCCAGTGGTCCGTTCTCTACAACCCGTCAGCCTCCATCCTAGACGCCTATGTGGTAGGCAGCAGTCTCTCTCTCGTTCCGAAGTCAACCTCAGTGGCAGGCGAATACATCCTGTTCGTCAAAGTCTATGACTCTACCCAACCCGAACCCGTACAGAAAGTAGGTAAGGTAAGGATACGCATCAGCCCCGCCGCACCTCAGAAAATCGACTTTGTCCTCAATCGAGATGTGATTATCGGCTCCACCTTTTCAACTCTGTCGCTCCCAAATCTTGTTCCTCAGGCCTCGGGACTGAGCGCTCCCTTGAGCTTCAGCATTCATTCGAACTCCGCGCCGATTGCGGCATTAACCGCTAGCATTTCGCAAGAAGGACTCCTCACCCTGGGTTCCTATCAATCGCCTGGAGCAAATCCAACCGTCGGCGTTTACCCTATCTATATTAAAGTAGTTGATAGCACTTCTCGGGTGGCGTACGGCCAGGTTAACGCCAACCTAACATGGGAGACAGCCCCGAGAATCGATGCGGATGTGGCTGCTTACCACCTTCTGAACGCCCCGCCCCGCCCCGTCGACCTCCAATCGGTTTTGCAATCCCTGAATGATGGACAGTTGGTCCAGGGTGCGATGTACCAAATCTTTTCAGACGATGCTCCGAGCTACGCCAAGAAGCTGGACTATGCCACAGGATCACTCGCGTTTGGCCTTCCAACGAACATTCAACCTGGCTCACAAAGCCTCGTGATCAAGGCAAGTTCTGGTTCATTCGGAGTCCGTTTCATACGTGTCTCTCTTCACGCTCAAAGCAGCCCGGCTCAGATCCAGCCGTCTTTTCAAGCTCAAATGCTCGCTTCGCGAGGAGGAACCTCTCAAAGCATCAACCTGCAAGACATCCTTCCTAGCGGGTCAGCATCCGCAAACTCCGCGTGGGCTATTGATATCTTAGACAACTCAGCACCCAACCTATGTCAGTTCAAGGCCACACCGTCCGGAGTCCTCACCGTGGTCATGTCGAGCACAGGATTACCAATTAGCGTCGATGCCACAGTCCGAATCCGATCACTCAACAGCCCCAATCCATTTGAATCGATTGGCAAAGTCATCGTGTCTCCGAGGGACTTCGCAACATCCAATCTATTGGCTCACTACGACGCTAACCTCTCCTCATCCATCACTCTTCAAGGTGAATCCGTCACCGAGTGGAAAGATCTCTCAGGAAATGGATTCACCCTCTCCGCCCAAACCAGCGGCGGCCCAAGTCTGAAAAGCGTAGGTGCTCTCAAAGTCCTTGATTTCAACCCAAGCAAGGGACTGGTCGCATCGAATGTTCCACTCAGCGAGAACGTCACCGTTCTTATAGCAGTTCAGCCCTCTGCTCTCATCCAGACTTGGGGAAGCTACATCCATCACGGGCAGCACGACACGGACTGGGCGATTCGTATGAATGGGGATGTCGGCTCCAAAACCGGTTTCCACTCCAGTAACGACAACGAGACCCTACAAGATCAACTTGCTCCCAACGTACCCTATATCCTCGCTGGCCGCCTCGATTCCTCCAAA
The DNA here is from genome assembly GCA_964489645.1 of uncultured Chthoniobacteraceae bacterium. Taxonomy (GTDB): domain Bacteria; phylum Verrucomicrobiota; class Verrucomicrobiia; order Chthoniobacterales; family Chthoniobacteraceae; genus JBEEPE01. The sequence goes on along the minus strand of CAZAZT010000059.1, from coordinate 6,201 downwards.
GGAACCAGCACAGACCTGCGACTGTTCAAGATTTTCCGAGCCGACGGTACAGAGTCCACGCTCCAAAGCAGCACTCTCCCCAAAACAATCTCCGGTGGATCAAAACCCTTGTTCGTCGGAAAGTCCGATTCAAACGAATCATCCAACGCTCAAATCGGCGAAATCATCTACTATTCCTCCGCGATAAGTGACAGCGACCTTTCGTTATCCGCGTCCTATCTTGTTTCGCGCTGGATGAGCGGATGGCCGACGGTCAGTGAGCCGAATCCTTTGCCGTCCGAGATACAGGTGCCGGAGCAAACGGCCTACCGCTCTGCAGGCACTTCCATCAGCCTCGGACAGTATCTTCCTGCATCAAATCTCCTCACCCCGCCCTTTCAGTGGACGGTCAATGGAACGAGCCTACCCCAGTGGGCCTCATTATCTCCAAACGGGGACCTGTATCTGGCACCAGATTCACTCAGCGAATCCAGTCAAACCATCAACCTTTCCGTCAGTTTATCCGATTCATCCACTCCGCCCCGTGTGATATCGGTCAACATCCCGATCTCAATCACTGACCTCCCCAACGGATCGAACGGCCCGCTGCTCACCACCGACCCTGTCCAGGTGACCGTTGGAAGCACAGCGCAACCAACCTCCCTGAGACCTCTGTTGGAGTCCGCTTTAAGCAAGGCTCAAAACACGAGTTTCTCACTTTCTTCCGCCTCCATATCGCTTGCCGCGACGAGATCCCGCGGAGCATTTGTCATAAAGTCTCTCGAAGGGGATGCTGTTCTGATCACACCACAACCGAACGCCACACCCGGCGCTTACGACGCTTTTGTTAAGGCACGTTCGAACACAGCCGAGCAAACGTTCTTCTTCCGCGTTCCCATTCTGGTCAGCGGTCCACAATCCACGGGCATCGATCTCGTCATCGCGCAATCGGTCAGCCGCGGAGTTTCGTCTTCGATCGACGTTGCTTCCAAAATCCTCGCGCCCCTCAATCTTCCGTCATCGTCCACGATCGATCTCATCAATCCGTCCGGCCTAAACGCAGGACTCGCGGTCGCACTCACCCCAACCAGGGACGCAGTGATTGTGTCAGCCTCCCCAACCACAGACACACAAACGAGAGACTCGATTTTCCTCAAAGTTGCCTCGGGCGAGTCAACAAACCCCATCGAGAAAATCATCCGACTGGATTGCTCCGTCATGGCTTTCACTCCCTCAGCGACCACGGAAACCTTCGCCGCCGAGGTGATGGTCCAAGGGATTGCCGGATCGACCACGAATCTCGCGTTGTCTCAACTCTTGCCCGGGTCGATTCAGGCCGGATCCCCAGTGCAATATCGGATTGTTGATTTGAGCCCCCTCGCCGCAATCGGACTAGGCGCAACTCTAAGCGCAGAGGGAACACTGTCCGTTACGTCTACCCCCGACTTTGTCACCGGGACGACGCAGCTGCTCGTTGAAGTTTCCGCCTCCGGCAAGATTCTGTACGGGAAGATATCCGTGTCCGTCGGCACGTTCACCCCTCCAGAAAGCACCTTCGAGATTTCGGTCGAAACGGCGATTGGAGGCCAACTGGCAGAATCCATTCCCCTTGCGGCCCGCATGCAAATCATCGGCTCGCTCCCTCCTACGACTGGGAACGCAACAAACGCAACGACCTCGCGATTACCTTCCAGTTACGTTTTCGAACAGACTTACAACTCCTCGAAGAAAGGCGTCTCAGCGGTCATCAACCGAGGTGACTTGGTGAGTCTGACGACAAATTCCTCAGCGTATCTTGGCAAAAATACCATCTACTTGCGAGCCACCGACACCGTTACGAACGCCGTGATGTACGGCAGGCTCGTCGTGACGGTGCTTCCCTCGGCGCCCACCGAAATTTTCCAGGAGATCAGCCAAAGCACGCCAATCTCCTCCCCGGTCGCAATCGTGAACGTGGCGCGAAACCTTCAATCCCCGCTCACAGGTCGAACTGACCTCTCGTTCTCCCTTTACTCCAGCGATGTCCCAACAGGCGCCATATTAAACATGAGCCCGTCTGGCGTGCTTTCAGTCTACCTCTCCCAAGCCCAAATTTCCGATTTCAACAGACCGCTCCTGGCTTACGTTGCCGTCAAGGATCCGACGTCCTCCTTGGTGCAGTTCGTTCGCGTCTCGATGCCTTTGTCCGGCCAGAATACGGGGACCGAGCAATCGCCAATGGTTTTCGCTTACGCCAACGCCTCGTCCCCCGCTGCGGTCATCAACCTCGTAGGTCTTTTCGGCGGCGATATCGCGAACGAACAGTTCGCCGCAGAAGTTTACTCCAACGCGAATCCAACCATCCTCGCCGCTCAAATTTTTGGCCGGTTTCTGGTGCTCAAACCGACAGCCAACGCCCAGCCCGGCATATATCCAATCGGCGTCCGGATTCCGACATCTGGGGAGACTCCAGACATCCGCACCGTCAACGTGATTCTCCACGGCGACGTTCAGCCAACCTTCCCAGCGGCCCCCTACGTTGCTACTGCAGATTGGGATGTGCCTAACGCAATCCAGCTCACATCCAGTTCATCGACGAGCACAAGCCCCACTCTGAAAGTCATCGCAAATCAGGCTCAGAACTTCCTTCAAGCGAAGGTGACTGGCGGTTCAGTCAAGTTCTACACCTCAAGAGATCAGGCCATCCCCGGAACGTATCGGGTGAAGTTGACCGACACGAGAACCTCTCAGGTTCAACTCAGTGTGGACGTCACTGTGCCACAAACAATCTTCACTCTGCCAGGTCAACCCGCTCAGTCGGTGCGCTACGAGATTTTGAAGGATGCATCGAACATCACTTTTGATGCAAAGAAGCTGTTCTCTAACTTGGACCCTCAAGCAAGCTACACATTCAGCCTCCTGAAATCTGCTGCGGGAAATCCTCTCCAAGCCTCGGTGAACTCAGACGGCTTGGTCACCATTCCCTCGGGATACGTCGCGAATAGCTCCACAACCAGCGGTGAGTCCGACTTCATCGCCATTCGCTCAAACATGAGCTTAAGTTGGACGCAGGCAAAGGCGGATGCGGAGCGACGCGGAGGGAACTTAGCGACATTCGCCTCTAGGGCTGAGTGGGAAAAGATGCTTCAACAAGTGATTGTCGCCGATAGTCTCTGGATTGGAGCCACCGACGAGGGCTCTGAAGGAAAGTGGCGCTGGGTCACAGGAGAGCCATGGTCATTTCAAGTGTGGGCCAATGGCGAACCCAACAACTGCTGTGGCGGCGAGAACTACGCCGCTGTCACCGGCTCTTTCTGGAATGACGCCTCGGGCCAAATGCCTGGATACGTCCTCGAGATGCCGCTCCGGTCCATTTATCTCGTCGCAACCCAAACCAACGGAACGTCCCAGTTGCTCCGGATAGACGTAAGTTCCAAATCCACAGAGTCTAGCATCACCGTTGACGCTCCCTTCGTCGCAGGCGCCCCCAACGCAGATCTGAACAGCCGAGTCGGTTACCTGTCGGATATTGGTAGGGATCGCGTTTGGGAACTGATGTCAATCAGTGACAAGTCAGCACTCTCCGCAACCTCGCTCTCTCCGTCCGGAATCCTCTCTTACCCCAGTTCTCTCCAAGGTGGGCCCTTCTCCGTCGTGGCGAAAGTGAAAGACGCATTAACAAGCAAGTCCGCATTTTTTGATTTCCGCATCATTCCCTCTCGCCCGACATCGTTGGAAATCCTAGAGCACCCGTACCCAAGAACCGTTAACTCCGGGGCAAAGGTCATTCTTATCTCTTCGGCAATCACTCCTCTGCAAGACCAGAGCCAGCTCTCCTATCAGTGGCGACGCAACGGAGTGAACGTGCCAGGAGCCATCTTCGATGCATTCGCCTTCACGGTGGATGAAAACACGCGCGGCGTATACGACGTCGTCATCAGCGACGGACAGACTTCAAAAACCTCATCCCGAGCCCTCATCAGCACCGAGGACGGAGTCGCATCTGGGCCCTTCAGTGCATCAATCCAGTCCGTCGTGCAGCGCGGTCTCTCTTTTTCGCTTCAACAACCCAGTTCGGGATTCCGCATCAAGCAGGTCGTCCTGAATCCGAGCGCCTCCTTGCCTTCGGTCAACTCCATCGCAGCCGCGGACCTTATCCTCTCGCTTCCATCGACTGACTCGCGAGTGGCTTCCACTTACATCCTGTATGCCACCACCCTGAATCACTTTGGTGATGGAGACTCAGGGCACTACTCCGGTAAGGTTCGTCTTCCAAAGAGCGAGCCCAGTTACGCGTTGCTCGCTGAAGGGACTTTATTCGTCGCTAACGCCGGAACTTACACATTCGGCATCAACTCTGACGACGGAAGCCGCATCAAGATCGATGGAGTTTCGATCATGACCGACGACACCAATCACGGCGCAGCGGACTTCCTTTCCCCACCGATTGCCCTGAGCTCGGGTTTACACACGGTTGAAGTGTTGATGTTTGAGGGCGGCGGCGGTGACCATGTGGAGTTTTTTGCGGCAAGTGGAGCACACACTTCATGGAATGATCAATTCTCCCTAGTTGGATCACCCCAAGGGATTCAGGTCTTCATGCCTCCTGCTTCAGGGACCACGGCAACTTCAACCTCCCAAACCGCGACACAAGCGGTCTCGCGGAGGGAGATTGTCCTCTTTGACGATTCGTGGGCTCAAGAAACTCAGGGAGTTGCAGGGGATATTATTTCCCCGACGGGTTTCCCCGCTAGCGCGGGCCAGAACGTCATCCGACTCGAAGGCTATCACAACGACATTGTGGAGCTTACACCGCTCTTGAAGCCCGCATCTTCTAATGGTTCTATCTCATTAGATGTGTTCATCCCAGAGGACAGCCCCTCCGCTGCGTTCATGCTCCAAGTGAACTCTCGGAATGGTTGGTCGCATCGTGCCATATGGGGTGATTTGAATCGCACTTTCGACTGGGGAACGGTCAACACGGATAGCCGAAGAAAAGTCGGAGAACTACCCGCCAAAGGGCGTTGGACAACCCTCTCCTTCCCGCTCAGCGCGCTTGGGATCACGGCAAACGATACCATCAATCAGCTCGCATTCAGTCAACAAGATGGTCTCCTTTACCTCGACCGCATCACCTACCGAGAGAATGCCCCCCTTCAGTGGTCGAAAAACGGCGTAGCGATTCCCGGAGCGAACGGGACCTCTCTGAAATTTGACGCTGTAGATGAGTCGCATGAGGGAGTTTACACCCTAGACGTCACCTCGAATGGAAAGACGGTTTCATCCTCATCATTGTACCTGAAAGTTCGTGAATCAGTGTGGGATCCTTCAGAGGCGATGCACCCCCTGCTCGCGCCGGTCGGAGCGGTCATTACCCCTAATACGCCCATCAAACTTTCCGCGCTCGTATCCGGCCCCGTCGATGTACGGTATCAATGGAAAAAGGATGGCGTCATGCTTCCAGTCACCACAAGCGACCTTGTCATCGCGAATCCCTCTATCCCCGACGTGGGCACTTACACGGCATCTGCGGTTTCAGCCGCAATCGGACGGGTGCTCGAGTTCCCTTCCATCAAGGTGACCCTGCCTGAGCCGCCCACAAAACCGGTTTTCCCGCTAGTCTCAGCCCCGAGAAACTTGCAGTTCTCCGTCGGTGAATCGCTATCCATCACAGACTCAGCAACTGGCGCGGATGTGACGTATACTTGGACCAAGAATGGCCAAACCATCCCAAACTCTCAGTCGACCGTCTTCATCATTCCTTCCCTCTCCGTTCAGGACACCGGTCAATACGTTCTGGTGGCATCAAATTCCGCCGGATCGACCTCGTCGGCCCCCTTCAATATCAGCGTCTTCTCTTCACCCGTATTCACCAACGAAGGCCAACCGAAGGCGCAAATCGTCAATGAAGGCCAGGCCTTGCAACTCTCGGCGATTGCCGACGGCGCAACCTTCTATCAGTGGTTCCTCAACGGCTCTTTGATTCCAGGGGCAACTCTCAACTCCTATTCTGTTTTGAAAGCAGGAATCACCGACGCAGGTCTCTACAAGGTGATGGCTAAAGGGCCCACGGGATTGAGTGCAGAATCGCAAAGCGTACGCGTTGACGTCATCACCCGTCCCGTTATCCAGCAGCAACCGCTCTCGCGAATCAGCGAAATCGGAGGAAGCGCTGCTTTCGCGGTCACGGCCACCGGCCCAAGCAACTTGGCGTTCCAGTGGTTCCGGAACAACCAACCAATC
>CAZAZT010000058.1:0-22803 GCA_964489645.1 uncultured Chthoniobacteraceae bacterium | reverse complement strand
TCGATGGTGAGCGCACCAAAGCTCATGGTTTGCGAGAGGGTACCGTTCCGAGGATTCACGGACGGGAAGGGGTGAGTTTTTTGTCGGTGGCTGGCTGCTTCCCAAGGAGCGCTGCAGTGATCGCGATGATGGAGATCAGATGATAGGGTTCGAAGCCGAACCAGTTGGCGGTGAGAGGGTAAGGATAGGCGGCAAGTCGGATGAGGAGAAGGGTGCACGCAGTGTAGGCGGCAGTGATCCGGATTGTTGAGATGGACGGGGGATTGGTTGCCAATGCGTCGAGGGAGCGGAGTATGGTTGATTGGAGGGCGGCGGAGAGCTCGATCCAGGCGCGGTTGGTCTCGAGAGTAAGCAGGTTGCGGATCAAGGATGCCCAAGGGGTTGGTGCCTGGTTCGAGGCGGGCTTCGAGGCTTTTGGGAATCGTGGAAGACGGTCCAGGATCCAAGGTTTGAGACGTTTTTGCGCAGGAGATTCGACGAGGCGTTGTGTGATGACGGCGAGGACGAAGACCGCTACGGCAGTGATCGTGAAGATGACGTACGGATTGGTGGAATCCATCTTCGCTGCGACGAGCAGTCCGACCGGCCAACCGAACAGGTACACGCCGAACGAGATGTCGCCGAGTTTGGTGAGCAGCTTAGCGAGCGGCGGGGTGAAGCGGCCGAGAAAAACGATGAGGGGTGGGCCGAGGAGCGGGAAGGCGAGGTGGGCGATGCCTGCGGTTGCTGCGATTGCGAGAAGGATGATGCAGGTGACGAAGCCTGCGGGCCCGATGGGCCAGCGTCGGTTGAATCCGAAGAAGAAGGCGCCGGCGCAGAAATAGGGTGCGGTTTTATCGAGGAGCGCATACGGCAGGAGCAACGGGACATCTGTGGCGCTTTTCCAATCCGTGGAAGCGAGCCCGAGGATTGGGCCGAGGAGGGCGATAGCGCCGAGTGCGAAGAACACGGTGGCGATGCGACCGCTGGTCCGGAAGATCAGAGCGACGGCAAGCAGGAGGACGTAGTAGATGACTTCGTACGGGATGGACCAGAGGGATCCGTTGAGGAAGTAGCCCATCTCGGGATGTTTGGAGAAGGAGAGGGTGCCGCCGGTGACGTCGCGCAGTCCATTGATGGACCATACGATGGCGCCCCAGACATCTTTCGCGATCAGGACCTCGGAGAAGGCGCGCCCGGTCAGGAGTGGAACGATGAGGAGCATTGATACGAAGGCCGCGAAGGCGAACCCGGGCACGATGCGGATGAAGCGGTTGACCAGATATCGGATGGGATCGGTGCTGTGACTGAGACTTTGGCTGAGGAGAAATCCGCTTAGGATGAAGAGGGAATAGAGCGAGTAGTTCCCGATGCTGTTGCCCTTGCCGAGCAGGGCTTGGAGGGGGTCTTGAGCGTCGGCGCCACCGGTGATCGGGAAGATATGGGAGAACGCCACGCCCCACGCTGCGAGCAGCCGGAATGCATCAAATCCGGGGTAGGTTTCTTCCGAGACCGTGGTCCGAATGGTAGCGGCGTCGGGTGGGGTTGGAAGAGAGGAGGGGGCGGACATGGGCTTTGTGGGAAAGGGTTTGGGTGAGGGTTTAGGTGGCAGGCTGGGAGTGTCCACCGAAAACGAGACACCGCCCGGTTGCACGGAGCAACGGGCGGTGTGTTCGGTAGCGAGACGGCTTTCGACGTTGTTCGCTTACTTCTTCAGGGGATGCTCTTTAAGGATCTCGTCGACCATGTAGAAGATCGCTCGGTCCTTGACCTCATCGCGCACCTTCTTCACCTGCTCCGCTTTGACGACGGGAAGGTCGTTACCAAAGGATTGGTTCACGTAGGTGATGACGGCGGCGAGCTCTTCGTCATTGAGGAGTGGCCCGAATCCCATCATCGGGGGGGTTCCCCGATCTGGTCCGTACTTTTTCCCTTGGAAGTCGAGCGGCCCGTAGAGGCCTTTGAGGACGATCTTGATGACCCGATCTTGATCGCCTTTGAGCCAGTCACTGTTTGCGAGTCCGGGATAGACGTTGTCCACGCCGCGTCCGTCGGCTTGGTGGCAGGTGACGCAATGCGCTTCGCGGTTGAAGACCTCTTTTCCGAGGTCGTACGCCTTTCGATCAGCACCTGCGAGCTTCTTGTTGGTTGGACCGTAAGAGGCGTCAGGAGTGGAGCGAAGACGAGCAGCGAGCAGGGCGTCGCCGGCGACAACGTCTTTGCCTTCTGGGAGGGAGGTGAGCTGTTTCATCGTCTCGCGGAAACAGTAGTCGATGTAGTAGTCCTTTTCGGGCATGACGAGTTTCGCGAGTTCGATCGCTTTTTTGACCTGCTCACCTTTGATGAAGCTGAGTGCGCGAACGGCCTCCAAGCGGACGCGTGGAGCGGAGTCCTTGATCGCTGCTTCGAAGATGCCGATGGCATTCGGCAGACGGTCCATCCAGTAGCAGGCGACGCGTACTGCTTGAGCACGGGCGCGTGGTTCGGGTGATTTGAGAACTGCATCGAGCAGTTCGGGGTTCACGTTGTTGTGCCATTGGTTGACCCAAAGCGCTTCGAGGCGATGGTGTTCGAAGGATTTGTCCGAACGGTCGAGGGCTTTCTCCCATTTCCTGACGGCATCGATCACCGTTTTGGATTCGTGTGTATCCAGTTGGATTTTAGCGAGTTGCCGGGTGGAGTCCTCGTGCTCTTTCAGGAGGTCGAGGAGTTTCTCCACGGGTTCGCCATGGATCTTCTTGGGTTGGAGGAGAGGGCGTGACGGGTAGGTGAGGCGATAGATACGACCGTGTTGGTGGTCGCGGTTCGGGTCGCGCAGGTGGTGCTGGAGATGTCCGATGAGCATTTGGGACCAGTCCATCACGTAAAGGGAACCGTCGGGTGCGACGGCAACGCCGCTTGGGCGGAAGTTGGGATTCTCCTTCACATCGGTCTGAAGCAGTGCGGGCTCAAGGGTTTCGCCTTTGAGGCCGGATCCTTCTTCGGAGATCTTCGCGCGGAAGATGCCTTGGAAACTGATGACGTTGGTGTTGAGGAACAACCCTTGCCAGTCATCGGGGAAGTGTCGGCTACTGAGGATTGCGGTACCTGGGCATGGGCGCGAGGGGCGGTTCCAGAACTGGCGCATGCCGGGGTGAGCGCCGGAGTCGAGGTGTCCACTGAAGGCAGGGCCGAAGTAGTTCGCGTTCCCGGTGGCGTCCGTGATGATGTCGTTGCCCCAGTAGTCGAAGACGCGTCCGTGGGGGTTGGCGAATCCGTACGGGACATAACGGTCGAAACGGTTTGAACGGGGCTCGAAGCGGTAGATGGCGCCGTTCACGTTGCGGACGGGACCGCGCAGGGTTTCCACGTTGGTGCGATGGAAAACGCCGTCGCTGAAGTAGACGGCTCCACCGGGTTCGTAGCAGATGGAGTTGGTTTCGTGGTGAGAGTCGGCGGCGTCGAGACCGTGCACGATCCGCTCTTTCCAATCGGCCTTCCCATCGCCGTCGGTGTCGCGGACGAACCACATGTCTGGCGACTGCATGACCAGCACGCCGTCCTTATAGAATTGGAAGCCGGTGGGGCAGTTAAGGCCATCGAGGAAGGTGGTGCATTTCGTGAATTTTCCGGTCTTCGGATCGATATCGAAGACGAGGAGTTTGTCGAAGACCTTGGTCGTTGGCGTCGTCTCGGGGTAGCTGGGCCAAGCGGCGACCCAGAGACGGCCTTTGGTGTCGAAAGCCATCTGCACGGGGTTCACGAGTTCAGGGAACTCTTTTTCCGAGGCGACATAGTCGACCTTCACTCCCTCGGGGGTGGTCAAGTGTTTGAGAGATTCGGCTCCGTCGAGGTACGGCACGGGCTCTGGCCGGTTGGGTGCCACGTTGATCGCTGGGGGGAGGTTATCGTCTTTTGCGACGAGGGATTGTCCTTTTGCGGCTGCCCAAACGGATCTGTCGCGATTGGCGGTTTTGACATCGCGCTGAGCCATTTCAGCGCCCAGAACGGTCGCGTTGTCGATGCCATCCTTTTTGCTGACAGCGTCCGCGTATTTGATGCGGGAGCGTTGGCCATAGATGTTGTACTGATCGACGGTGCGGTATCGGTGGTGCCACTCGGTATTCTTGTCGACGATGGCGTCGCGGAGTTTGGCGAGGGTCGGGTCGGCGATGTCGGGAGCGTCTTTGCCGAGGAGCGCTTTGAACTGGATGGGTGCAAGCGCTTTGTCACCTTCTTCCTTCAGGTGGATGCCATTGATGGTGAGGGGTTTGTTTGAACGGCTGAAGAGGTCTTTCGAAGCGGTGAAAAGGTCGACGAAGTGCACGCCATTGGTTTTGGCGACCTCTGCCATGGCGGAGGTGTAGAGTTGCAGATTCTTGTTGTTCGCGGAGCCGTCCGAAAAGTTGGTGGGGTCCTTGAGGTTTTCGTGAGCGATGGGGGACAGGAGGACGATGCGCGGTTTCCCTTTCCCGTAATCCGCTGCGAGATGTTTTTTGAGGTATTCGTCGAGGGCCTTTTTGAAGTCATCGAGCCCGCCTTCGCCTTTGAACGATTCGTTGAAGCCCCAGTAGGCGAGGATGACGTTGGCGTGGAAATCGGCTCCGGCGTGGTAAGTGACCTCGGTTTTGCCGACGGTGGTGGTGAGGCTTCCTGGCTTCATGTTCAGGAAGTACTCGGTGGTGGGGACTTCATCGCTGCGCGGGTGGAGGTTCACTTCATCGGCAGCGAATCCTAGATTTCGAACGGTGAGTTCGTGCTCGGGGAAGGCTTTGTGGAGAAGGGTTTCGAGCCAGCCGTGGTGTTGTTGGCGATCGGCGAGGCCGCTTCCGACAATGGCGATGTGGTCACCTTTTTGGAGTTGGATCTGGGCCTGAGCTGAGAGGCCGAGGAGGCACGAAGCGAACAGTGCGGACGTTGCAGATTTCATAAAACAGATGGGGGTTAGCTGAGAGGGAGAATCGAAGCATGGCCTTGATCGGGGACAATGCGGATTTTGTGCGGCCACGGGTGGATGAGAGTTCGGGGTTTCGCCCGATCTGGTTGAGACAGAGAGGATGTCGGTTGTGGCGCGCTTCATCGGGTGTCGGCGATTTTTTGCAACCCACGACGGTCCGCGGTGTTTTCCCAACATTGTCCCATGTGGCGCTTTGAGAATGTCTCCTGTTTTAAGGCGTTCTTGTGCGTGAATCCGGTCTTGCTGAGTGGTTTTGGCCGAGGTCGTTACGTGCGGGCATCTTGATTGCTAAAGGTTTGATTATGCGAATCCCCCTCGGAGTTGTCGTTGGAGCGGCGTTGGTGTCGGGTGTTGTTTCTGCGGCGCCTGCTGCGGATCCGTCGAAACTTTTCGATGGGCGCGAGACGGATGCACGGCCGAGCTTTCGTCGGCATGTGGTGCCGCTGATGAGCAGGATGGGGTGCAGTGGGCGGGAGTGCCACGGTTCGTTCCAAGGGCGTGGCGGGTTCCAGTTGTCGCTGTTCGGCTACGATTTCGACAAGGATCACAAGGCGATCGTGAAAGACGATAATGGGGATGAGGGTGAGGTGCGGGTGAATCTTGAGTCGCCGGAGAAGAGTTTGGTGCTGACGAAGGGGGCGGCGATTGTGAGCCACAAGGGGAAGGAGCGTTTCAAGAAGGGTTCTTGGGAGTACCGGATGCTGCTGAAGTGGATCAAGGATGGGGCGGGGATTGATGTGGCGGAGACGGGGGAGTTCGATCGGTTGGAGGTGTTGCCGAAGGACATCGCGTTCCGGAAACCGGGAGAGAAGGTGGCGCTGAAGGTGTTCGCTTATTGGAAGGACGGGACGGTGGAGGAGGTGACGCGGTTCACTCGGTTCCGTTCGAACGACGACTCGGTGGTGACGATTGACGAGCAGGGAGTTGCGGAGTGCAAAGGCAAAGGGGATTCGCATGTGGTGGCGTTTTACGACAACGGTGTGACGCCGGTTCCGGTGCTGTTGCCGGTGTCAGACCAGACGGGTGACCGTTTCCCGAAGTTGACGGCGCGGACGCAGGTGGATCGGTTGATCAATGACAAGTTGAAGGCGGTGGGGATTGTTCCGGCCGAATCCTGTACGGATGCGGAGTTCTTGCGGCGAGCGAGTTTGGACGTGACGGGGACGTTACCGACCCCGGCCGAAGTGGAGGCTTTTTTGGCGGACAAGTCTGCGGACAAGCGGGACAAAAAGGTGGATGAGCTTTTGTCTCGTCCGGGTTACGCGGCTTGGTGGGCTACGTTGTTGTCGGATTTCACGGGGAACAATCCGCGACTGGTGAACAATGGGATTGCTGATGGATTGCTGAATGCGGGCGGCAAGATCAGTCGCCTTTGGTACGACTGGTTGGAGCGGAAGATCCGCGACAATGTGCCGTACGATCAGATTGCGGCGGGGTTGGTGATGGCGCGGACGCGGACGTCGCCGGATCAGAGTTACGAGGCGATGGCGAAGGAGTTGAGCAGTTATTTTGCGAAGGAGAATGCGGCGGATTTCGGGGCGCGCAAAGACATGCCGTGGTACTGGTTCCGTTCGAACTTGCAGAAGGCTGAGGACAAAGCGCTTGCGTTTGCGCACACGTTCCTTGGGGTTCGGATCGAGTGTGCTCAGTGCCACAAGCATCCGTTCGACCAGTGGACGAAGCAGGATTTCGAGCAGTTCCAGGCATTTTTCACGGCGGTGGGCGCGAAGGCGGAAGCCAAGTCGGCGAAGGCCGGAGGCGATCCGTCGGTGATGACGGCGGCGACCTTGAGGACCGAGATCAATCGGGAGGTGAAGGATCGGTTGGAGGCGGAGGAGAGGCGTCGGGCGGAGGAGGCGGCTGAGAAGGCCCGGGCGGCGGCTGAGAAGGCGGCGGCGGACGCAGGTGCGGCGGCGGTTGCCAAGGGGACGGATGTGGCGTGTGCAAAGCCTGCGGGGACCGACGGAGCGGCGGCGACAGCGCCTGCGGTGGTTGCAGATCCGGAGAAGGGTGAGAAGGAGAAGGCGAAGGAGTTGGCGGTGAAGGCGGACAAGTTGCGTCGCCTGACGGAGGTGGAGATGTCGAAGCGTTTGGATGTTGGTCAGCCTATTCCGTGGCGCGACCTTTCTGCGGAGGTGAAAGCGTCTGCGACGAACAAGGCGATCAAGCCGGCGAAAGCGGTTGCGGGATCCAGTCGGGTCATCACTCCGAAGCTGTTGGGAGGGGATGAGGTGGTGTTGTCGGAGTTCCCGGATGCGCGGCAGCCGTTGATGGAATGGTTGCGGTCCAAGGAGAACCCCTATTTTGCGAAGGCATGGGTTAACCGGGTGTGGTCGAACTATTTTGGGCGTGGGATTGTGGAACCGGCCGATGATCTGAACCTTGCGAATGCGCCATCGAACGGACCGTTGTTCGACCATTTGGCGAAGGGTTTCGTGGAGAGCGGGTATGACATCAAGTGGCTGCATCGTGAGATCCTTCGGAGCGATGCGTATCAGCGGAGCTGGAAGACGAACGCGACGAACAAACTCGATGAGAAGAACTTCTCGCATGCGATGGTGCGGCGGTTGCCGGCGGAGGTCGTGCATGACGCGATCGCGATGGCGAGCGATTCTGACGCTGCGATGACGGAGTATCCGGTGCGAGTGGGAGAGCGGGCGATCGGTCCAGCGGGAGGGGGTGCGCAGATGGCGCCGGGGAAGGCGAAGGGGTTGGTGCCGGTGAAGAGTGTGGACGGGTATGCGTTGGGCATTTTCGGAAAACCGCAGCGCACGACGAATTGTGATTGTGAGCGTGTGACGGATCCGACGCTGTTGCAGACGATTTACACTCGGAACGACCCGAGCATTTTACAGCGGTTGAGTGAGAAGGGTGGGCGGGCTTGGATTGAGAAGGCTCTAGGGGTGGAGGCCCCGCGCAAGGGAGTTGTGGTGGCGGTGGAGTCTGATGCGGAGAAGGCTGCTCGGATTGATGGGGTTGTTCGGCAGATCTTTTTACGGACGGTGAGCCGACCTCCGACCGAGGAGGAGATGGGAAAAGCGCGGGCTGACATCGGGGCGGCTCCGTCGGCGGTTGCGGGTTGTACGGAGTTGTTGTGGGTGATGTTGAACACGCGTGAGTTTTTGGTGAACCACTGAGGTTCGGACGAGAAGATTTGAGTGAGAAGCGAGAGAGAAGACGTCGGAAAGCGAGAGTTTTAATAACCTTATCATGAATATGTTCGATCAATACTGTGATGGCGTTATGCGCCGTGATTTCATCCGGATCGGTGCGGTCTCGGGCTTCGGCTTGGGGTTGAGTTTGGCGGGCGAAATGGCGAGGGCTGAGGCTGCTGCTGCGACAGGTGGGAGTGTTCCTAGCGGGAAAGCGAAAGCGGCGATCTTCATCCGTTTGGGAGGAGGGCCGAGTCACATGGACACGTTCGACTTGAAGCCGGACGCACCGGACACGCATCGAGGCGAGTTCAAGCCGATTGCGACGAATGCGGATGGGGTGCAAATCAGCGAGCATCTTCCGAAGCTGGCCAAGTGTGCGGACAAGTTTGCGGTGTTGCGCGGGGTGTCTCACACATTGGCGGCGCATGAGTTGGGCACGAAGTACATGTCGACGGGCAATCGTCCGATCGTGTCTCTTTCGTATCCGACTTACGGAGCGGTGGTTAGCCGCGAGATGGGGAGTGTGCCGGAACTGCCTGGTTTCGTGGCGGTTCCCTCGCAGGGCAACGATCCGACGGGTTTTCTTGGGGTTGAGTATGGTCCGTTCGATACGGGGGCTGCTCCAGTGAAGGGAGGGAAGGCGATGGAGGTGAGAGGGTTGGCGTTGCGTGGCGTCTCTCTGAGCGATGTGGATCGGCGACAGGATTTGGTGAAGCGATATGACACCGCTTTTGGTTCGTTTGCGGAGGAGGACAAGATGTTGAGTGGGATCGGTCGTTTCGGGGAGAAGGCATATCAGATGATGCGATCGACGAAGGCGCGGGAGGCTTTTGATCTCTCGAAGGAGCCGACGAGTATCACGTCGTTATTTGGGGAGGACGGGTTCTCGAGCAACTGCATGTTGGCGGTGCGATTGGTGGAGTCGGGAGTGAAGTTCGTGACGGTGCAGTTGGGCGGATGGGATACGCATTCGGAGAACTTTGCGGCGTTGAAGAACCGGAAGTTGCCTGAGTTGGATGCCGGGTTGAGTGGTCTGTTCAATGCGTTGGCTGCGAAAGGGTTGCTGGATTCGACAACGGTTTTTGTGACGGGAGAGTTCGGGAGAACGCCGAAGGTGAACGTGCGTGCGGGGCGGGATCATTATCCGAGGGCGATGTTCTGTTTGTTGGGCGGCGGCGGGATCCGCGGCGGCCAGGTTGTTGGCGCGTCTGACGCGAAGGGTGAGGGACCACTGGATCGGGTGATCACGCCGGATGACGTTGCTGCGACGTTCTATCGCACGTTGGGCATCGATCCTCGGAAGGAGTACAACACCCCGAGTGGGCGTCCGATCATGATTGTCCGGAACGGCAGTACCATCCCTGAGTTGGTCTGATCGAGGGAGAGGGCCCTGATGTTTGGTGGTCCTTGTTGAGGTTCTGGGGCGGCTTCTCGCGGGGCCGCCCTTTTCTCATTGGGGCTGGCGGTCTGCTACGGCAAAGCAACGCTTTGTGAGCGCCTCACGCGAAGAGGTCGCCGCTCTGATCTTTGGCTGAGACGGAGGGTGCGGCTTCGAGAGGCCACGGGATGTTGAGTGTTGGATCGTTCCAGCGGATACAGCGCTCGTGTTTTGGGAACCAGTAGTCGGTGGTTTTGTAGAGGAAGTCGGCCGATTCTGAGAGCACGACGAAGCCGTGAGCGAATCCTGGGGGAATCCAGAGTTGGCGATGGTTCTCTTCACTCAGCGTTTCGGCGACCCATTGTCCGCGTGTGGGCGACCCTTCACGGATGTCGACGGCGACGTCGAAGACGGCTCCTTGAGTGACGCGGACGAGTTTGCCTTGCGGGTGTTCGACTTGGTAGTGGAGGCCGCGGAGAACGCCTTTGGCGCTTCGGCTGTGATTGTCTTGGACAAAGTGGACGGGTGCACCGACGGCTGAATCAAAGAGGTCTTGGCGGAAGGTTTCTTGGAAGAATCCGCGGGCATCTCCGTGGACGGTGGGTTCGATGAGGATGACTTCTGGGATGGCGAGACGGGTGAACTTCATCGCAGGGCGGGGTTGGTGAGGAGGCGGATGAGGTATTTGCCGTACCCATTTTTCGCGAGGGGTTTTGCGAGTTGTTCGACCTTTTCGGCGGAGATCCAGCCACGGCGGAACGCGATTTCCTCAGGGCAAGCGACTTTGAGTCCTTGGCGATTTTCGAGTGCGGCGATGAACTGTCCTGCTTCGAGGAGAGATTCGTGGGTGCCGGTGTCGAGCCACGCGTAGCCGCGGCCCATGAGTTCGACGTGGAGGCTGGATTGTTCGAGGTAGAGGCGGTTGAGGTCGGTGATCTCGAGTTCGCCGCGCCCCGAGGGTTTGAGAGATTTCGCGAGTGGAGCGACCTGTTGGTCGTAAAAATAGAGGCCCGTGACGGCGTAGTTGGATTTTGGGGAGGCGGGCTTCTCTTCGAGTGAGATGACTTTACCGGAGGCGTCGAACTCTGCGACGCCGTATCGCTCGGGGTCGCTGACATGGTAGGCGAAGACTGTGGCGCCGCTTGTGCGATCGTTTGCGCGTTCGAGAAGGGTTTGGAGTTCGTGTCCGTAGAAGATGTTATCTCCGAGGACGAGGGCGGATGGAGCGTTGCCGATGAACGATTCTCCGATGATGAAGGCTTGGGCGAGCCCATCTGGCGAGGGTTGGACGGCGTAGGACAGGTTGATGCCCCATTGGGATCCATCGCCGAGGATCTGTTCGAAGCGAGGGGTGTCTTGTGGTGTGGAGATGATGAGGATGTCTTGAATCCCTGCCAGCATGAGCGTGGTCAGGGGGTAATAGATCATCGGTTTGTCGTAGATGGGCAGCATCTGTTTCGAGATGCCCAAGGTGATGGGGTAGAGGCGCGTGCCTGAGCCACCGGCGAGGATGATGCCTTTGCGTTTCATGGCGGGGGAGTGTGGGCGACTTTGTCTGTGCGGGATCAATCGAGATCGTCGTCTTCGGCGCCGCGCTTGTTGGTGAGGCCGCGCAGTTTTCCTTCGATGAACGTGTCGATGTCCCCATCCATCACGGCTTGGATGCCGCTGGTCTGCACACCGGTGCGCAAGTCTTTGACGAGTTGGTAGGGTTGAAACACGTAGTTGCGGATCTGGGATCCGAATGCGACATCGGCTTTCTCTCCGTATTGTCTTTCGAGTTCCGCGTTCTTCTTATCCAACTCCATCTGTTGGAGTTTTGCAGCGAGCATTCGCATCGCGAGTGTACGGTTTTGTGCTTGGGAACGTTCGCTCTGACAGGCTGCGACGAGGCCTGTCGATTTGTGTCGGATCCGCACGGCGGTTTCCACCTTGTTCACGTTTTGTCCACCTTTTCCGCCAGCGCGGTAGGTGTCGATCTCCACATCGGCTTCACTGATCTCGATGGGAGCGGATTCTGGAAGTTCAGGGACGACGTCGACTGCGGCGAACGAGGTGTGACGGCGTTTATTGGAGTCGAAGGGGGAGATGCGGACGAGGCGATGCACGCCGCGTTCAGTTGCCAGATAGCCGAATGCGAACTCGCCGGAGACGCGGATGGTGGCGGATTTGATGCCAGCTTCTTCGCCTTGTTGGATGTCGATGATGGAGGTTTGGAATCCGCGGCGTTCGCACCATCTTTGGTACATGCGGAGGAGCATGTCGGCCCAGTCGCAGGATTCGGTTCCACCTGCCCCGGATTGCACGGAGAGGAAGCCGTTGTAACGGTCGTTGGGTCCGGACAGGAGCATCTTGAGCTCGAAATCTTCGAGGGCCTTGATGAAGGCTTGGTGTTCTGTCTCGACCTCTCCTGGACCGGAGAATGAGTCCGGGTCCATGGTATAAAGTTCGATGAGGGCATCGAGATCGGCCATCCGCTTTTCCAAAGCGATGAAGGGATGGATTTTGGAGCGCAAGATGGAGACCTGCTCCACCTTTTGTTGTGCGCGATCCTTATTATCCCAGAAATCGGAGGCGCTCATGGCCTCTTCAACATCGGCGAGATTTTTTTGAAGGGTTGGGAGGTCAAAGATACCTCCGCAGCTCGGACAACCGTGCGCGGAGGGGGCTCAGATCGAGGGTTGATACGTCGAAGGACATAGTAGAATCGGTGAGCTTAGGGGAGCGTTGGTGGGTAGTTCCAGTGCCGAATGAAGCCTGAGCACACCCACCCCGCAACACAGAAGGCAGACTGCCTCTCACCGAAGACCACACCTGTCCGAGCGGCTTCACGGTTCAGCGGTAAATTGCCCACGGAACACACGGAATACACGGACATTATTGATTAATAGTATGATAATCTGAGTTCTGCGTATTCCGTGGGGCGCCTTACCCCCCCTCATCCCCCCTCCGTCATTCTTTCCGTGTCTTCGGTGTATTCCGTGGGCCAACGCAATATCCATCGCCAACATCGGTATCGACGGTGGTTCGGACATAGCCAATATCCCCAGCAATCGGCAATTACCCCCGGTTCACGTCCGTCCCGCCAAGGAACATCCAATTCCCCCAGATTCCTCCCCTGACCCAACTCCACCGCCACCTCTCCCTGCCTTACCACCTCCGCTTCCTCTCCCCACGCCCGCACTCATCTCAAAAACCGTCTCCCTTCCCAATAGCTCGCCCAAAAAGACCCTCGCACTCCTGACAATCCTCGTCCTTGCTCCATTCCTCGCTCCGTTCGTGAAAGGGGAGGTCGGAGCCTTCCTCTCGGCAAGTCACGAATCCTTCGCTCTAGGCATCTTCGGTGTGCTCCTGCACCTCAGCGAGAAACGACGTGGCTTGCGGATCATCCCGTGGTCTGCGCTGCTCTTCGGCCTCATCGGCATCGGCCTCTTCAACAGCATCGCCCCGGTCATCGCCAAAGCGGAATCCCTCTCCGCCAGAGGGATACGGTCTGCCATGCAACCGGATACCCTCCAACTCGCTGCCAGATGCTTCCGCGGCGGTATGTCCGAGCGGCTCGATCAAGGATTGGTGATGGGGGGAGCGTCCCCGCCAAGAATCGAACTTGGATTTACAGTTTAGGAAACCGTCGTTCTATCCATTGAACTACGGGGACAAGAGGCGGGGAGATTAGGTCGAGAGGGGGGGGATGCGCGAGCAATTTCAGAGCATTCGGGTGCCGGCCGCAGTGGGGAGTGTGGAGGACAGGCAGTGTTGATTTATGTCTTCGAGGACGGAGGGGTGGGGCTCAGGCGAATAGGTGGCGGATCTTTTGGTAGAGCTCGATGGCTTCTTCTTTCAGGAAGATGGCGCAGAGCACGCCGATGATCAGCACGGTTAACTGGATGATCACGAGGAGGGTCTGGCGGCTCGAGGTGAACTTTCGGTGTTCGAGAAGTGGGGAGCCGCATTCGGGGCAGGTGAGGTTGCCTTGGGAAAGAGGTGCGAAGTCGACGTTCCGGTAGGCGGTGAGGCAGTTTTTCCGGTTTTCACAGCGCAACGCCTGCACGTCTTAGAAGAGGTTGAGGAGTGCGTCGGGATTGTCTGAGGGCGAGCTCCTTCCGAGGAGTTGTTGGCGATCGCGGTCGGGCAAACCCGACCACCAGTCGCGGCCCTCTTTTTCGGAGTAGGTGATCAACTCGAAGGGGATTCCATCCCACTCGAGGGGGAGGCGAATGGTATCGACTTCATCGGCGCGGCAGCGGATCCAAGGAGGGCGGATGGTCTTCATTTTCCTCAGGGTTGGTTGGGTTGGGGGTGGGCGGTGTTGGGGATGTCCGGATTCGAGGTTTGGGGACGCAACGGAGGGGGGATCAGCGGTTTCGGATCCGCTCTTTTTTCTCTTCGGAGTCATCGCGGATCCGGCGGAGTTCGCGTTGAAGTTGGTCTTGGAGTTGTTGAACGGCTTCGAGATCGCCTGAGCCTGAAGCCTTGGCGATCTGGTCTTTGAGGAAGAGGTCTTTTTCGGCGAGCTTCGCTTGGGTGAGCGATTCGATTTCGGCGATTTCAGCGATCTGTTCGGGCGAAAGTTTTCGTGAAGGGGATTGGGCTTCCAGCCGTTCCATGGCGAGTTCGTAAGCGCTCTTCATCCGTTAAGGATAGCAACTGGGGGTGTGGGTGGGGAAGGGGTTTGGAGAGAGGGAGTGCTTTTCCGGCGGGACATGGGTCGCGGGGCTGAGGTTTACTGTCCGTTTGACGTTTTGCACCCATGAGCACTGAATCTCGAAGACCCTATCCGTTCGACCTTTTGGAACCCAAGTGGCAGTCCCTGTGGGATCGTGAGAACACCTTTCACGTGGCGAATCCGGGAGAAGAGGGGTTCGACGCATCCAAGCCCAAGTACTACGTGTTGGACATGTTCCCGTATCCGAGTGGAGCGGGGTTACATGTCGGGCATCCTGAGGGTTATACCGCGACAGACATCATGGCGCGTTACAAGCGGATGCGGGGTTTCAATGTGTTGCATCCGATGGGATGGGACGCGTTCGGTTTGCCGGCCGAGCAGTATGCGATCAAGACGGGTCAGCATCCTGCGGTGACGACCGAGCAGAACATCAACCGCTTTCGTGAGCAGTTGAAGCGGATCGGGTTTTCGTACGATTGGCAGAGGGAGGTGAACACGACGGACCCTGGATATTTTCGATGGACGCAATGGATCTTTTTGCGGTTGTACGGCAGTTGGTTCAACCCGGTGACGCAGCGTGCGGAACCGGTGAGCACGTACACGGGTGAGGACGTTGATTCGGTGCGGTTGGCGTATGTGGCGGAGGTTCCGGTGAATTGGTGTCCGGCTTTGGGGACGGTCCTTGCGAACGAGGAGGTCGTGAATGGCAAGAGCGAGGTTGGGGGGCACGACGTGGAGCGCAGACCGATGCGGCAGTGGATGTTGCGGATCACGGCGTACGCCGAGCGGTTGATCGCCGAGTTGGACGGCCTGGATTGGCCGGAATCGATCAAGTTGTTGCAGAGGAACTGGATCGGAAAATCGGAGGGAGCGGAAGTCGAGTTCTCCGCTGAAGTGGAAGGTTGTGCGATCCGGGTTTTCACGACGCGTCCTGACACGTTGTTCGGTGCGAGTTACTTGGTATTGGCTCCGGAACATCCGCTGGTTGATCGGTTGGTGGTTGAGGGGCAACGGGATGCGGTCGCGGCTTATCGCGTCAAGTGTGCGGCGAAGAGCGATCTGGAGCGGACGGACCTTGCGAAGGAGAAGACTGGGGTTGCGACGGGAGCATATGCGGTGAATCCGGTGAATGGTGCGAGGGTGCCGATCTGGGTGGCTGACTATGTGTTGATGGGGTATGGGACGGGGGCGATCATGGCGGTTCCTGCGCATGATTCGCGTGATCATGAGTTTGCGACCGCTTTTGGGTTGCCGGTCCTGCAGGTGGTCGATCCTGGGGATGGGGTGACAGATTGGCGGGGTTTCACGGGTGAGGGAGTGGCGATCAACTCGGGGTTCTTGGATGGATTACGGACTGGGGAGGCGAAGCGCCGAGTGGTTGCCGAGTTGGAGAGAACGGGGAAGGGGCGCGGCACGGTGCAGTACAAGTTGCGGGACTGGCTGTTCTCGAGGCAGCGGTATTGGGGTGAGCCTTTCCCGATCGTCTGGGAGGGCGGCCAGCACCGTGCGTTGGGGGATGATGAGTTACCGGTGAGAGCGCCTGAGTTGGCGGATTTCAAGCCGACTGGGACGCCGGAACCGCCGTTGTCGAAGGCGACGGATTGGGTGCGTTATTCGGAAACTGCGCGGCGTGAGCTGAACACGATGCCGCAGTGGGCGGGATCGTGTTGGTACTATTTGCGGTATTGCGACCCGACGAATGGGACGCGTTTTGTCGGGGAATCTGCTGAGCGTTATTGGTGTGGGGCGGCGGGAGCGCATGGGGGTGTTGACCTCTATGTTGGCGGGACGGAGCACGCGGTCCTTCACCTGTTGTATTCCCGGTTCTGGCATAAGGTCCTTTTCGACCTTGGGTATGTATCGACGGTGGAGCCATTTCAGCGGTTGGTGAACCAAGGGATCATCTTGGGTGCGGATGGTCAGAAGATGTCGAAGAGTCGGGGGAACGTGGTGAATCCGGACGACGTGATTGATGCGTATGGCGCGGATGCGTTTCGGTGTTACGAGATGTTCATGGGGCCGTTGGAGCAGATGAAGCCGTGGAGCACCACGGGGGTTGAGGGGGTTTCCCGTTTTCTTGCTCGGGTGTGGCGGTTGATGATGACGGAGAACCAAGAGGGGGTTTGGCAGGTGGGCAAAGAGGTGATGGACAAAGAGTTGACCCTTGCGCAACGCAAGGTGGTCCATGCGTCGATCAAGAAGGTCACGGAGGACATCGAGGCGATGTCATTCAACACGGCGATCTCCCAGTTGATGATCTATGTGAACGCGTTCACTGGGGAGACGGAGCGTTCTCGCGAGGCGATGCGGATCCTTCTGATCCTGTTGAACCCGATGGCTCCGCACATCACGGAGGAGCTTTGGGAGCGATTGGGATTCGAGGGGCGGGTGGCTTCTGTGGTGTGGCCGACGTGGGAGGAGGCCTATTTGGTGGAGAGCGAGGTGGAGTTGGTGATCCAGGTGAACGGCAAGATCCGGGACAAGTTCATCGTTGCGCGGGATGCGACGCGGGAGCAGGTGGAGGCGTTGGCATTGGCTAGTCCGCGGATCCAGGATTGGACGGCGGGGTCGACGGTGAAGAAGGTTGTGGTGGTGCCTGGTAAGTTGGTGAACTTGGTGGTTGGCTGATCCTGTTATGCCCTACCGGATTTGTAAGACGTTCGAGGTGGAGAACGGGCACATGTTGTCCAAGCATCCGGATCGGTGCCGTTTTCCGCATGGACACACGCGGCGTGTGGAGATTGTGGTGGAGAGCGATGGGTTGGATGCCAACGAGATGGTGTGTGATTTCAAGGCGGTGAAGGGGTGGATCCGCGATTATCTGGATGCGTTGGATCACGCGATGTGCATGAACACGGAGGATCCGGCTTATGGGGAGATGCGGGCGCGGTATGGCGAGCGGGTGGTGGGGTTTGAGCGACGGGATCCGACGACGGAGGTGATGGCGGAGGAGATCTTCCGGCGTGTACGAGCTGGGATGGATGCGCATCGTATTGATGGAGGCGTGTATGCGTTGAGAGGCAGCGTGAGATTGGTGTCGGTCCGGTTGTGGGAGACGAGCAGCAGTTGGGCGGAATATTTTGAGTGAGTTTGGGGGGCGTGAGGTCGGGCGGGGCTGTGAGAGGGGTGACGCTCCCTTGACCCTGTTGTCGGCCGACTCCATGCTTTTCGACTTATGAATTACGATCTGATTGTCGTTGGGGGAGGACCGGCTGGTTATGTAGGCGCGATCCGTGCGGCGCAGTTGGGGAAAAAGGTAGCCTGTGTGGAGAAGGAGCGGGCGGGTGGCACGTGTTTGAACTGGGGCTGTATCCCGACGAAATCGCTTTTGAGGAATGCTGAGCTTTACCATGTGTTGGCGCATCGCGCGGGCGAGTTCGGTTTCAAGGTGGAGAACGTTTCGTTTGAATGGGATAAGATCATCGGCAGGTCTCGTGATGTGTCCGACAAGAACGCGGGAGGCATCGAGTTCTTGTTCAAGAAGAACAAGGTCGACTACATCAAAGGAGAGGCGACGTTGGACAAGCCGGGGGCGGTGACGGTGAAGTTGGCGGATGGGAAGGTTGAGACGCATTCGGCGCCGAAGATTTTGGTGAGCACGGGATGTGTGTCCCGACCGATGCCGGGGTTCCCGTTTGATGGGAAGCGTGTGATTTCGAGCAAGGAGGCGATGGTGTTGGATCATCGTCCGGAGAGCATGATCGTGATCGGGGCGGGTGCGATCGGGGTGGAGTTCGCATATTTTTACAACTCGTTCGGCACGAAGGTCACGGTGGTGGAGATGCTTCCAAATCTTTTGCCAGTGGAAGACACCGAGGTGTCGCAGGCGTTGGGCAAATCGTTCCAGAAGCAGGGGATCAAGGTGTTGACGGGGACGCGGACGACGAAAGCGGAGACGACGGACAAAGGGGTGCGGATCACGGTGGAGGATGGCAAGGGGGCGTCGCAGGTATTGGAGGCGGAGGTGTGTTTGGTGGCGATCGGTGTTCAGCCGTTGTTGCCTGGGGGGGGCATCAAGTTGGGGTTGACGGATCGCGGTTACATCAAGACGAACGACCGTTATGAAACGTCGATTCCGGGGATTTTTGCGGCGGGTGACATCATCGGGCCGCCTTGGTTGGCGCATGTCGCTTCGTTTGAGGCGATCCAAGCGGTGAACGGGATGTTCGATCCGGCCTTCAAGCCGCGGAAGGTTGAGACTTTCCCGGGATGCACGTATTGCCAGCCTCAGGTGGCGAGTGTTGGGCTGACGGAGCGTGCGGCGAAGGAGAAGGGTTTGAAGTTCAAGGTGGGCAAGTTCCCGTTCTTGGCGAGTGGGAAGGCGCGTGCGATTGGGGAGTTGGACGGATTTGTGAAACTGGTGATCGGAGAGCCGCACGGAGAGATCCTTGGGGCACATATCATTGGTGCTGAGGCGACTGAGTTGATCGCGGAGTTGGGGTTGGCGATCAACATGGAGGCCACCTTGGATGAGATCCACGGGACGATCCACGCGCATCCGACGTTGAGCGAGATGATCCACGAGGCCGCATTGAATGCGGAGGGGCACGCGATCCATATTTGACGGTCGGTCAGCATGAAACCGAGGGGCTGCTGGGTAACCAGCGGCCCTTTTTTTGGTTTGGAGAGGTGGGAAGAGCCTTGGGTTCTGGGGAGGGAGGAGGGTTGTGGTGGTTAGCGTTTGTGAACTTCGCATTTCACTCGGAATGCGATGGAAAAACGGTGTTTCGCGTAGTACCTTTTTTCATCCGCAGGTTGATCCGGGGCTTGCGGTGAACCGAGGTGCATCGGGGCCGTGTTTGACGTGGCGGCTTCATTTCACGGTTGCAGAGTTGTGTGAGAGGTCCGGGCTGTTTTCATTGTTTGCAAAGTTTTCCAACCCAGACATTTCATGAGTGAACGAACCGATCGCCGCCAGACACAGGACTCTTTCGACCTAGATGACCACAATGCGAGCCCCGAGATGATCGAGTCTCGTCGGCAGTTGGCCGAGGAGAGGGAGATCCAGCTAAAGCGGGAGTTGGAGATGGTGGAGCGCCAGCGACGTGAGTTGGAGGAGTTGGGGCGCAGGAAGGAGCAGTTGGAGATTGGGCGTGCGGAGATGCAGGACAAGCTGACGCGGTCGTTGGTTGCGGTGGAGCGTGAGATCTTGGAGGCGCATTCGCGGATTGGGACGATGGAGGCGATCCAGCAGTCTTTTCGCACGCACTTGAACATGATGGAGCAGATCGAGGTACGCAGTCCGGATGGCTCGGAGTTGCAGCGTGAGTTGTCGATTGCATTGAGTGCTGTGGAGGATGCGCGGACGGAGTTTGCGCGAGTCGCGCCGAAGATCCGTCCGGATCTTGGGGATGGGAATCTGGATGATGATGGGGTTGGGGCTTTGGGGAACCGCGATTTTTTGGAGTGGTTGAAGATGGGAACCGCGTTCACGGCGCCACTGATTGTGGTTCTTGTGGTGATCGCAGTGATCTTGATCTCGCGCAGCTAGGTTCAACGCACCTGACGTCATGTACTTGCGATTTGGTTCAAGCGGCAAGGGTGAGAAGGGCGCTGGGAAGAAAAAGGCGAAGGTGCCTGATGGGATTGAGTCGGCGAAGCTCGCTGCAAGTGCGCGCGCAGAGGCGTTGCGACAGCAGTTGGAGAAGACGCAAAAGTTTGTGCAAGAGGCTCCCCGCATGGCGGAGGAGAGGGCCCGTCAGCGGAGGCAGGAGCAGTTCCAGCGGGCTTCACGTTTGTCGGGAGGGAAGAATCGTAGGATTGGGGACGCTTTGGAGCGGGTGAGCGAGTTGAATGTGGCGCTGGCGCAGGATTCTTCGGCGAGTGCACGCGGGCGTCGGCGGGGCGGAAGCGGTGTGTGGCTTCTCCTTTTCTTGCTATTGGCACTGTGCACGGCGTTGGTGTGGTCGTGGTTCACGTGGATGGACAGCAGGTTCTAGGTCTGTTCGGGTGGCTCTGGTGTAGTCCTGGATTTTGGAGAGGTTTTGCGGTCATGGAACTCTCACGGATGAATGCGTTGATGGAGCGATGCTTGCCATGAATCGGCGCGCTTTTTTGAGGTCGGTGGGCTGGATGGGTGGTGTTGCTCTCGCGGAATCGGGCGCAGGCAGGCGATTGGGTGTCGCGCAGATCGGGTCGCAACATGCGCATGCGGCGGGCAAACTGGAGGCAGTAAGAAGGTTATCGGAAATCTATGATGTGCGCGGGGTTGCGAGTGTGGATGGGCGCTTGTCCCCGGCGTATGAGGGATTGCGTCGGTTGTCGGAGGAGGAGTTGCTTGGGGATGGTTCGATCCGGGTGGTGTTGATTGAAACTCAGGTCGAGGAGGCGACTGCGGCGGCGCATCGGGCGATACGTGCGGGGAAGCATGTTCATCTGGATAAGCCGGGAGGGATTGACCATGTCCGGTTTGCGGCGATGCGGCGTGAGGCGGAGCATCGCGGACTGACGGTGCAAATGGGGTATATGCTTCGGCACAATCCTGCATTTGAGCTTCTTTTCCAAGGGGTTCGCGAGGGGTGGTTCGGGGAGATCCTCGAGATCGATGCGATGATGGGCAAGTTGGCGGACCCTCGAACGCGGGACGTGATCGGTCGGTTGGAGGGTGGTGGAATGTTCGAGTTGGCATGCCATGTGATTGATGCCGCGATGACGGTTCTGGGTAAACCTTTGGAGGTGAAATCATTCTCGACGCCAACGCGAGCGGATGGGGTGAAAGACAACCAGTTGGCGGTGCTTTCGTATCCTCGTGCGACGGCGACGATCCGTTGTAACCATGCGGATCCGAACGGCGGCCCGCGTCGGCGATTCCAGGTAGCTGGAACGAAGGGAGCGATGGAGATCCTGCCCTTGGAGTCGGGGAAAGCGACCCTGTGGTTGGATGAGGCGCATGGTCCTTGGAGGAAGGGGGTTCAGACGGTTTCATTACCCTTAGCGGAAGGGCGTTACGATCGTGAGTTCATCGAGTTGGCGAGGGTTGTCCGGAGCGAGGGGGGGGAGCGATTACGCTGGGATGCGGCGCATGACATCGCGGTGCATGAGACGGTGCTTCGCGCCTCGGGGATGTGGAAAGGGGGAGGTGGATGAGGACGGAGTTAGAGGGGGCCTCTGGGAATGGGTCTGAGTTGGAGGGTGTGCTTCTTGGGCGGCAGGAGCGATTGACGGCTTTACGGGAGAGGGCGGTTGACTGGGCTCCCGCTCACGCGTTGGGGACCTTGCGGAGCACGATGGTGTTTGCGACGGGCAGTCCGATGGCGGAGATCGTGTTTGTGGGGGAGGCGCCGGGGTCTGAGGAGGAAAGACTGGGAGAGCCTTTTGTTGGGCCTGCGGGTCAGAAGTTGACCAAGATCATCGAGGCGATGGGTTTGAGGAGGGAGGATGTTTACATCAGCAACATCTGCAAGTTCCGGCCTGCGATGGAGAACCAGGGTTCTGGGAATCGGAAGCCGACATTGGAGGAGATGCAGGTATGCATTCCTTTTATCACAGCGGAGTTAGGGATCATTGAGCCTCGGATGGTGGTGGCTCTTGGAGCGACGGCGGCGGAGGGGTTGGGTTTGAAAGGCGCGGTGAGTTCCCTACGCGGACGGTTTCACGATGCGTTCGGAATCCCTCTTCGGGTCACTTTCCATCCCTCGTTCATCTTGCGCGAGGAGCGCGAGAATGGGGGGATGCGGGTGAAGCGTCAGGTGTGGGAGGACATGCTCTCTGTGATGGAGCACCTTGGGATGCCCATCACGGAGAAGCAGAGGCGATATTTCACCTAGGTGAGCAGCGCGTGGCTGCCCTGATTCACTTCGTGAGTTTTTTCACGAGATCGACGTAAGTGATGACGTCGGGCACGTTGTCGTCCCAGTTGTTCTCGTGTTCGATTGAGATGGGGCCATCGAAACCCACTTCACGAAGCGCAAGAAGTGCTTGGTCGAGTTTGGCGCGACCGGTGCCTGCGGGGACGCATTTGGTGCCGCCGAGTTGGATGTCTTTGAGGTGGCTCGATACGACGCGTCCTTTCAGGATGCGGATACAGTCGGAAGCATTGAGGCCGGAGTTTGTCCAGTGCCCCATGTCCGCGCATGAGCCAATCCGAGAGTCGCGGCCTTTGGTGAGTTCGACGATGTAGTTGGGGTCCCAGACTTTGTAGTTGGGATCGTTGGGGCGTTGGGGGTGATTGTGGTAGCCGACTTTGATATCGAACTCTTTGACGAGCTTTTCGATGGTGTCGATGGCGTCGGTGGATTCGGTGTTGATGACACCGATGCCCAGTTCTTTTGCGAACTCGAACACCTGACGGGATTTTGCTTCATCGGTATCGAGTTTGATGACACCGATTGCAACGGCGCGGATGTCGTGTTTTTTGAGGATTGCCTTGATGGCTGCGAGTCCTTCTGGAGAGACGCCTGGGCCGGTTTTCTGGTCGGGGAGAGAGGCGGAGATGACCTGGCCTGGGAACAGTTCGGTGGTTTTGAGGCCTGCGGAGGCGGTTTTTTGGCAGGCCTCCTCGAAAGTGAATTTGCGGAAGGTGTAAGACTGGGTACCGAGGGCAAAGCCATTGGTACGGACTTCAGCGGCGATCGGAGGGGCCGCTTGGGTTGCGCAGATTGGGAGCAGCAGGAGGGAGGGGAGGATAGGAAGCCATTTCATAGCGAGAGGGATGGGAATGCGGGGTTGGGGTGGAGTCAAGTGGTGGTTC
>CAZAZT010000057.1:9809-22865 GCA_964489645.1 uncultured Chthoniobacteraceae bacterium | reverse complement strand
AACGCGACGAACCTCTTCCGCACAGTTCATCGCGGAATCCACCAATCGAACCGAAGGTCCTACGAATCGCTCCAAAGCGTTTCGCAGCAAAGGATAGTGCGTACAACCCAACACGATGGTGTCGACGTTTTGCGAGAGCAATCCAGACAGGTACCTCTGGATCACTGAATCAGTCACTTGATCCTCCAGCCATCCCTCCTCGATGAGTGGAACCAGCAAAGGACACTCTTGCGCGAAGACCTGAACCGAGGGATCGATCGCTTGGATATTCCGCTCGTAAGCACCGCTTCGCACCGTTGCCCGTGTGCCGATGACCCCCACTCGACGGTTTGCCGAGGCCGAGGCCGCAGCACGCGCTCCTGGCTCAATCACGCCGATGACGGGGACAGCAAAAACCTCGCGCAGCCGTGAAATGGCCAAGGCAGAAGCCGTATTGCAGGCCACCACGATCATTTTTGCTCCCTCCGCCAACAGCATTCCGCCGATCTCCACCGCATACCGCTCAATTGTTTCCGCACTTTTCCCCCCGTAAGGGACTCGCGCAGTGTCCCCGATATAAAGGATGTTCTCGTGAGGCAACACTCCGCGCAGCGCCGATGCGACCGTCAATCCACCGATTCCCGAGTCGAACACTCCGATCGGCCCAGACGCCCGCTCGGCAACCATCCGAACGTCATCGGATGAATCGTCCAAACGATCTTGGGAAAATGAACGCATGCTTACTTGGTGTCCTTGGATTCCAGATGCCGTTTCTTTTTCTCCTCGAGCTCTTCCCATCGTTGATAGAGACCTTGAACCGTCGCGCGAGCCTTTTCCAGACGTCCATTGGTGCTCGCAATCTCTTCCCTGCGATTCACGAGGAAATCTGGATCCCCCATCAATCTCTCGAGTTCTCCGAGCACCTCCTCCTCACGCATGATGGTTTCCTCCATCCCCTCAAGCTCCCGCTCCTCCTTCCAGGTGAGTTTCGGAGCCATTTCACCGCGCTTCGTCTCTTTGACAGGCTTCCATGTCTGCACTGTATCCGCCTTGAACCGAGCTGCATGGCGTTCTGAGTACTCCGAGTAGTTCCCCACATCACAGTGCACTTTCCCCAACCGATCAATCGACAGGATATGCGTGCACACCCGATCAAGAAAATACCGGTCATGACTGACCGTGATGATGGTTCCATCAAATCGGGCCAATGATTCCTCAAGGACCCGAAGTGTGGAGAGATCGAGGTCATTCGTCGGCTCATCCAGCACGAGAACATTCCCGCCTCGCCGCATCATCTTCGCCAGCAGAACACGACTGCGCTCGCCCCCACTCAGATTGCCGACCTTCTGATTCATCCGGTCTTCGTCAAAAAGAAACCGCCGCAAATAACCGCGTATCGAGATTTGCTCCCCGCCTAACGGAACAAACTCCCTGCCCTCCCCCACTTCCTCAACGACGGTCTTCGAATCCGATATCTGCTCGCGATTCTGATCCACAAGATTCAGCTGAACACGCGCGCCAATCTCGATCGAACCAACCGAAGGCGCGATGCTTCCTGTAAGAATGCGGATCAACGTCGTCTTGCCGCATCCGTTGCGCCCGATGATCCCCAACTTTGTTCCCGCAGGAACATCAAGATCGAAGGGCGCAAAAAGGCTCCGGTCGCCGAACTGATGCGAAACCCCCTTGAGATGAATGACTTTGTTCCCAAGACTCGGCGCATCGGGGATCACGATCTCCACCTCTCCCTCCCGCGGAGCCTCCTCCTCCCCGTTCATCTCCTCGAACCGACGAATACGCTCCACCGACTTCGTCCGCCGCGCTCCCGGCGAACTCCGCATCCATGCCAACTCGCGCTTCAATAACTTCCGGCGACGTTCATCCATGGCTGCATCCGCCGACTCCCTCGCAGACTTCGCGGCCAGGTACTCCGAGTAGTTACCCGGATGGCTATGCATCACTCCGCCACCCAGCTCAAGAATCCGAGTCGCCACCCGATCGAGAAAGTGTCGGTCATGCGTCACAAACAGACATGCTCCCGCGTAGGCGGCGAGATACTGCTCGAGCCATTCAATCGACTCCGCATCCAGATGATTGGTTGGCTCATCCAAAATCAACAGGTCAGGTTGAGCAGCGAGGGCGCGACACAGGAAAACGCGCCGGATTTCGCCACCGCTCAGAACGGCCATGCTGGAGCTTCCATCCGGCACACTCAGTGAAGTCATCAACGACTTCACTCGCGACTCCAACGTCCACGCATCCCAGCGTTCCAAACGGGAAAGCCACTCAGCCGATTCATCGCTGGAAGGATCGGCCGCATGATACCGTGCAAGCCCCTCGATGATCCGCTCAGATCCCGAGAGGATGACATCCTTGACCGTCGCCCCGTCCTCGTACCGACACTCCTGCGAAAGGAATCCGACCGAGAAACCGCGGCGCAAAGCGATCTCCCCTTTGTCCGGTTCCAGAAGTCCGGCCGCAACCTTGAGAAGAGTGCTTTTACCGGCACCGTTGCGCCCGAGCAGACCGACTCGTTCACGCTCACCGAGGGCTCCTGTGCAACCATCGAGAACCGTGTGAGATCCGTACGAAACGCAAAGATCTTTCCAACTGAGAACGGCGTTCGCTACGGGCGGTTGCTTCATGATGCGTGGGGTACGATTCGAAGAAATCGTGAGTATGCGCCGATTCTCCCCGCTTGTGAACCGTTACCGCGGACAGACAGCAAACCCGGTCTCTTCAGGGGGCGCATCTTGCGCGAGAGCGGTGGGCTTTGCTGAACGAGGAGCATGCGGAAAAACGCTGATACTTCGCGAGAGTTGCCTGATGAGACGTCTGCGAGGAAGTGGGTCGGGCGAGACTCGAACTCGCAACCAACGCCTTAAAAGGGCGCTGCTCTACCATTGAGCTACCGACCCGTGACGACTGTCGAGTGATCTTCAGTCTTCGGCGAAACTCGGGATCTCGTCTCGCTTTCGGGAGCGTGGAGATTACCCACTCGCCACGCCAAATCAAGTGGAATCAGGATCGGAACATGAAATACACAGCCCCAACCATGCACAATCCCGCCCAGAGGTAGTCCATCTTCAGAGGTTGCTCCAGATACAAGACCGAGAACGGGACAAAGATCAGAAGACTGAGGGCCTCTTGCATGATCTTGAGTTGTGCAACCGAATACTCCGTCGCTCCAATCCGGTTTGCCGGAACCTGAAATGCGTACTCGATTCCTGCCACCAACCAACTTAGGCCAGCCGCAACGAACCACGGCCGGCTCGAAAGCTCCTTGAGGTGCGCGTACCAAGCGAACGACATGAACACGTTCGCCAAAGTCAGCAACCCGACCGTCTTCAGCCAGACCGGAAACATATCGCACAACTAATCGCGAGAAACTCCACCCGCAAGTTCACGCAACCAGCGCTCAAAGTACGCAGCGCCCGCTCTCAAATCGTCGATCGAGATGAACTCGTCCTTTGTATGTGCCTGATCGATCGAACCACAACCCAACGCCACACTCGGACTGCCCGCAGCCGCAAAAACCGACGCGTCGCAGTACCAAGGCGCCCCCGTCACCTGACTCCCGAGCCGAACCATCTGCTGGATCAGGGGATGTTCCGGATCGGTATCGAGCGGCGCCCCCACAGAAACGTCGATATCCAGCCCCGCATCCGTCCCCCTCAAGCGCTGCGTCAACTCGGTCAGAAAATCAGGGCCGACGGATGGCGAGAATCGCACATCCAGACATAGCTCACAGCGATCAGGCACGATGTTCACTTTGCTGCCGCCCTGGATGGTGCCGACGCTGAGTGTGGAGGGACCCAAGCGCGGATGAACGTGCGCCTCCACCCAAGGCTTCACGTCCGATACGATCCGCTCGAGCACCTTGCCCATTTTGAGGATCGCATTCTCACCAAGATGCGGATTCGCCGCGTGCACCGCTTTTCCGTGGCAAACCAGCCTGAGGTGTGCACACCCCTTGTGGAAACAAACGACATCCAGACCTGTTGGCTCCGCAGCAATCACGAGGTCAAACCGCTCGGCTTCCGCCAGAGCACGCGAACCGTGCTGCCCCGCCTCCTCTCCCGCCAATCCCGCAAACCACACCTCAAAATCCAAACACTCAAGAACTTCGCGCGCCGCAAAAATTCCTGACAACATCGCAGCCATAGGTCCCTTGGTGTCGCTCGCTCCCCTGCCCCACACCCGATGTTCCCGAACCTCCCCCCCGAAAGGATCAATCGTCATTCCCACCACGCTGACGGTGTCCGTGTGAGGGGCAAAGAGCACTCGCCGCCCAGAAGGGTGCTGCGGATTCAGCCGGGCAACAACATTCGGGCGTCCTGGCAAGATTTCATCAATCCTCACGACGCTTCTCGGGAAATGGGTTCGGATCCACTCTCCAATCCACCTCGCACAATGCTCCTCGCCAACGTGTTCAGTTCCCGGATTGTCTGCAGGATTGACGCTAGGAATCCGGACGAGAGCCGAACAGAGATCCACGACGTCCGTCGGATAATCGATGGCAGGAAGGCTGTTCATTGGACGCCCTCCCTTGCCAGGGCTTGGAACCAACCCACAAAACGAGGAATCCCCACGCTGACGGGCACCAAGGGGCGGTATCCTAACTCCCTTTGCGCCTTGCCTATGTCTGCGTAAGTCAGAGGGACATCTCCAGGCTGCTCCGGAAGGACGTTGATGTCCGCTTTTCGCCCCAACGCTTTTTCAATCAGAGCGATCAGCTCGCTGAGCGTTGTGGTATGACTTTCCCCGAGGTTGAACACCTCGCAGGAAGCGCCCTCATACGCCATCGCGCCATTCACGCCCTGCAAAATGTCGTCGATATAGGTGTAGTCACGGCGCGTCGATCCGTCACCGAACTGCTTGATCGGACGGCCCTCGCTGATCGCTCGACAGAACCCGTGGATCGCAAGATCCGGCCGCTGCCTCGGACCATAAACGGTGAAGAAACGAAGGCTGATCGTTCGGATCCCGTAAAGGTGGGAGTAGTTTGAGCAGAGCTGCTCTCCAGCCAGCTTGGTGGCGGCGTAGGGCGATATCGTGCGCGTCAACGCCATGTCCTCCCGAAAAGGCGCTGTTTTCAAAACCCCGTACACGGATGAGCTGGATGCATTCACCACGCGCTCAACTCCCGATTTGCGCGCCGCCTCCAAGATATTCAACGTCCCGACGACATTGGTTTCCACGTAAAGTCGCGGGTCATTCAGAGAGGGGCGAACCCCTGCTCGCGCTGCCAGATGGACCACCGTTTCGAATCGTCCCTCAAGAAAGAGGTTCTCAACAAGCGCCTCGTTCCTGATATCACCCCGCACAATCCGTACATCTGAGGTGAGACCCGACAAGTTGCGCTCCTTGATTCGCGGATCGTAGAAGTCATTGAAATCATCGAGGACTGTCACCTCATCACCCATTTCCAACCGGGATTGGACCAGATGTGATCCGATGAACCCCGCCCCCCCTGTCACGAGAACTCTCATGTCACGAGGTTATCTCTTCCCGATCAAACGCCGCAAGCCAGCCCTGCTGCGATGACACACGAGCCGGTTTCTAGGCCAGACCCGCGCGTGCCCGACAGAATTCGTAAAGCGCTTGCGTCCCTTTCTCACCAAAACCCGCCTCGTCGAGCATCCGATACAGCTGCGCTGCCGATTCGAGTCCCGGCATGCAAACTCCTCTCTCGTTAGCGAATCTCAACGCGATTCCAATGTCCTTCACCAAGTGCTTCACAAAAAAGCCGGGCGAGAGATCAGAGGCGAGTGCGCGCGGGGCCAGATGGGAAAAGGCCCAACTGCCGGCAGCGCCCCCAGCAAGCAGCGCTTGCACCTTTTGGGGATCCAACCCTCCAGCTTCCCCGAGCACCAACGACTCAATCCAAGCCACCATTCCGATCGCGACGGCAACTTGGTTCGCCATTTTGCACCGTTGCCCAGAACCGGGACCTCCGAGACGCTCAATCGAACGCCCCATCCGGTCAAACAATGGTCGAGCCCTGTTAAAGGCATCCAGCTTCCCCCCGACCATGATCACCAGCCTCGCTTCCCGCGCGCCAAGATCCCCACCCGATACCGGCGCATCCAGCACGTCGATACCCCGCGCCTCGCCCTCCAAAGCGATCCTCTCCGCAAGCGACGGACAGGAAGTCGTCATGTCGATCAAAACCGTGCCCTTTTCCGCCCGATGGATCAGGCCATCCGTCCCCAAGTAAAGGGATTCGACGTCCGATGGGTAGCCCACCATCGAGATCACCGCCGCTGCCCCACGGGCAACATCCGATGCAACCTCGCACCAGACCGCTCCTCGCTCGATCAGCGCGTTCGCCTTTTCGCGCGTTCGCGTGTGAACCTGCACCCTGTAACCAGCCGCGAGAAGATGCGAGGCCATGCTCCGCCCCATCACCCCCAAACCGATGAAACCCAACGTCGCACCCGAATCGACGGAGATCACTTGGCGCGTTCGAGGTAAAAGGTGCCGTTGTCGTAGTTCGATTCGTACCGCAACTCGAACCGATCGGCAAAAATCCCTCCCGAGTAACGATATTCACCGCCTCCAAGCCCCTTCAGCAACTGGCTCCCTTCAACGTCGTAATGATCGCCAGCAGGAGTGAGCTTCATCTCAGAACCGTAGCTTTTGTGAATTGTGAGGAAGAGCGTTTGCCACCCCCCGAATCCCGCATCGAAGTTCAACGCCATCTTTCCAGGTTCACCCCGACGCAACAACGCTTCGTCCTCCGGCGCAACCCGTACCGTTGCCCTCAACGGCCCCGCATGCCCCAGAGGCCCCTCACTCCACCAAAGCCCTGTCCAGTTACCAGCGATGTCGACGGGAGCCTTCGACTTCTGCGGGGAACTCCACTCGTGTTTGAAATGCTGAGATACACACGCAGCCTGCCCAAGGAGCACTGAGGCTGCGAACGTGATGAGGGGACCAGATGACGCTTTCATAATCGGGTTGTTGCTTTCCCATTCCAATCCACGTTGCCCCCCTTCGCAACCCGATTGCACCGACGGAAGCGGGTCATCGCAAGACCCTGCTCCACGCATCATCCAAACTGCCGCGCGCACGCCAAACCACCGTCATCACCCTGTCCTCGCTCGCCATCCATGCCGCTCGCCAGTCCGCATCGCGGAAAAAATGCCAACCCGTTCCTGCGGGATCCGCTTCGACGTCCGCCCCCCGTGGGCGCGGGCTGATCAGGATCATCCCCTCAGGCTTCTGGACCGCGAGAATCGCAAAGTCCACTCCCGAAGCCGTGGCCTTCCTTCGTCCAACAATCGCGGTTGAAGGATTCCAGAGAGGAAATGGCTTCCCATCCAAGCCGTGCAACAGAAGCCAATCGGTCATCTCACTGAACGAGCCATTCACCGCCTCGATCGAAGGCGCCGCGACGCCCCGCGCCACTCGAGCCAGCATCAAGCTCTGCTCTTCGTACTCTCGGTAAGCATCCGTTTTGCGGAGCCAAAAAAACAGACCGCTCCCCAGAACGAGAACCAGTGTGAAGGAAAGCCAAAGGATCCGGTTCTCACGGCGTCTTCGTCCTTCCAAAAGTGCAGCCAAATCAGCGACCTCCCCCTCTTTGAGAACCTCAGGCTCAGCTGGCCGATCCTCTTCAGGAAGGTGAATCTCCGCCACCCAAACCCTCAACTCCGCACGCAACTGCTCAAATGAATCAAGCCACTCCTTCCCACCCTCCAACTGTGAAGCGTAGCTCAATGCGCTCCGAATCCTGCGAGCAGGAACGCCCTCACATCCCGCAACCCCGATCCAGACGAGATCCTCATCCGTCTCCGGACAGGTTACGCCCTTCCTCTTCAGAAGGGCCCGCATCCCCCGCCAGATATGACTCAGGAACTTGCTTTCCGCAAAGCCCGTCGAGTCCATCCACGCCTCCATCCCAGCCCACGGCACGCAATACACCACCCCGAGAACTGCCCGCTCCCGACGCGGCAAAACCGAAAGCCACCCCGACTCAAACGAAGGCCGTTCCCCGGGCTTGGGATCCTCGTAATCCTCACCTGCATCCTCTTCCACCCACTCGTCTGATAGATATTCACTGACCAGTGCCCGAACCGCCACGGTCAGGCGGTGCTCCGGTCGCCGCGCAATCGAGATGGTCGGCTCCAACTGAAGCAAAATTCGACGGCAAATCCGCAGGGCTTTCTCTGAGTCCCCAGAAATGAATACCGCGAGACGAAAAAGCCCTTCCATCGCGTCCTGCTCCAGAAGGTCCATCTCTGAAAGGTAACGCTCGCTCAGGCCGATTCAAGCCAACCAGCAATCAGATTACTTCTATTCCCCCAACATGCACCGCTGAAGCAGTTTTCATCGGACCCGATAGGGGCCTCCTTGAAACCACACCCGAATTCATGGGTTGCAAGATTCCCAAGTTCCGCGCAACTTCCCGCCTCTCCCTCCCCCCTCAACGAACCCGCACCGGCCACAGAAACCATGGCAAAAACCCTCGTCATCGCAGAGAAACCCAGCGTCGCTCAGGATATCGCCAAAGCACTCGGCAAGCTCGAGCGCAAAGGAGATTTCTTCGAGAACGACGCCTATGTCGTCTCATCCGCCGTCGGCCACCTTCTGGAGCTCAGACCGCCTGCTGGTTCAGAGCCCACGCGCGGCAAATGGAAGATCGAGAATCTGCCCTTCACACCGGACTCCTTCGACCTTGAGCCCATCGAGAAGAGCGTGTCGCGCCTCTCCACCCTCAAATCCCTCCTGAAACGCAAGGATGTAGGCGATGTCATCAACGCCTGTGACGCTGGGCGCGAAGGCGAACTGATTTTCCGCAACATCATACGCGCCTCGGGCACCCAGAAGCCGCTTCGGCGACTTTGGCTTCAATCGATGACGCCGGACGCCATTCGCACGGCATTTGATCGGTTGAGATCAGACCAAGAACTCCAACCCCTCGCGGATGCCGCACTCAGTCGTGCAGAGGCAGATTGGCTGGTCGGGATCAATAGCACGCGCGCCCTCACCGCCTTCAACTCCGCAGAAGGTGGGTTCCACAAAACCACCGCTGGCCGCGTTCAGACCCCCACTCTCGCCATTCTTGTAGAGCGCGAGGAGAAAATCCGCGCGTTCAAATCCCGGCCGTACTTCGAAATCCACGCCACCTTCGCGGCCTTGGCAGGATCGTATGCAGGTCGCTGGTTCGACGAATCTTTTGTGAAGGGAAAGGGCGAGGAGGATTCCAAGGCCGAACGCATCTGGGACGCAGCAAAAGCAGAGTCCATCCGCGCCGCATGCGAAGGAAAGCCGGGTTCGGTGGAGGAAGAGAAAAAGCCGACAACCCAGATTGCCCCCCTTCTCTACGACCTGACCACCCTCCAGAGGGAGGCCAATCAGCGCTTCGGATTTCCCGCGAGAATGACCCTCCAGATCGCCCAAGCGCTTTACGAAAAGCACAAGGTCCTCACGTACCCACGTACCGATTCTCGCTATCTTCCAGAGGACCATCTATCCACCGCCCGCCGTGTCCTCGAATCCATCGAAAGCCCCTTGCTCGCACCGCATGCGCGCAAAGCGCTCGCTTCAGGCTGGGTTCGCCCGAACAAGCGCATCTTCAACAATGCAAAAGTGAGCGATCACTTTGCCATCGTTCCAACCGGCACCGCTCCAAAAAGTCTCGATGAGCGGGAATCCAAGATCTTCAACCTGGTCTCTCAAAGGTTCATCGCGGTTTTCTTCCCGCCTGCGCAGTTCGAAGTGACAACGAGGATCACCCGAGTCGAAACCCACGCGTTCAAGACCGATGGAAAAGTGATTGTGGATCCAGGGTGGATGCAGGTCTACGGCAAGCAGTCTCAAACCGATCGGGGTAATGAGGAAGAAGAGTCAGATTCGAACCTGTGTCCGGTGACCCAGGGCGAGCGTGTGCAAACGGAATCGGTGGAAGTCCGCTCCCTAGAAACCCGTCCTCCAGCTCGTTACAACGAAGCAACCCTCCTTTCCGCCATGGAGGGCGCGGGAAAGCTCGTGGAAGACGAGGATCTTCGTGAAGCCATGAGCGAACGAGGCCTCGGAACGCCCGCCACTCGCGCTCAAATCATCGAAGGACTCCTCACCGAGGGCTACATCTTACGCCAAGGCCGAGACCTCTACGCCACAGCGAAGGGCATCTCCCTCATCACGCTCCTTCGCGACATCCACGCGGAAGCTCTCTGTAAACCCGAGCTCACCGGCGAATGGGAGTTCCGCCTGAAGCAGATGGAACGAGGACAACTCTCCCGCCCTGCCTTTCTGGGGGAAATCAAACGCCTCACCTGCGATCTCGTTGAAAAGGTGCGGGCGAACATGGGTAAAGAGGTCTCCGGCCTGTTCACTCCCCTCGAGTCCGCTTGCCCTCGTTGCCAAGCCTCTCCATTCCGCGAGACATTCCGTTTCTTTGAATGTCCCGGATGCAAACTCACCATCTGGAAAACCATGGCCGGAAGGGAAATGGAACGCGACGAAGTGCTTCGCCTCCTCCAGAACGGCAAAGTAGGACCAATCGAGGGGTTTCGCTCCAAACTCGGACGTGCTTTCGCCGCGAATGTATTGATCAACGAGGCCTCGGGTTGGAAACAGAAGTTCGATTTCGAAGAGGACGAATCCAGCCTGACCGCAGAGAACCTCGCGGCCCTTCCATCCCTCGCCACCTGCCCCGCATGTAAAGAAGGACGGATTGTCGAAAACGCCACGAACTACCTCTGCGATCGATCAGCCTCCAAAACCTGCGCTTTCCGAACCGGCAAGGTCATCCTTCAGCAAGCGGTTTCTCCGGAACAACTCGTGAAGCTTTGCTCCACAGGAAAAACCGATCTGTTAAGAGGCTTCATCTCGAAAAAAGGGAAACGCTTCTCAGCGTTCCTGAAGCTTGAACCCACTGGAAAAGTGGGGTTCGAGTTCGAAGAACGAGCACCGAAGTCCGCATCGACCGCTAAGGGGCGAACCAAAGCAGGAACTCGGTCCAAACGAACCACGGAGTCCTGAGCTCACTCGCTCTCGCGAGCCTATGCCTCAAAACCGGATCGAGTCGGTCGATCCGGGGTGACGACCTTGATACGGCCCCAACCGAGCCGTTCGTGTTCGTTTGATTGCCGCGACGATGTGAACCTCGATTCGACCTTCCCACTGTCGGCGTGAAGCGCCATTATCTTAGACAAAATTCCTAGAACTGCCCACCTCGGCGATGACGTACGACCAACAATCAACCACTAGAGCCGCAATCGGTCACCTCCTACAAAGGGTTGAACTTAGCGCCCCTGACGTAGCCGCCGCCAAGCCCTTGGAAGATCTTCGCTGCAGGCTCCTGCTCGAGGAGTGCGCCGTGCTCTCCGCGACATGTACCGACCCTCAGTTCGCCACCCAGATCGAGGCAACCTTGACCTCGCTCGATTCAATGCCCGCCCCCGATCAGGCACGAGCGATACAGACCTTGGTCGCTGGATTGCAAAATATTCTGCACGAGGGTGATACCTGCGATTTTCTGCCGACCGATCCCTCCGGACACGTCAACCTGGGTCCGGACCCGTCAGATCCCCCGCTTGAAGTCCCTCTTTCGGACGACAACGAGTTGCTTTCGGAGTTCGCCAAAGAAACGACCCGGCTTCTCTTAGAGCTCGAAGACGAGCTCAAGGGCGGTCCAGCGAACGGCACCGAAGACATCATGGAACGCGCGTTCCGTTACTTTCATACGGTAAAAGGCGGCGCAATTTACCTTGGTCTCACCCCCATCAGCGATCTCGCGAGAGAACTTGAGTTCCTGTTGGATGCGGTGAAAACACAAACACTTGCGTTCTCCGATGAGTTGCTTGCGCTAACCCTCCACGGGAGCGAGACCTTGCGCCGTTTCGCTCGGGAGATTGCTGCGCGGGTGGACGGCTCAACACCCAATACCCCGTTCACACTGCCGACGATCCGCCTCATCGCCACGATCAAGCCCATGCACGGGAGGTCGTCCCCCAATGTCGCCCCTGCTCAGCCGGCCCTACAACACCCTGAGCACTCCCCCGCTGAATCGGCCCCCGATGCTCCGAGCGACAACCCGCTTGATTTCATGAATCGGCGGCCAACCTCAACGACCAAAGGTTCAGCCGCCGAGGCCGTTCACGATGCAAAAATCTTGGTGGTGGACGATAGCAAGATGATGCGCGTGGGTATCATCCGCTCCTTGAGGAAACTCGGCTTCCAGACAATGACCGAGGCGGGTAACGGACGCGAAGCTCTGGAACTCCTCTCTGCCGCGGACTACGACCTGATGCTCTTGGACGTTGAAATGCCCGAAGTGAACGGACTTCAGGTACTCGCTGAAATCCGCAAAAAACCGCAATCAGCCCCTCCTGTGATCGTCATCTCAGGCAGCCAGCACACGGGCGATGCAGTCCGATGCATCGAGATGGGCGCAGAAGATTATTTGCCCAAACCGTTCGACCCCGTACTGCTCCGCGCGCGTGTCGCAACTTCCATTGAACGCAAACGCCTGCGCGACCTCGAAAAGGAGCATCTCTCTCGGATCCGTGAAGAGCACAACATGGTGGTCGCCGAGAAGGAGAAGACCGACAAACTGCTTCACAACATCCTCCCCCGATCCATCGTCCACAGGCTGAAAGGGGGCGAAAAGCTGATCGCCGATTCGCACCCAAGTGTCACGGTGCTTTTTGCCGATCTCGTCGGCTTCACCCAGCTCTCTCGCACCATGGAAGCGAGCCGCTTAGTGAAAATGTTGAACGCGATTTTCAGCGCCTTCGACATGCTCGTGGAACGCAGCGGCCTCGAGAAGATCAAGACCATTGGGGACAGTTACATGGTGGTGTCTGGCGCGCCCGAACACCGCGAAGGCCATGCACAAGCCGCAGCAGAACTGGCCCTCTCGATGATCGAGAACGTCGCAAAAATCAACGAGGTCAACCAAACCGACCTCCAAGTGCGAATCGGACTCAACTCAGGCGCTGTGGTGGCTGGCGTCATCGGAATGCGCAAGTTCACTTACGACCTCTGGGGAGACACGGTGAACACTGCGAGCAGGATCGAATCCGCAGGCGTCCCCGGAAAAGTTCACTGTTCAGCCGCTACCGC
>CAZAZT010000057.1:0-9709 GCA_964489645.1 uncultured Chthoniobacteraceae bacterium | reverse complement strand
TCACTCGTAAATCTTGAACAATCCCGAGTGATCGAGATCGCCGTGGCCAAGCTCCTCCACAAATCTCACCCATTGCGTCAGGCTATTCTCCAAGGTCGGTGACGAGAGACCGACCTCCGACGCAAGTTCGTGGATCAGACGAACATCTTTCAGCTGCAATGCGGCGCGCCCGCCGGGCTCAAAGTTGCGGCGAATCATCCGCTCGCCATGCAACTCCAGAACGCGACTTGCAGCAAAACCACCGATCAATGCTTCGCGAACCTTTGACGGATCCACTCCAGCCAACTCCGCCATCCGTAACGCTTGCGCAACTGCATCAATGGTCTGAGCCACAATCAGTTGGTTAGCCAGCTTGGTGACCTGTCCGGATCCCACTGGGCCCATGTGTGTCACCCGACTACCAACGGCTTTCAAGATCGGCTCGGCTCGCCGAAAATCAGCGTCTGAACCTCCGGCCATCACCGTCAATGTCCGCGCCTCTGCCCCCACCTGCCCCCCTGAGACGGGTGCATCTACCCACGCCACCAACTCCGCCAGACGACGCGTCGCTCCAACGCCCGTCGTTCCGAAATCAATGACCAACCCCTTGTGACCAAGCCCCGCCAAGATGCCGCTCTCTCCCATCACCACGGATTCCACCGCTGCGGTATCGCTGACATTCACGCACACCACCCCCTCTCCAACCCGACTCGCCACCGCGCGAGGCCCGCTCTCCACCACCATTCCGAGAGCCGCAGCATCCTCTAGATGCCTTCCGCTTCTCGTCCAAACCACGACTTCCGCCCCCGCATCTTTCAGGTGCCTCACATTCGCCCACCCCATATTTCCCAACCCCACAAACCCCACCGTCTGTCCTATCAATGGCTTGCTCATCCCTCAGCTTCCCATCCTTCCCTCAAAATGACCAACCCTTCCTCCGCGTCGGAATGGCGCTGAATGGGAGATCAAATCCGTCTCGCGCTCTGCCGTTTTGCAAGTAAAACAAGGCGCCCCGGCGAATCCACCACCCCGCTCATGCCATCGCCCCTCTCCAGTCTCACCACTGCCGCAGCGATTTTCAGCTATTGCACGATATCCTCCGCTGCCGACGACCTCCCTTCCATCTTGGATCCCATCGGCTTCGCTAGCCCATTTGCCGGTATTCTCTCGGGAGAACTCGCCATCGCCGGCGGTGCCAACTTCCCCGGAAAACTGCCGTGGGAGGGTGGGCAAAAGGTCTGGCACAACCGGATTTACGCTCTCTCCTCGCCAGAAGCGCAATGGACACTGAAAGGGCATCTCTCAAAACCCTTGGCTTACGGATGTTCCTTCCCTGTTGAGGACGGTATCTTGTGCGTCGGCGGGAGCGATCCATCACAACACCACTCAAGATGCTTCCTCCTGTCCTTGATCAAAGGAACCCCGCTCGAGACAGAATGGCCCTCGCTCCCCGTTCCTCTCGCCAATGCATCCGGCGTGCGCATCGGCAGATACGCCTACGTCGTTGGTGGACACTCAGCCCCCGACAGCCCTCCCCTCGCATCGGTCCTCCGTCTCGATATTGAAAATCGCGAGGTCGGTTGGAAAAGCATCCCGCCAGTTCCCGGCCCAGGTCGAATTCTCGCGGCGGTAGGACACCACGAAGGACACCTCTATGTTGCAGGCGGAACGGACCTGACATTCAGCGCAGGGGCGTCAAAGCGGGTTCCCTTGCGAGACGCCTATCGGTTTCATCCCGATACGGGATGGGAACGCCTACCGGACCTTCCCGGACCACGCATCGCCCCTCCCGTTCCCATGACGGAAACGCCCAGCGGACCGATAATCGCTGGCGGTGACGATGCCACCCAGATGAACTCCAAGCCTGACCAGCACCGAGGGTTCTTGAAAGAAACCCTCCGTTTCAACCCTTCGACCCGCCGCTGGGAGAACGGCCCCGAACTTCCCCTCGGAATCGTCACTGCCGCCTACGTCGCGTGGAGAGGGTTGCATGTCATCCCCGGTGGGGAGATTCGACCAGGAGTCAGGACACCACGCGTCATCGTGATTCCCCCTTATCCGGAGCCGAAGCGTTGATCCCTCTTAGAACCGTGTTCAC
Source organism: uncultured Chthoniobacteraceae bacterium (assembly GCA_964489645.1). Lineage (GTDB taxonomy): Bacteria > Verrucomicrobiota > Verrucomicrobiia > Chthoniobacterales > Chthoniobacteraceae > JBEEPE01. The sequence continues at coordinate 7,632 of CAZAZT010000057.1, read as the reverse complement.
TCCAACTTTCCCCTGCATGTCCGTCGTTCGTTCCGCTGCTCTTTCGTTGGCGTCACTCCTCCTCATTCAAGCAACCGTGAGCGCCGAACCCTCGCTCTCCGCAGACGCGAAAGCGGCGTTGGAAGTCAACTGCTTCGACTGCCACGACTCGTCGAAAAAAAAGGGAGGCCTGGATCTATCCGCGCTTCCATTTTCGCCTCAAGACCCCACAAATCGCGCCGCTTGGATCCGAATCCATGACCGCGTGCGCGCAGGTGAAATGCCTCCGAAATCCGCCGACCTGGAGGAATCAGACCGCCGCCATTTGCTCGAGCAACTCTCGACCGCACTGCTAGATGCGGATTCAAACGACATTGCGAAAAACGGCAGAGGCCCGCTCCGGCGTCTCACCCGTGGGGAATACCAACAAACGCTGCGAGACCTCCTCGATTTGCCTGACCTTGAGATCAAGGACTTGCTTCCTGAGGATCGCGAAAAACACCTGTTCACTCGGACCGCAGAGGCGCTCGAAATGTCCCGAGTCCAACTCGACGCCTACCTTGATGCCGCGGAAGCAGCATTGCGCTCGGCAGTCGTTGATAAACCGCAACCACCCGCGCCGCAGAAATGGCGGATTTTTGGAACCAACCTGTTCCCCGGCCGGGGGACCTTCGGCAACAAGGAATCCATGTTCTTTGCGAAAAATAATCGCTCGGAGGAATTTCGCGGGAAAGACAAGCGCGACCTGTTCGAGGCTGCATCGACGGACCCTACCTTGGAGATGGCCTTATTTCGGTCTGCAAGCTGGCCCTACATCGGCACGCCTAAAGGCTTCATCGCGCCCCATACCGGACGCTACACCGTTCGGTTCTCCGCACGCGCAGTCCTGCAGCAAGCTGACTTCGTTCTCAGACCGGCACATGCCCCTGTTCCGATGACTTTCCGTACGCGCAAACCGGCCGGAGCAGACATCATCAATGAAGTACGTGCGGAGGGCGGCACCCTCGACATCCAGCCAGAAACGTCGACCTACGAGGTCTCGGTACGCCTCAAGGCAGGAGAATCCGTTGAGTATAGCTTGCTGGGGCTTCCCATGCCTCTGGCTCGAAATCCCAATGGGTCTGCGCCCACCTATCGCTACCCCCCCTTTCCTGAAGGCGGTCAGCCCGGCATTGCGTATCAATGGCTAGAAATCGAGGGCCCCATCGCGCCACCGGCTTGGCCCCCTTCCTCTCACCAGTCGGTTCTTGGCGAACTCGGAATAGACCCAGCCCCTCCTGACGCCCGTATCATCCTCGCCTCCAAAGTTCGGGACTTCATCCAACGTGCTGCCAAAGAGCCTCTCGAAGAGGAAACAACTGCCAAGTTCGAACGCATCGCGCTCAAACGTCTCGAGGAAGGATCAACATTCACCAGCGCCCTTCTGTCAGCATGCCAAGCATTTCTTGCATCACCGCACTTCATCTTTCTCCGTGAACCATCGCAGAGCGCTGCGCCGCAGCACGCAATCGCCGCGCGCCTCTCACACTTTCTCTCCAACACCGGACAGGATTCTCGGCTGCGCCAGTTGGCCGATGCGAAGCAACTCGTAAATCCAGATGTACTGGAACGGGAAACTCTCCGGTTAGTGGAAAGTCCCGCTTTCGAGCGCTTCATCCAGGAGTTCACGGATCAATGGCTCAATCTTCGCCATATCAAGAGAGACGATCCAGATATCCGTCTTTTTCCCGAGTACAGGTTCGACGAGTACTTGGTCGAAAGTCTGGAGAAAGAGACCCGCGCATTCGTGACCGCACTGTTCCGAGACAACCTGCCTGCTTCCCACCTCATCCAGAGTGACTTTGTGATGCTGAATGACCGTCTCGCCAAACACTACGGTCTATCGCCAATCTCCGGATCGGCCCTCAGAAAGTGCGAGTTACCGAAAAACGGCGTTCGCGGCGGACTTCTCACGCAGGGGGCAATCCTGAAGGTCTCAGCAAACGGGACGAACACATCACCAGTCATCCGCGGCGCATGGGTTACGGAGAGATTGCTCGGCACCCCACCTCCGCCTCCCCCAGCAAATGTACCTGCCGTGGAGCCAGATATCCGCGGCGCAAAAACGATCCGCGAACTGATCGCCCTTCACACCCGATCCGAAAGCTGCGCCACCTGCCACGCGAAGTTCGATCCCTTCGGACTCGCCTTGGAGAACTTTGATGTCCTCGGAGGATGGAGAGACACCTACCGAGGACTCGAACACGGACAGCACGTTTCTGGCATCGACCGCGCAGGCCACGACTTCCGTTACACCCTCGCATCATCCGTTGACCCCTCTGGCAAAATGCAGGACGGACAATCCTTCCGAGATGTCCGTGATCTAAAACGCCTCCTTCTGCGGGATCAACGTCAACTCGCGCGTAACATCCTCAGCCAACTCACCACCTACGCGACAGGCACTCCCATCCGATTCGCGGACCGCTCGACCATTGAAGCCATCCTCGACGAATCCGCTTCCACTGGCTTTCGCGTGCGTGATCTCCTCGTGCTTTTCGTGAAAAGCAATATTTTCTCAGGCCAAAAACGCACCACCTCCCGATGAACCCGAAAATGCAACCGACGCAGAACCAAAATGCTCATCTCTCGAGGCGCACTTTTCTCAAATCCGCCGGTGTTTCAATCCTCATTCCGACCCTTGAAAGTCTAGGAAAGCCCTCTCCCAATGGGACGAGTCCCAACTCACGATCCCGATTGCTCGTGATATCGAACAATCTTGGCTTTCTTCCTAAACACTTTTTCCCGGAAAATTCTGGGTCAGACTATTCGATGAGTCCCACGCTAGAGCCTCTGACCCCGGTTCGGCACGAGTTCAGCGTCTTCAGCGGGATGTCGCACCCCGACGTCTCAGGCGGGCACAGCGCCGAGAACTGTTTCCTCACAGGCGCTCGAGGCCCCACCAAGAGTGGATTCCGGAACCAGATTTCCCTCGATCAGTTCATCGTCGAAAAACTGGGGCAGACCACCCGTTTCGCCTCGTTGAATCTTGGGGTGAACATCGACAAAGCGAACCGCAGCCTTTCATGGACACGCGATGGCGTCCTTCTTCCTGCGGAAGACAGCGCTCCAGCTCTCTTCAAAAAAATGTTCCTCCAAGGCAACGCGGAGGCAGTGCAACGTCAGATCCAACGGTTGAAAGAGAAAGCTAGCATCCTCGATACGCTCGGAGAGGAAGTTCGTCACCTGAACCGGAAAGTGACCCATTCGGACCGAACGAAACTCGATCAGTATCTGAACTCGATCCGAGAGATCGAGAACCGGCTGACCACTGCGCGAGAGTGGGAGTTGCGACCAAAGCCGAGTACAAGCCTCCAGGAGCCGACAGAGATTTCTGACAAAAAGCAGTTCCTCAAGAAAGTCGAGTTGATGTTTCAGATGGCGCGAATCGCTTTCGAGTCGGACTCCACTCGGGTTATCACCCTGATGCTCGACGCGTTCGCCACTCCTGCATTCAGTCTCGACGGCAAACACTCCACCACGGAAGGGTACCACGGGTTGAGTCATCATGGACAATCACCGGAAAAAGTGTCCCAACTCAAACAGGCTGATATTGCGCAAATACGACTGTTCAAGAAAATGCTCGAAGATTTTGCGAGTTCGAACGATGGGGCAGGTCGCCTTCTGGACAGTACGAGCATCCTTTTCGGGAGCAACATGAGCGACGCGAACACCCATGATAACACCAACCTCCCGATCCTTCTCGCCGGCGGCGGTTTCAAGCATGGTCAACATCATGCATTCAAAGCAGATGCAAATCTGCCCCTGTGCAACCTGTATGTGACGCTCCTCCAACGAATGGGAGTTGAAACGTCTCAGTTCTCAACCAGTACAGGGGACTTGAGCGGTCTTCTTCTCCGATCTTAAGGAAAGAGAGTCAGGGCCTATTTTCTTTTAAATCACTTTTTCTCTCACTGGTTCACGAGACAACATTCGTTCCGTTTGGCCCGAATCCTCGGCTAGCCTGCACCTCCAGCATCTCAGGAGTCAAACTCCCATCCGCCTCTGCAACCACGAAATCTCCCTCGTCGTTGAACGGGGCTGCCAATCCCAACTGCGCCCAGTAGACAGAGAAAAGCGGCGGCCGATCGCGCCTCGGATACACGTCGCGAACCCCCATGATCCTGAACCCCTCCTCCTCAACAAGTCGGATACACCGCTCTTTTTGCAGGAACGGGAAGCAGAACACAAAAACTCCATCCTCCTCCAAGTGCCGTCTAGCAGCCGCCGCGTAATCACCCACATGGCCCCGAAGCTCAAAACGGGCATGCGCCTTCTGGGTGTCGTCCGGCAGTGTTCCTTCTCCCTTTGGAAAGTACGGAGGACTTCCCGTGATCAAGGGAAATCGATGTTCCAGATCGAGATCGCGCAAATCGCCATGAAGCGAAACCACGCGATGGGACAGCCCATTGCATTCAATGTTCGCCCGGAGAAGGCCATAGCTAACCTCCTGCGCCTCAACACATGTCAGTTTGGCATCGGTGCCTAGCCCCCAAAGAGTGATCAATCCGACCGTGCCTATTCCCGTTCCAAGATCGAGGACTCGGTCAGCTCCAGCCCCTTTTTGGAGCGCATACCACGCAGTCAAAGCGTCGTCGATGGAGTGTCTGTGCCCCCCCTCGCGTTGAAAAATTCGGAGCGGCCCAGTCAATCCGCTCACGAAGACCGGAAAACCAAGTTCGACCTCCAACCCATCGCGCCGAGCCAAAAATCGTTCATGAATCGATGTCACCCCGTCGTTTTACCGGCTTCGCCCACCCTCGCAATGCCTCAAGTGAGCCCAGATAACCCTCGTGCCACGGCCCGCAACGCCATCCAGCGGTCCCAATCCTCCTCCGGCGCCAACGAAATCTGCCGCATCAAACTGCGCCATTCGGTCACCACTCGCTCAAGGTCCCCTAAGCCAAGATCCTCCCGCAAAAACGACTGCAGCCCTCCTCTCTCAACAACCACCCGCCGCACCACATCCCCCCCGCCATCCCCATAATCGCCCGGCAACCCCATCGAAAGGTACCCGTCACAATCCGCATGCCGATAGGTCCTCTGACACAAGACCGCAAGCCTCCCCGCCGGCCCGCCCTCCGGATCGTTGAACCGAACACCGGCCCTCAGATTCGCCAAGTCAAAAGCGATATCCTCGACCGCATACTCGCCGTCCTCCAAAGCCGCAGCAACCGCTAAACCCTCACCGTTCTGGAAGAAAGAGAAGATCCGTCCCCGACGCGTCGGACGTCCGCGCCCGTCGATCAAACCCAAGTCCAGCCAACTCATCGCCGGAGAGGACTCCGCTGATCCTGCCGAACAAACTGCCCTCGTCGGACATTGCTCGCACTCGCCAGTCTCCTGCCTCTCAAGGCGCGGTTCAAAAAGATGTCGCTCCCCCACCCGCACACCAACATCCCGACATTCAGCGAAACCGATCTCTAACGTCAACGCATCACCGGATGCGACAACTCCCACGCACTGACCACCTCTCGTGACCTCCGAAGGAACGGCTTTCAAAAACGTTTCCAGTCCCTCTGCCGTCAACCAACGCACCCCAACCGCAGTTCGAATGGCAGGCGCCAACTCAAACATCCCCCCAGGCTTTCTCAGGCCGAGAACACACCGCAACCCGTATTGCCAACTCTCGCCACCAATGCGCGTCATGCCCCGCCCGATACGTTTCCCCATGTATGCCGGATGACGTGTTGCGCGCACCCACCGTCCGCCAACCGAGTCGCCCGACCAGACCCATAACCGACCGATCGGAACCTCCTCTCGAGCCCCACCGCTCTCTCGCTCCATGACCTGCCAACCCTCGCGCTCCCCCATCCAAACGCGGGTCGCTCCTCGCCGGAAATGACGCACCCTGCCCGCATCAATCTCGATCCCACAGGCCATCGATCCCGTCGCACTCGAAGCCTCCACCCCGATCAGCGGAGGATCCTTCGCAAAAAGACGTGTGTTCAACGATGCCACCGCCGAAAAACCGCTCTCGCCTCGGGATTCAGCTCCATCCATCACTGCGATGAACGAAGGCCAGTCCAACTTGCTCGCCCGACGCAGGATTCGCGGACGCGCATCACCCAGGCGAGGAGACGACTCCGACACCAACGCGTATCCCGTGGTGTCAAGGCCCCGTCGCCCCGCGCGTCCATACATCTGGAGGACTTCATCTGGGCGGACCTCGACCTCAAACGGGCCGCGAAAGTACCGCGTCCCCGAGATCACGACCGATCTCAAGGAGAAATTCACCCCGGACGCGAGTCCCATCGTTGCAACCACCACCCGTAACTTGCCTTGTTTGGCAAGTGGCTCCACCACCCGCGCACGCTGTGCGTATGAGAGACCACTGTGATGGAATGCCACGCCCCTTCTCAAGAGGCCAACCAGTTGATTTCCCGCCAATCGCTCCTGCTCAGCATCCAAACGCACCCCCAACCCCGGCGGGAGTCCGGCGGCCAACTGTCGGGCCATCACCTCCGCAGCATGGCGCTTAGGGGCGAAAATCAACACGGGGCCCAAATCATTCATCAGGGCAGCCGCCATCGCCCGACACCACCAACCCCGCACTGCATCCGGGACGCGCGCCTTCAGTCTCCCAAGATCCACCTCCTCCAACGGCACAGGACGCACCGTGTGGTCGACCAACACCGCCCTCCGTCCAATCCGCTCCAGCCACTGCACCACCGACGCCGCATTCCCAACGCTCCCGCTCAACATCAGTAGCCGAGTCCTCATCGGTGCCGACGCAATCGCCAACTCGTAGGTCGCCCCACGAACGGGATCCGCCAACATCTGGTATTCATCAATCACCAAAAGATCCGGACCAACACCCGCCAATAGCCGGCGACGCTGTGTCTCCAAGGTTGCCACCACCACGCGCGCCAGAGGCCTTTCGACGACATCTCCTGTCTCGATCCCCACATCCCATCCTTTTGCTGCCCACTCAGCGTACTTGTCATTTGCAAGAGCCCTCGTCGGGACCGTGTAAACCGCTCGTCCCTTCAGACCGGGAACCATGAGCTCAAAGATCATGGTCTTCCCAGATCCCGTAGGAGCATTCACCACCACATCACATCCGGAGCGTAAGTGACGTAGCGCCTCCTGCTGCCATAAATCCGGGATGAGCATCCGTTGTCTCATCGCCGCCTCAAACGCCCGCTCCATAGTGAGGAAACATTGGCAGACCTTCAGAGAACGTCATCTGTTTAAAGAATCCATTTCCGTGCTTTTTTTGTCCCATTCTTTTTTAATCCACGCATGCACGTCCTGCTGGTCATCCGAAACTCCAGTGAATCCAATCGTCTCGCTGAGGCCGTGGAAAACCTCGGCCACTCGGTTTCTGTCCAGCACTCGGGCACCGCTGCCTTGCTCTGTATCCCAACCAGGCAACCTGACGCAGTGCTTTGCGCAGACATCCTCCCGGACACCGATGCCATTACCCTCCTCCGCTCCCTTCGCGAGTCCTGTCCCGACATCCCCATTGCGATCCTGACCTCCATCCTGACGCATATCTCGGATGAAATTGCCCTCCGGAACGCAGGCGCCTCGAGCATCATCGCGTCGGCCTGCGATAGCGATTCTCTGCTCATCCAGCTCTCCCATTTCTTGTCCCTGCCCGCACATCGGATT
>CAZAZT010000056.1:0-23084 GCA_964489645.1 uncultured Chthoniobacteraceae bacterium | reverse complement strand
ACGCAGGCACGTCATTCGGCACGATGTAGATCCTGCCCTTGATGGACTTGGTCTCGCTGGGCTTCAGGCCGCCGATGCGGAAGTCGGAATGGAGACAGCGGGCGACGCCTTGGAAGAGTTCCTGATACGGCTCGAAGGCCACGGCGAAGACGCTTTTTTCATCGCCGCTGAAGCAGCCGATGAGTCCGCTGCTGGGGACGAGCGGGCTGAGCGGGCGCGGGTTCACGTCAGTGCGTGGCACGCCCTTCGGGCACCAGACCTGGCCGGGGATGTAGCGGGCTTGTTTGTTCCAAGGACGGATGTCGCTCATGCGCGTGAGCTTGCCGTCGAGAAAGACGAAGCACTTGGGCAGGTAGTCGTCGATATCCTTACCTTTGCTGTCGTAGCCAGTGAAGTCAGCGAGGCGGATGCAAGGCTGGGCCCAGTGCGCGTTTGACGCCTGCGTGGTGGGATTGTGTGCGGTGATTGCAAAGCGGACCTCGTCGGTGGTGGCGGTGATGACATGGTCTACGACCACGCCGTCCTTCACAGAGCAGCGCAGCTTCATCGTCTTCTTGTCTTCGCTCAGCGAGACGAGTTCGGTGGTGTGTCCGATGGTGGTGTCATGCCAGTCAGCGTCCGTGGAGTTCGGGCGGCAATAGGCTTCGAGGTAGTTGATGCGAATCTCTCCCTTGGGCAGGTGTGGTCCCTGGATGACGAGCCAGTTCTTATCCCGAGCGAGGGTGAGGTCGGGTGATTGAGCAAAGGCGAAGCCGGTGGTGAGAAGGAGGAATGCGAGAAGTGGTTTCATGAGGTCGGGTGTTTCAACGGGGAGTTAGTTCGCCGGAGCTGCAGCACGAACATCGAGCCCCTGCGGTTGCGAGCCATCCAGTTCGGTGAGGTTGATCCCCTGCTGCCATTGCCATGTGCGATGGCAACTTTTGAAGACGAGCACGTTCCAACCGGCGCGCAGTTCGACTTCGCGGGAGGCCTGTCGCTTTGGCTCTTTGTGGATGAGGTCAGAGTAAAGCCGCTGACCATTGAGCCACACTGTGAGATGTATCGCAGAACCGACGCCTGAGGTTTTGAGATCGAGCTTGAGGCGGCGGGCGGTGTCGCTGTGAACCCATCGTGCGCCGTAGCCGGCTTCGAAGTTCTGAAAGAAGGTGATGCCTGCGAAGTCAACGCTGCCGGGATTGGTGCCGTCGGTGAGATTGATGCTCGATTGAAACGTGTGCCACGCCAGCGGTGCCCCGCCTTCCTTTGGGGGAGCTTTGGTGAAATCTTCGCCGCGTTCGATGGCGAGGTCGATGGGGTTGGGCGCGAGGTCGGTATCGGTGGGTTTGTCCTGCCAGGCACGCCACACGAGACCGTGGGCGACCAGCCACGCTGGCGGCGAGGTGGGCGCAGGGGCTGGCTTCAAGCTGGAGAGTGCCTTGGCCAGTCGTTCCTCGCGCAACCATGCGGCGGCTTTGTCTTCGCTCAGGCCATTCAGCATGGCCATCGCCACAGCGACATGGCCAGTCGGGTTCGGATGAATGCGATCACCTGCGAGGGTAAAGTCGGCTTGAGTTCTGCGACCCTCCGCGAGCACGTCCCAATACGTCGCATTGGTCGGCAGCACTCTCGCCTTGAGCTCGGTTGCGAAGGTCGTGATGCGCTGATTCATCCGCGCCAACACCCGGTTCATGGGCGTCGCGGGATCCTCGGTCTGCGGCGTGATCGTGGCGAGAGCGATGATCTTTGGCTTGAGCCTCGCGCTCAGCACGCTGACCAGCTCGCGGTAGTTGGCGAGCCATTGATCGAGGCTCGCATCCGAGTCGCTCACGTAGGGCGCGAGCACGTCGTTCATGCCGAGCATCACGACCATCACATCGGCCGGCTTCGACAGTGCTGCGGCGACTTCCACACCTTTCACATCCAGATCGTGCTTCTGCTTTGCCTCATCCCTGGCCAGGCCCAGCCACGCACTCACGCCCATGCCGCTGCCACCCAGCGGCACGAGGTCGTGTTTGCCCTCTGGATAGATCGCCCTCAGCGCCTCACGCATTTTGAAAACGTAACCGGCTCCCAGCCAGCCTCCGCCCTGGCCGGTGATGCTGTCGCCGATGAATACGATGCGTGCGTTGCCGTTGTGTGCGGCAGGTTCAGCGGCGAAGCAGGCACTTCCAAAGAGGTGAAGTGCGAGCAGGCCTTTGATGAACGATCGAACGTGGTATTTCATGATGAGATGAGGGGCTGTAAATGGACATGACTAGAAACGCAGCAGTCCCCATTGGGAGGGGTTCACGCGGATCTCCGAAGGCAGGTCAGAGACTTCGCGGCTGCCTTTGTCGAAGTAATACTCGCGGGCCACGACACGGCGCCCGTCCGGGTCCGAGGATATGACGCCGATGTCGCCGCGCAGGCTCGCCTCTGGCCGTGCCTGAAGATCAAATGCGGCCCACGTCAGAGAAATCATCAGGCGGTAGCCGTCTGCGGTTCTCTCAGAGGTCACCCGGGCCTGTGTTTCCGGAAGCACGTCGATGGCGTCCACGGTGACACGTCCTGTGGGTGAGACAAACTCACGCGGAGCTTTGCTGCCCGGCACCACATACCGGTAACGGACCACCACGGGGCGATCCCGAAACATTGCGATGACGAAGCGCATGTCGCCCTCTGCAGCCGTGGTCCGCTGGGTCGATCCCTCAGGCCGGGTGGCGATGCGAAAGTCCACCGCATCGCCACTGCGGCAGAGTTCAGCAGGGTCTTCACCGTGGTTCAGAAAAGGGCTGGCATCGGTCACCTCGATGCCGAGCGTGAGCCCCTTATCATCTGCTGCCAGGGCAAATCGGGCCTGCGGGTGATCGACGGGCAGTGCGTAGGGATGCTGAGTCTTCCAATCGCGAGGCAGCCCACCAAACAGAACCTGAATGGGCCGCACGGCAGTAGCTACGCTCGCGCCCGCACTGGCCATTTTCGTCAGCGCGATGGTTCCACCTTTGAGTCGTCTCACACGATCGAGCCCATGCACTTCGAAGATGCCGCAATGTTCTTTGCCGAGGATCTGCCGGACTTTCCCGTCCACCCCTGAGCCCAACCAGCCGCCGAAGACTTCATCGCCCAGGTTGTAGTCCTGCAGAGCCTGACCGCGCTCTACTTGATGGATGCTGTGCAGACCCGACGCGAGGCGGATGTCGCGGAAGAGTTCTGCGACAAACAATCCGTCGGTGGTGAAAAGATAGCGGCTGCCTTTGTTGCTCCCGAGTTGGAAAACCCGCTCGGTGCCTGCCTCGGCGAAGCCCTCGAAGCTCAGGGTGTGCTGGATGTCGCCCATCTCTGGGCGTGGAGAGGCATGGGTGTTGGAGGGGAAGGGATTGGGATAACTCCAGAGCACCCGTCCTGTGCGGTCCAGGCAGAGCAACTTGTTGCTGATATCACCGCGGACTTGCTGCCCTCCGGCATTGACGATCACATTCCCGTCAGGAGCGACGCTCATCGAGGCAATGCCTTTGATCTGGGGCAGAAGGATGCTCGCAGCCTTGCTCGCATCATAGAGTAGCTCGCCCTGCACAGTCGTGGGAGAAAGGAGCTTGAGTTCACGACCAGCCTGAGCGCAGAGGGTGAGCGTTGGATGGGCGCGAATGCCCCATTCCGAGCCGATGCGCCAGCCAGGCTGGATGCTCACCTCGTCGGGAGTCGCCTGGCCATCGTGGTTGTGATCCTGCCAAAGATAGGTCCCAAGATTGTTTGCAGGCAGTTTGGCGATGAAGTCGGGATGCGTCTCCTTCCATCGGGCGCGGAGGGTGGACAAATCACCAAAGATCACGGCAGGGCGAAGCACGTCGTCGCGCAGTTCGCCGATGAAAACCCCTGCCGCCCCCCAGCCGTTGTCATGGACGAGGTAACAGCGATCGCCCCGATAGACGGGATCCTGCGGGACATGCATGTAATCGGTCTGTCGTGGCAGATCCGGATGCTTTTCCGGGCGGAATGAAACCGCGCGCAAATGGCCCGGCTCCGGCCAGGGCTTGTGATCGAAGATCATGCCCTTGAAATAGGCACGCCCCGGAACACGCGGATCCAGTGCAGCACCACCACCATAACCGGGCGGCCCAAGAAAATCCCTGATCAGCCTGCCATCGGCAGACCACGCGCTGATGCGCTTGGGCAACGTGTCGTTCTCCGCAACCCATACCTGCCCCCGCGCATCCACGCCGATGCCCGTGGGATTCCCCATCGCTTCTGGATTGAACGGCCCCTCGCGACGCCCGCCTTGCCGGCCGATGCGGCGCTCGAATCTGCCATCAGCCGCGAATACTTTCACACATTGCTCCGCAGCGGCCACGTCCGTCACCAATACCCGCCCCTTCGCATCCACAGCCAGGCCGCGCGGCTCTGTCAAACGACTCCCGACGACCACTTGCGTCGCGCCCGTTTCCAAATCCAGCCGCACGACGCGCACTCCGCTCACGGCCAGAACAGTGCGGGCATCCAGTGCTACGAGGCCGCCCGGCTTTTCCAACGGAATCTCCCGCACGAACGCTGCTGTTCCTTTATCGAACAAAGCAAGCCTGCCGCGATCACTCAGCGCCAGCACCAGCCACCGCCCCACCACGGCAAGACCGCGGATGCCAGAGAAGTCCGACTGCTTTTCCTTCACAAAACAGATGTCTGTCCGTTGCTTCTGCAACTCTGGCGGATTGGAGACAGTGCGATAGGTCTTCAAATCCACGCGATTGATCGCAAGCCATTTGCCCAGCCAGCCGCCCTCCCCCGCCACATAGAGCGTCCCGCCCTCCACAGCGAAGGCGTCCGCTCCGGCCTGGCCGAGCCAGAGCGTGCCCCAAACCTTCCGGCCCTCGGGATCCAGAGCCATCATGGAGTGGCCAGCCTCCGCGACCGCCGCACCGACAAAAATCCGCTCTTCCGCCGCGAAAAGTGTGGAGGGCGCTGCGTGGTCAGCCAGCCAGCCACCACGCCCACTCGCCCGCACATACCACTGGCTGGAAACCTCCGACGTCACCCATGGTGGATCGCCCGGCGAATAAACCACACCTTCGAAGCGGCTGCTGATACCCTCATGAACCAACCCACGCCAGCGATAGGTGCCGACGGGCACAGGCTTCCCCTCGTCATCCAAGCCATCCCACGCCGCTTCATTCCCACCTGCCGGACGTTTCGCGCAAGCCACCAGGTTTCGCACCCGGTTACCGTGTTCGTCCTCGACCACCAGCGTGATCGAGCACGGCTCATCCAAATGAAACCGGATAGGCGCCGGCAGATGATTGGTGCTCTCCCCGGCCTGAGCGATCGACGAACAGGCGAGGCTACTGCTGAAAAGAAGTATGAGGAGTGGTTTCAAGATGACGGGTGTCGCGGTGATAGGAGAATCGGCGGTGATTCATTCATTCCGCCTTTTCAAACCGGAGCATTCCCCAGCGCTGCGGGTAGAGGCTGGCTTCGGTGGGGATGTCGGTGACGATGGTCATGCGCTTGTTGTGCCAGTAGGTGCGGCCAGTGGTCTCGGTGCCGTTTCCGGTGATGATGCCGATGTCTCCGGTGATGGGCTTGAGCGGATCGGGGGTGAATTGCAACTCCTTCAGCGGGATGGCGAACTCGTAGAAGCTGTGCGATGCGGTGTGTGACTCCTTCAGTGCGAGGCTCGCGCTGATGTCGCGGACCTCATCAAGCGTCACGGTCTGCACCGGCGAGGTGAAGGTCTCCCGCTGACCAGCGACCGATGAAACGGGCCGGTAGAGCATGGCGGTGGGTTTGCCTTGGTGTTGCGCGACAAGCAGACGCAAGTCGCCAGCGACAGCTTTTTGCCGATCGGGCTTGGCGGATGAATCGGTGCCCAACTGCACGTCGATGGCTCCGCCCCCTTTGAAAAAGAGAGTGTGAGAATCCGCGACGTTGAGGAGCAGTCGCTCGTGACCGGGATCGGACGAGCGCAGCGCGACGAAGAGCGTCTCAGCGGTCACCTGCATGGCTGCTTCGGTTTTGCTTTCGATGGTCACCCACGGCGCCTTGAGCCACTCGCGGTCACTGCCGTCCACTTCGGGCGCGGCGCGGCCGCGGCGAATGGGAACGATCAGTCCTTCATCGCGGCTTTTGGCGAGGCGCAGCTTTTCTTGAGCGGCGGCATAGTCGTGCGCGGCGGCGATGAGTTCCGGTGTGAGCTGGATCGTCTGGGTGGGGAGCGGATGAAGGGTTTCCAGCCCGTCAATTTGCGTGATGGTGGAGTGCCCGTGACCGGCGACCAGATACACTTTTTTGTCCGGCGTTTGCGTCCAGGTGGTCCAGAAGGATTCCTCCGTGAGACTCAAGTGCCCGAGGGAAACTCCTCGCGTTCCATCGTCAGGTCCGAGGGTGAAATCGGGACCACTGCCGAGCCCCAGCGCACGCCGGTCGCGGAAGAGTTCCGCCACGAAGAGGCCGTCGGTGGTGAGCATGTAGATGTTGCCGAAATTTCCATACATGGCCCACAGCTCGCCGATGCCCGCATCGGGGGCCTTCACCGGCCAGCCGAGCATCCGGCACGGACCGATCACATCGCTGGAGTGACGCGGTTTGGGCGAGAAGTTCTGGCTGGCATGCAGGCTCGGCCATTCGTTGGGATAGTTCCAACGCAGCTTGCCATCGCGATAGCCGGCGAACGGAGCGCTGCCCACCACCCAAGTGCCATCGGCGGCGACGAGCGGTTGACCGGACAGGCGTGACTCAAAGCGGCGCGTCATCTGCGTGAGGTCGTAAGTGGGAACGCCGTCCTTGCCGAACTGCGGTGCGGCGATCTCCCAGCCTGCGGAACTCACGATGCGGAAATCCGGCAGCAAAGTCAGCAAGCCGTCGGCTCCCGCACGTTCGATGACCGTTACTTCATCGAGATCGACGGCGGCGTTGCTATTTCTATCGCTCCACGCGAGCAAAAATGCCGACTCATCCTTGCCCTCGAACTTTGATCTCAAATCCAGCGCCTTGAGCGGCGACCAGTCCCTCAGCAGCGGCTTGGCGTGCCCGACCACAGCCATCGGCACCAGACGGTGGTCGCGAATCAATCCGATGCTCACCACGGCACGACCGCCGATGGGGTTTGAGTTGAAGCAATCCGTCAAGTAGGTGCGGCCATCTCGAAGCAAAGGCAGCTCCGGAGCGCTGGGAAGCGATAGTCCGCCGTGCTGGTCAGGCCGTGACAGCACGTTCTTCAACTGCCAGCCCCCGGTTTTCCAATCGAGCGCGAACTCCATCACGCAACGCGAATCCAGATGCCCGCTGAAGGCATAGAAGAAACGTGAGGGATCGTGCGCATCAATCGTCCCGCCGCCACCGTAGCCCGAGGGGCCATAGAAGGCGCGCAGCAGCTTGCCGTCCGGACTCCACACGCTCAGACGCTTCGGTGCCATGTCCGCTTCCGCAATCCACAGACTGCCCTCCGGCGCTACGCACACTCCGTTCGGATGTTGGAGATGCTGCGGTTCATAGGGTCCGGTGCGAGGCACGCCCGCCTGGCCGATAGCGGACTGAAACTCTCCCGTTTCCGAGAAGATCTTCACCTGATGACTGCCACCCCAATCACTGACGAGCAGTCTTCCCTCCGGATGCACGGTGATGCGCTGCGGCGCATCGAGTCGATCGGCGGCGATGATCGTCTCCGGTTTTTCTCCGGCGCGAGCGGCCGCCAGATCCGGATAACGCAGCAGCGCGCGTCCGGAGAGGATGAGCAAACGGCCGCGACCATCGATCGCCATTCCGCGTGGTGATTCGAGCGCTGCGTTGCCCAGCGTTTCACCGTTCGCGCAAGACACAAACAGCAGTCGGTTTGTCTTGGCAAAGGCAATCACCGCGATGCCTTCATGCACGGCGAGTCCGCTGATGCGGTCATCGTCCTTGTCTTCAAACTCCTGCCTCCAGACCCGCCTCGCCCCGGCGCCGTGTTCCCAGAGCTCGGCTGAGTTCCGGAAGGCCACCGCGCTGTAGGCCCACACGCCCGCTTTGGCTGCCGTGTCACGCGTCAGAAACTGCGCCCCGCACCAGCCGCCTGCGGCGCCGAAACCGCGAGTGCCCGCGACCTTTCGCCCCGTCTCATCCAGCCACACCGCGCCGTGACCGATCTCGCCGACGAAGCTCACCACAAAGAACTGCTTCTTCTCCGGCACCCACAGGATGTCCGAAGGCGGTGAATGATCATGGAGCCAGCCTCCCGAGCCGTCCTTGGTCTTCCACGGCGGACTGCCAGCCGTGTAAGGCGTGAACTCAAACTTCAAACCCAGCGCCCCGCGCGTCAGCCCGCGAACCCGATACGCTCCTGGCTGCGCGATGGCATATCGCTGGCGATTAAAGTTCGCGATCCCCGGTACATGAATCGGGTCCACGCCGTCCTCGATCATGCCATCCCACCACACCGTGTGATCGCCTGCCGGGAACTCCTGCGCTCCGATCAGATTGCGGACGCGATTCCCCATCCCGTCCTCGATGACCAGCGTGACCGCCCTTGGCTCATCCAAGTGAAAATGGATGGGCACCGGAGGATGATCTGCAGGCTCCGCGGCGTGGAGGATGCCGGTGAAAAGCAGGAGAAGTGTGAGCAGTGGCTTCATGGTTCGAAGACTCTTCTCGTTTGCACAATCTGACCGCATCAGCGATTCCGCTGCGCCGGGGCAGTGTTGTTGGAATGCTTCGCTGCGGTGATCACGACGATGTGCTCGATGCGCACTCTGGCGGTGCCGTGATTCGGGCCGGCGGTCACTCGGAGCGTTGTGGGGCGAGTTGGGTCGCCACCAGCTGTGGGACGCTCGAAGACAAAGCCATCGGGCCGTTCGAGGCGAACTTTTCCTTCGGCGTATCGCAGGGTGAACGGAACTTTCAGGCCGGGCTCTGCGCCAGGGAGGGTGCCGACCTCGGCCCCGTTGAATACCAGAAAGTTGTTATGACCGGGCGGGCTCGTCGAGCCGGGCCGAGGCAATCCGCGATACGCGGTCCACTCGACGATCGGTTTGCCGTCGGCGTCGCGAATCTCGAAGGTCGCCGTATCCTCGCCGTGGGCAACGTCGAAACGGGCGATGCCGGAGAGCTGCCAGCCTTCAGACAATGGTGTGGGAATCCGCAAGTCGAGGGTTTCTGTCTCGGCGCGGGCATCAAGCACCTCGTCGTAGCGGTGCGTTCCTGGCGATGCTGCGGGCACTGGCAACAAGGTGGCCTGTTTGGCGTCGGTCAGCTCTGGATAAAGCACGGAGGTCGGCACGTGTTCCACCGGCAGGTCGAGCGACTCCCAGTTCAGATGAAACGCCGGTTTGTCACCTCTCCGACGCCATTCGATTTTCACCGGATACCGTCGCCCGGCCTCCAGTGCGATTGGCTCGGCCCAGTTTTTCCCAGGCGTGCTCCAATGGTCGAGTACCTTGCGACCACCGATCCAGAGCCGCGCTCCGGCATCCTTGGTGTAGAAGGAGAAGGTGTAGTCGCCTTGGATCGGAGGCTCGATGAAGCCGGTCCAGCGCACCGATTCGGGAGCCTGGGGCCAGGCGTGCTTTTCATCAAACCAGAGTCGCTCATCAACCCTCGCCGCATTCGTGGTTTGGGGCTTGGTTTTGAGACCCTTCTTGGAGTCGAGGTCATCGATCAGGGAATCGAGTTCTTTTGCGGCGACTTTGCCAGTGTCGCCTTCCAGCGTGCCATTAGCGAAATATTCCGCTCGTAATCCGGTGCCTTTGCGTGCTGCGGCTCCCACAGATGCAGACACCGTGACCGTGCCCTGCTGCCGCTTGATCTGGTCCCAGCCGGTCACGCGATAGACCGGCATATTGTTCCAGCCGCAGGCGAAGAAGAGCACGTCGCCGTTGCGTCGCGTGGCGAGGTTGCCGCCCAGCAGCATGTCGTATTGCAGCAGGGCGAGATTGTTCATGTAGTCGTCGGTACCATCGATGTTCAGGCGAAACCACGAGTAAGCGCGAGGGTGCGGCCCTTCGACGTGCTTGTCGAAGACGCCTCCAATGTAGAGTCCGTCCTCGGTCCAGAACTCGGCGGGGTTTTCGATGTAATCCGCGAAGCCGACGCAGCCATGCACGACCCCGAGCGTGTTGATTGGGTAATGCATTTGCCCGCGTGGATGAGGCGGCCGCCGCGCGGTGCGTTCGCCGGCCTGCCAGAGCATCGTGCCATCGGGGCCGGTCTTGGCCACGGCGGTGGCATTGACGAAGGTCGCGGGCCACTGCCAGTGATGGTTGTAACCGTCGCCGTCGTGGGCGGAGGTCTGATAGGCGTTCCCTTGGGCATCGACCCAGAGCGACCGCGTCTGATTGAAGGGCGTGTTAGGACCCGGGCGTTGCTGGCCCCAATCCCAGATCGGATGGCCGGTCGGAGTGCGGCTCAGCGGGGCGAGTACTCGGTAGTCTGGACCGCCTGCGGCGTCGGATCGGAGATAGACGTTGAAGGCATCGTCGGTGAAAAGCACGCTGCCGCTGCCTTTCGGGCTTAGCCGCAGTTCGTCGGGCTGCGCCGTGTAATCGCCGTTTGCGTCAGCCCACGAGAAATACGCGAGCTGCTGTCGCACGGCGGGATCGTCCGGATTCTTGCCGAGTCGGCGGATGGCCTCGGCAAAGACGGCAGGCTCCAGCGGTGGACTGGTCAGCTTTGCCTCCTCAATGGCGATGGCGGCCTCGCGGCGTTGATCGCCCGATCCCTGGGAAAACGCAGTCTTTGTCACGCTGATGTTCCCGCCTTGCGTGGATCGCAGTTGCAGGCGCGCGGGCCGCTTCCAATTGCCCGCAAGCACGGGCCGATCGAGAGTGACTTTGCCACCGAAGCTCACGGTGGCAGTTCCATTGGCCACGCTGATCTCGACCTTCTGCGGGCTGTTCGTCAGCGGCCAATCCGGCTTCGTGGAGTTCATCAACTCGCCTTCGTTGAATACGAGGTAGTTTCCGTGACCGCCATTGGAGGTGACTTTCGGTTTCGGATTCCCCCGGAACATCGAAAAGGAAACGATTGGCTTGCTGTCCGCATCCAGCACCTCGATCCACGCCTCCTGGCCCGCGTTGAAAATCGCCCACTTCGCCGTGGCCGAAAGCGACCACGAGTCGAGCATGCCAACGCCGTTGATCGGGGCCTGCCGAGAGGTGTCCACCGGTGCCGTGAACTTCGCCGGCACGGAGCCCATCGCCGCCACGGGCTGGAGCAGACCTGCGGCCTCGTCCACCTCAAGCACAAGCGGCAGATTCCACTTGGGACAAAGGTAAGTCTTCACGCGACCCGAGCCGGTCAGGTCGAGCCGCTTGATTTGGAATCCAGCGTTGCCGATGCCAGTGGGAAACAGGTTCCGGTCGAGCGCTTCGGCGAAGCGATAGGTCGCCAGCGGCTGCCAAGTGCCGTGTTCATAGTCTGCGGAGAGCCGCGTCAGCCAGCCGTCCGAATGCATCCAGAGGCGGTCAGCATCGTCAGGTTCCGGCGCGACATACGAATAGAAAACCTGTCCGCCATACCATTCCTTGATGACGTCTCCCGAGGCGGAGAAGTGGGCCGTGCGGCGTGGTGCGGCGGACTCGGTGACAAAGAATCCGCCCTCGCCATCTCCGGCGATATCCGTCACGCCCTGGAAATCCCGATGCTGATAGATACCCGTTTTGCGTCCGCCCACGCGACCGAATGTCTTGAGCAACTTCCCGGTGGACGCGAACCGTTTGACTTGCTGGCTCGCGCCCGCCTCAGCGACAAACCAATCACCCGTCACGCGATCCACAGTGATGCGGCGTGGCGAAATGAGATAGGAAATGCGGACGGTCCGCCCGGCCTTGCCGCGTGTCGCCTCGACGATCTTATCTCCAGCGACAACAAGCACCCGCCCACCACCCAGCAATGCGATATCCGCCAGGCCACCCTCGATGCTCAGCCGATCGATCTCCTTGCCGGTGGCCGGATCGAGCCAGACGATGAGCCCCGTCGATGGAGATGCCACCACCAGCTCGCCATCGCGGGCATCCACCCGTCGCGGCTTCTCGTAGGTCTCGACTGACCAGTTTGGATAAGTGCCCCATTTCTCGGTATTGGCATGACCGCCTTTTCCGAGTCCATCGCCCGCCTGCTGCACGAAGAGCCGCGCCTTTTGCGCACTGGCCTCGCCAGCGATCGGACCACCGAGGAAGTAAAGCGTATCGCCATCAACCGCGAGGTCATACCCGCCCATCCATCCGCCAGTCGGCCCAGAAACCCACTGCCAGGCACCGTCGCGAGTCGTCGCCGCCGTCTGCGGCATGCCCTCCGAGAGCCCCGCCGTGACATAGACGCGCTGTCCATCGACCGCCAAAGCGCACAGCGCGTCATGCTGGGCGGGCCAGTGATTCTCGCGCATGCTCGTGCCCACGGAGAGCAAGTATTCCGACTGCAGCCCCTGGCTTGAAGCCAGCCGCCATTGGAAGTCGCCCTTCATCGCCGTTCCGTTGCGATCGAGCCCGTCCCAAATGACCGTGTGCTGCCCCGCCGCCAAAGGCTTGCCCCTGATCAAGCTGCGGACTTGCCGCCCCTGCGCATCGTAGATCGCGACGGAGACGTTGCCGGGCTTGTCGAGGGTGAACGGGATGTCCGCGGCGTGGAGGAGGCCGGTGGTGAGCAGAAGGAAGGGGAGGAGTGATTTCATGAGGTGTTGAAGGGGTGAACGAGGCTGCGGATCAGCGGTAGAGCGCGCGGCCCCACGTGGTGGCGCGTTCGTAACTGTAGATGCGCCGCGGTTCGGAGGCGTTCCGGAGTTCGACCAAGTCGGTCAGCCAAATGCGCCCGGAAGGGTCGCTCCAGTGCGTCTGCCAGCAGACGGCGAGTGCATCGCCCGCGCGTGGCGGATCGGTTTGCACACCGAGCAGCGACCACGGCACCCGCGCCTCGATGGTGTAGCCGGTGCCATCGTCGTCCCGTTTGGAAACTGCTTCGTAGCCAGGTGGATTCACCAAGCCCCCGTGATAATCCACGCCAAAGGCCAGATGCAGGCAATCGGTGGAGGAGGGTTCGTGATGCCAGAGCGTCAGCGTGACCAAACGCTCATTTGAAGCGCGCGCTATTTGCTCTGGGGTCGCCACCAGCTTGCGCATTCGATAGTAACTGGGGCTGCTCGCATCCACCGGCCAGCCGAGCGTGCGATCCAGCGACAGGCGCACCTGCAAACCGCCGCCCCGCCAGCCGAACTCGCCATCCATCCAGGGATCGATGCTGTTGCGCATCGGCGCAGGGTCCTTGATGTGCGCGGCGAGGTAAAACGCATCGCCATCATGCCTCATGCGGCCCTCAACCGACCGTGCCGGATCGCGCTGCGAGAAGAAGCGCCCCTCGGAACTCCAGTCGGATAGGTCGCCGTCGACGACCATCGGTTTGTCCCGACTGGGAATCACCACTTCGGTGTGTTGAGCGGGATGGAATTGATCCTCGCCCTTTCCCGGGATCGGCACACCGGGCTCGATGGGAATCCTGCGGAGAAAACGCGACTCGGAATAAGCCAGCTCCCTCGGCTGTGCTGCCGCCGGAGTGAATCGTGCCGCACGTCCCGCCTGCAATCGGCTGGCGAAACCGCCTTGCGTTGGGCTTGCCTCCACCGCGCCCTCAAACACCTGCACATCCGTCTCCAACCCTGGACCGGCTTTGATGGCGAACTCCGTGCCTAGGTCCACCACGCGAGCGGATGGCGCATCCATTTGGAAGCCTCGTGCATCTTCTGGCACCCGGACCACCACCTGCCCGCTCCGAAGTAGCGCACGCATCGGCGAGAGCATTTCCAGCTCGCCCGGACCCTCACAAAGGAGCGTGACACCATTCGAGAGCTTGACCTGTATCACCCCGCGAACCAGCACCATGCGCCCGGCCTTCACCCGTTGCCCTGCGATGGGTGCCGCGACATCACCTGCTGCAGCCACATTCAGCACCTGCGTGATCGTGCCCAGCTCCGGTGACGAGCTTGGCGTGAACCAGCACGCCAGTCCTAGGATGACCGATGCCGCAGCGGCAGTCAGCCGATGCCGGGAGAGCCAGACGGAGCGTTGAGGCACTGCAACGGGCGGTAGCGATTCCCGCTCCCGCGCGATTTCGCGAAGGCCGACATCGATGCCTGACTCGAGGATCAGCTTCCGCCGTAGCGCGGGATCGTTCGCGAGCAGACGATCCAGTTCCGCGACCTCAATGTCAGACGCCTTGCTTTGCAGATAGCGTTGGATGAGTTCATTCGGTCCCATATCAAAGAGCCTCCTTTTGCAGACGCGATTCAATGCAGTCCGCCAGCTTCTCGCGCAGACGCCCCAGTAGCTTGTAGAGCGCGTTGGCCGACTTGCCCGACTGCTCTGCGAGCGTGGTCACACGGGCTTCGCCTGAGTAGGGGGCAAGCAGCAGCTCCTGATGCGGCGGGGAAAAGCCTTCTAGGCATGAGCGCAGAGCCCGCATGGACCGCTCCCGCTCCTCGGCATCAAACGCTTCTGCTTCTTCCGCCAGCAACTCCAGTACTCCATCGCTGAAGACATGCCGATCACGCCGCAAACGGTCGAGGACGGAAAGGCACTTGAAGCGCACCACCACCTTCGCCCACGGCAGAAAGCATTCTTCGTCACGCAGTTGATCAAACTTATCCCACAGTGTCATGCTTGCCTCCTGGATCACTTCGTCCACCAGATGCCAGTCCGGAAGCAGGGACCGCGAGTAAGCTCGCAGCGCCGGTTCATTCCGCATCAGCAGTCGCACAAAGTCGGCCTGAATGGGGCGGCTCGGAGATGGGTCGGAGGAAGGCATTCGTGATCCTATTCGCCAACCAGCGCCGACCTGCCGAATTATCTTGGGCTTCGCACTGGGTCGCCTCAACGCGGGTGAATCACCCACATCTACGACGACGCAGATCCGATCACAAGCGGGCTCGGTTGCGTGCCATGGCATTTCAGCGGAACAACGCAAGGCCCTTGCCTGCGCGTGGACAGGCACTTGCCATTCGCCCATGACCTCCACTCAAGCCATTCCCGCTGATCGCCTGTCTGGGCGGGGTCCTCATGAAGGCGAAACGCTGCATCTGATCACTGTGTTGGACGTTTCGTGTGATGCAGGTGAGCCGCGTGGATGAGCCTGCTGCTGTCCATGCCAAGGCTAGCGAGTGGCTGCCAACCGATCGGGAGCCTCAGTTCCGAATGGAAGTACGCAGGGAGCCGACAAGGCCGACTAGGAGCGGTCGGAAAGTTATGATCTTGAGAGGGCTGCTGAGAATGTGCGCCCGTGAATCATTCAGGCAACGCTCGGTCATCTCCTCGTCTGATACGCCGTTAAGTCGACCAAGTGATGTACCGCAACGATTGCAGGCAGTTGCGGAAGTGTTTTTAGGATGGCAGGTTCCGGCTCGCCGCGATGGGGTCTGGGCCCGCATTCCATGGGTGCGGTGGATGACGGGATCAGTCGGTGGGCAAGGAGTCCTTATCGTTCTGTGAGATCTTGGTGAGTTCTGTCTCCAGTTCAGCAACCTTCTCAGGATTGGACGAGGCGAGGTCCTGGGTCTCGTTCGGATCCTTCGCGAGGTGGAAAAGTTGCGTGGTGGTCGAAGTGGCGGACGGATCGCCTTTTCGCTGGCTCGATTTGAGGATGAGTTTCCAGTCACCGGAATGGAGGGCGCGTTGCGTGAAGTTCGGGCCTGCGGTGTAGATGGATCGGGAGGTGGCTGGGTTTGCTCCATTCAGCTGTGGCCAGAGGTCGACTCCGTCCCATCGCGGATCCGTGACAGGTCTCGCGCCCGCGAGTCCGCACAGGGTCGGCATCCAGTCGGTGATGTGCACGGGATTGGCGACAGTGCCTTTTCTCAACTGTCCAGACCACGAAACGAAAGTTGGAACGCGGATACCGCCCTCGTAGACGCTGCCTTTTCCATCTCGCAGGGGGCGGTTGGATCCGGGCAAGTTGCCGTTTGGGCATGCATCATCCGGGTACTGCGGATCATTGTTCTCAGCCGTGCTTCCACCGTTGTCGCTGGTGAAGATGACGAGAGTGTTCTTCGAAAAGCCCTTGTGCTCGAGCGTGTCGAGGATGCGGCCCACGGCGTCATCCAGATGCATCAAGCAGGCGGCGTAATGTCGGGGAACCGCGCCGGTGACGCTCGCTGGAACTCGCGCCAACCACTCGGCCGGTTCCTTGAGCGGGAGATGCACAGCGGTGAAAGGGACGTAGAGGAAGAAAGGGTTCTTGCCACGGGAAGCGATCCATCGTGTCGCTTCGGTGGTGATGAGGTCGGTCACGTGCCCGCTCTCCTCGAGGAAGGATCCGTTACGGTGCCATGTCCGCGAGAACTTACCTTTCTTGTACAGATGGTTCCATGGGCTGACACCTCCTGCGAGTGATCCGTACGAGTGGTCGAACCCGAACTGGTTCGGGCCTTCGTCGGGGAGCGAGCCGAGATGCCATTTTCCCGTGAGGCAGGTGTCATAGCCCGCCTGTTTGAGGGCTTTCGGTAGGGTCAGGGTGGTCCATGGGAGTGCGCGTTCGTTCCGAGGCGTGGTCACTCCGAACCGGCTCCAATAGCGGCCTGTCATGAGGCCGGCTCGGGTCGGGCTGCAGACCGGTGCGACATAGTGCCTGACCAACTCGAGACCATCCTCGGCGACTGCGTCGATACGCGGGGTGGGGACGATGCCGCCGTGGCGGGAGAGATCGCCCCAACCGAGGTCGTCTGCGATGATGAATACGATGTTCGGTGGGGTCGAGGGACGGTCAGCGGCCTCGCTCGTCTGCAAGGCGAGGTGGAGGAGCACAAGGCTGAGAATCAGGAGGCGGCGCATTGGGTGGGATGATGGAAGCGAGTCGGAGGGGCACAACGCATGCCTGCCGGCCAATCGGGGGGCGGGGTCTCGTGGAGCCTCAGGGGAACGTGGACTGCTTACGTGACACCGCATGCCGTCCTCCCGTTCCTTTGCTGCGTGGTTGTCCGTGGTTTTGATCCTTTTCGTTCCTCGGGCGATGGGCGCTCCGACACCGGCGGAGCTGTGGGCTGGTTATGACGCGGTGTCTGGGGATTTCAAGGAGGAGGTGGTTGGGGATGAGGTGCGGGACGGGATCCGTAAGCGGAAAAGTTATATCAGCGCGTATGTCGCTGAGGGAGAGGTTCGTGTGTATTGCGAGTACAGCGTGAAGGTCGGGGCGACGAAGGCGCCTGGGTTATTGATGGTCCACGGATGGATGGGCCAGGCCGCGATCGATCCGTCTTACGTGAAGGAAGGATGGGCGGTGATGGCCCATGATTACTGCGGGAAGACGGGGGAACGCGTGCATTACACGCGGTATCCTGCGCGATTGGCTCGCGGGAACATGGATGGGAAATCGGGTGAACGAGTGATCATCACGCTC
Source organism: uncultured Chthoniobacteraceae bacterium (assembly GCA_964489645.1). Lineage (GTDB taxonomy): Bacteria > Verrucomicrobiota > Verrucomicrobiia > Chthoniobacterales > Chthoniobacteraceae > JBEEPE01. Next base: position 5,792 of record CAZAZT010000056.1, on the reverse strand, counting down.
CCGGGAGGTGGCGACATCACTGAACCGAGCCAGAGCTCGGATCACCTGTGGTACGCGTTGCAACGGCGGGTGTTGACCTATCTGACGCAGCAACCGGAGGTCGATACGCAGAGGATTGGGGCGATCGGATATTCCTATGGCGGGACGCTGATGTGGAACCTGGCGATCGACCCGCGGGTGCGTGCGGTCGCGGCCTATTTCGGCATCGGATACAACGTGTACTACCGTGACAAGAGGGTCTGGATGTATGACCCCGGAGTTCCGGTTCCGGCGAAGAGTGCCGGGGAGGAACTGTTCTTGCAAACGCTTGCTCCGGAGGCGCATGTTCCGTTCATCAAGGCTGCGACCTTGTTCCTGAACGGGTCGAATGACCATCACGGCGGCCATGAGCGCGGGCTCGAGAGTTTCAAACGGTTCCCTGCGGGTGTGCCGTGGTCTTTCGCGGTGCAGGCGAGAGGACACCACAACACGGAGCGCATCGGACAGGACACGCGCCTGTGGCTAGAAAAGCATGTGTTGGGTCGCGATGTCTTCTGGCCTGAGCAACCGGGGTCGCGGATCCGCTTGGATGGGCAGGGAGTGCCTGAGTTGGTGGTCACGCCGCGTTCGCCGGAGCGAGTGGCATCGATCGAGTGTTACTTGGCGCAGAAGAGTCCCATCAGTTTTGCGCGGGCTTGGAGGGATGTGGTAGCAGTCCGTCAGGGCGATGAATGGGTTGCGAAACTTCCGGTGCTCAATGTCGATGATCACGTCTTCAGTTACGCCAACGTGTTCTACGATAACACCGTGGTGCGTTCGACGGAGTTCAATGCGGTGATCCCGGCATCGCTGGGAAAAGCGATCGCGACGGACAAACCTTCCACGGAGTTGGGAAGTGGCGATGGGTGGTCTGAGGTTGCTGAGGCCGAGGGAGTTCGTGGCATCAGAGGGTTCCGGTGTTTGAACGTGGGGCGCGGGTCGCGAACGGAGAAACTGAACGATCCGAAGTGGAAGGCGCCTGAGGGGAAAGATCTGGCATTCCGCTTCTATTGCACGGAACCGCAAAGCATCCATTTTGCTGCGGAAGGGTTGTATGTCGTGCCATTGGAGATCACGGCCTCGGATGATTGGCAGGAGATGGTGATCCCTGCGGAACGCTTGGTACACGGGATCTCTGGGAAGCGGTTGAAGGACTGGAAGACGGTGGGCAGTTTGGAGATCCGTCCGGTGAAAGGGAGCGATCTCACACGGATCATCTTCGCGGACTTCCGTTGGGTTGATCGGAAAGCGGGCCGGTGAAGCGTGGCCTAGCGGAAGGGCTGGCGCGGTGTTTGCGTTCGGTGTGGGGCATGAGCGTGAGTTTGATCTGGATGAGGGCGTATGGGTTCTTGATTGCTTGCACCCTCTTGGGGTCCCTTTCGCTGAGGGCAGAGGGACCTGTTGCGTCTCGGGAGAAAGGGTGGCCGCAGTGGCGAGGGCCGCGGAGGGATGGGATCAGCGTGGAGACGGGCCTGCTCAAGCGCTGGCCTGAGGCTGGGCCAAGCCAAGTGTGGCGCGTGGACGGGCTCGGGCGTGGGTGGTCCTCGCCGATCATTGTGGATGGGTTGATCTATGTGACGGGCGACAAGGATGGAGAGGTTTTTGTCCAGTGTTTGGAGGGGGACGGTCGGGTGCGTTGGAGCGTCTCCAATGGGGGTGCATGGACGAAGAACTATGCGGGATCGCGATCGAGTTGTGTGTACTCGGAGGGGCTGATTTACCACATGAACGCGCACGGGCGGGTGGCAGCGTTTGACGCGCGGACGGGAGTGGAGCGATGGAGTTTGGCGAGTGTCCTAGATGCGTTCGGGGCGAAGAACATCACGTGGGGGATGACGGATTGTCTGTTGGTGGACGGGGACCGGTTGTTCGTTGCGCCTGTGGGGACGGAGGGGGGCGTTGTGGCCTTGGACAAGCGTGATGGACGGGTTCTGTGGCGTGGGGAAGCGATGGACGGGGATCGCGCAGCCTACTCCTCTTTGGCGTTGGTGGAGATGGGGTCGCGGAAGGTGTTGCTTGGGACGACGTCGCATCACGGGATCGGCGTTGATGCGGAGAGCGGCAAGGTGTTGTGGAAGGTGCCGGTGCGTAACAACTGGGGGGCAACGTGTTGTGCGCCGGTGTACGAGGGAGGGATGGTGTTCTATGCGGCGCCGGATGGAGCGCCTGGAACGGCCTATCGCGTGCGCTTGGAGGGGACGTCTGCGACAACGGAGGTGGTCTGGCGGTGTGACGTGGATCCGTTGACGGGTGCGGGGATTGTGCGGAATGGGGTGCTTTACACGAACGGATGCAAGAAGAGCCTGGCGTTGCATGCGTTGGATTGGAGGACCGGAGAAAGCCGTTACGAGATCCAGATCTCCAGCCCGACCAACCAGCATGCAACGGGGGCGTTGCTTTGGGCGGAGGACCGGTTGTACGGGATGTTCGAGAATGGCGTGGTGGCTTTGCTTCGTCCGACGCGGGAGCGGTTTGAGGTTGATGGGCGATTCCAACTGACGCAGGTCACAGGGTCTGATGCATGGGCGCATCCGGTGCTTTTAGATGGCCGTCTTTATCTCCGGTATCACGACAGTCTTTGGTGTTTCGATGTTCGCGAACGCTGATGCAGGGTGGTTGGCGATTGGGGGTGGGAAGTTGAAATCGGGCGAGGCAGGTTTGGTCGCTCGGTGTTGTGTTGTTTGACGGTTTGTGACGGTTTGTGTCCTCGGTGAGCGGGCTTTGCGTTGGTGTCAATGTTGCGGCGGCAGGTGGCGAGACACTTTGCCGAGAGCGGCGGCGGTGAAGATGAGGGGGTAGAGCTTCTCGAAGTACCAGAGTCGCGCGAAATAGAAGCCGATGGGTGAGGGCTCGATCCATTCTCCGGAGTTGATCTGGCGGATGAGCCAGCGTGCGCCTCGGTCGGAGGCTCCCACCTTGGCTGTTCCCGCGAGGGCTTCGACGGCGAGGGCAGTTTCCTCGGTCGAGGAGGGCCCTGTGGGTGAATGGTCGGGTGCGGGCGAGGCGGCGTCGATGGACGAGCACCAACTCCCGTCGGGTCGTTGGAGGCGAGCCAGGAGTTGGATGGCATCTTGGAGCATCTCTGGCGGGAAGAGGATGCCTCGGTTCTTGAGCTCTCGAAGGGCGATGACGACGCAAGCGGTGCCGTAGACGACATTGGTTTCGTCTGGGGCGTGTTGGTTGCCGAACCAGAGAGGCACCCATCCGCCATTCGGCAAACGGTTCTTGCGGAGATAGTTGATGGCTGCGCTGATCGCGGTCGAGGTGCGCGTCTGCAGTTCGCCGTGAAGCTGCGGTAGCCAAGCGCTCCATGCGCGGAGCGTGTGTGCCGTCAGGTCGGGCGAACTGCGGTCGAAGGGAAGTGCGCCCCAGCCGCGGCAGAACGTTGGGATGCCACCATCCGCGTTCTGGAGGTCGACGAGCCACTGGACCCCGGCGTGCACGGCGCGTTCCACGGCACCATCGATTGCGCCGAGTTGGGAGAGCGCGATCAGTGCACCGGGAGTGTCATCGGCATCTGGGACACCTCCTGGAAGGGGGGTCCAAGCCCAACCTCCCGGCGCCGCGCCGGTGTAGGGATGCAACTCGGTGAACTGCTGATCCAGCAGCCACGCGCGGATGGACTGGCGGCGTTCGGGCGAGAGGATCGAGTCTTGGTGCGAGAGGGCTTTGACGGCGAGCGTGGTGGCCCACGTTGCCAAGTGGGTGTCGATCGGCCAGCTCCCGTCGGGGCGGACGGATTTTCGGATGAACTGGGCGCATCTCCGCGCGACGAGGCTATCGGCTTGTCCGGAGTGGCATAAGCTCATGAGGACGAAGCTCGTGAGGGGGGTGGCCTCGAGAAAGCCTCCGTTCGGAGGCTGGATGGATTCGAGGATTCGCAGGGTCCGCGATCTGAGAGCGGAGCGAAGCCAGCGCAGCGGGGGAAATCGGGATGGGCGATGGTGGTGGACCACTTGACCGATTGCGATGAGTGCGGGGAGCGCGTAGCTGACCACGGGGAGTTTGAGCGCGCCGTAGAAGCGTTGTGGGACGGCGGCGAGCTCGAAGGGCAGGGGCGGGACCTCTTTCCAACCGTCGGCGCCGAGACGGCCGGCGATGTTACAGGCTGTGAGGATGGGTACTGAGAAGGTGCGGTCTTTTCCGTAGCGGCGTCGGATCGCTTCGGCGAGACGTGCGCGCCATTCTGGGGCGAAATCTTCAGGCACCGTTTGCGCGCTGCGTTCCGAGAGCCAATGCGTAGCGGCGTCAATGATCCCAGGGAAAAACTCGTCTGCATGTGCGGCCCCGAAGGCGGCCCACGCGAGCGCGGTCGTGCTGATGTTGCTGAGGCTTTTGATGGTGTCTCCCCATCCTCCGTCCTCGTTCTGATTCGATGCGAGCCACTGGATCCCATCTTGGATCCGCTTTTCATCACTTGGGTCTTCCCATCCCGCATTCCTGAGTTCGGTCAAGGCGATGATCGCGGTGGCTGTGGAGAGCGCGCTGGTGGAGAGTTCGCCTTCCCAGAAGCCTTTTTCATTGAATTCGTTGAGCAGTGCGGTCGTTGCTGTGTGGAGAGCGTTGCGCACCTCGGTGTGGGAGAGCGGTGCGGAAGGGGGCGTGCCGTTCATGGCTGATGATGGATCCAGCGTTTCGCTTTCATCTCGAAGCGCGGCAGGGCGTCGGGAGCCGTTGCGGTGACTCGGATGCGGAGTGACAGGCTGCGATGCAGCGCGGCTTGGATCTCGTCGGCGAGCGCGGCAGGATGTTTGCACGTTGGAGCAGGTTCGATCTCGAGGTGCAGTTCGGTGAGAGCGCCTTCATGGAGGACGTGCATCCGGTGTTCCGCGATGTCCGGGAACGCAGCCAGAACGTCTTGGATCGCGGAAGGGTGCACATTCACTCCACGAACGATCACCATATCGTCTGCGCGACCGAGGATTCCGCCTCGGAGCAGGCCGGTTTCCGAAGGGGCCCATGCGCGGACGAGGTCACCGGTCCGGTAGCGGAGGATGGGCCAGTCATTTCGACCGAGCGGGGTGAGGAGGAGTTCGCCTGTCTGCCCGGGAGGGGTGGGGGTGAGGGATGCGGGATCCACGACTTCAGCGATGTAGCGATCTCCGAGGATTTGCAGGGCGTCGTTGTGTGATGGGGAGAGAAATGCGGTCGGGCCGACCTCGGTCATGCCGTAGTGATCGAGAAGCTGGGTGTCGGGCCAGAGTGTTTTGAGACGGGAGCGCAGGGGGAGGGAGAGGCCGCCCGGTTCTCCCGCAACGATGATCTGGCGGAGGTTTGGGGGAGGCGGGAGATGGAGGGATTGGGAGGTTTCGGCGAGGTGCAGTGCGTAGGTCGGGGTGCAGCAGAGGACGGAGGCATCGCTGCGGACGAGATTTTGCAGCCGAGCGGATGTGGATTGTCCGCCTGCTGGGTAGGTGGTTGCGCCGAGCCGGATCGCGGCCTCGAAGGCGGTCCAGAACCCGAGGAAGGGGCCGAAGGAGAATGCGAAGAAGATCCTCTCTGCGGGGGTGATGCCGAGGGAATGGAAGCCGAGGATCCAGTTCTCCAGCATCCAGTCCCAGTTGTCCTGAGAATCGGGAACGAGCAGCGGCGTGGCGGTGGTGCCGCTGGTTTGGGAGAGCCGCGTATAATCGCGAGTGGGTCGGGTCAGATTGGACCCGAGGTGCGGGTGCAGGCATTGGTCGGCAACGAGTTCCGACTTGGTGAGGGGTGGGATTGAAAACAGATCAGCGCCGGCGGGGTGACCGATCCGGCGCTGATGGAAGGGGGAGCGG
>CAZAZT010000055.1:3180-23274 GCA_964489645.1 uncultured Chthoniobacteraceae bacterium | reverse complement strand
GAGCTTGAGCGTTGCGCTGGGGCGGGAAGTGGGGAGCATTTGGGGGATGAGCGAACCTGTTGTTCCGGAGCCTGGTGAAGAAGATGCGGCGTTGGTGAAGCGGCCGATTGCTGCGCTGGCGTTGTGCAGTTTGGTGTGCGGCATCCTCGGGTTGCTCACGAGCTTCCTTTTCATCGGAGGGATCCTCGGGATTTTTGGTGCGGTGTGCGGGGTGCTGCATCAGCGGCGGGCGGGGAAGGGCGGGATGGCAGCGATGGGAACCGCGCTCTCAGCGGTTGCGATGGTGGTCGCGGTTGCGATGGGTGGATTTGTTCTCTGGATGGTCAACCGTCCCGAGTTCAAGAAGATGCGGGACTCGATGGTGTCGCAGGGGGCTTGGTCCGAATGGATCGGCAAGGAGGCGCCTGAGCTTTCGGTCAAGGCGTTGGATGGACGGGACATCGCTTTGAGCGCGTTCCGCGGGCGGCCTGTGGTCGTGGATTTCTGGGCCACGTGGTGTGCTCCCTGTGTGAAGGAGATACCGCATTTCATCGCGCTCAGGAATGAAGTGTCCGAGAGCGATCTTGCGATTGTTGGCATCAGTGGGGAGGAGGCTGCGACGTTGGAAAAGTTCATCAAAAAGAATGGCATCAACTATCCGGTGGCGTCGGCGTCCCGGTTTGAGAAGCCTTACTCCTTGGTCACGGGGATTCCGACGACGTTCTTCATCGATCAGAACGGGATCTTGACGGACGTGGCGGTGGGATATCACGACTTGGAGACGATCCGAGCGAAGGCGATTGGCGGCGATCGGAAGGCGAGTGGCACTGGCCCAACTGCCGTCAAGCCTGGTGGGGTGATTAGCGAGAATCAGGACGCGAAAATTCCGTGAATGCGGGGAGTTCGGATGCGTGCGCCGTGACGAGTCCGGAGCCTTGGTATGGGCGCTTGAGCGCTTGAAATGAGGAGGCTGAACGCGATTTTGGATCGAGGATACGAAAGCCCCCCCGAACCGAGCACTTTGCTTCCAGGTTGGGGGGGCAGATGGTTTTCTGGGGGGGTATGCTGGGTCAGTTCTTTTTACCGGTCAGCTTATCGATGATGGCTTCGGGGATGGTGGGGTGTTTCACGTCGGGCGCGCCGGGGTAGACGAGTTCGCATTCGACGCCTGCGGCACGCACGTGTTCTTGGAGTTTGACGCCGAAGTTCGCGGTGTGTGTTGGGTCCTTCTGGTCTTTTCCGAGCTCGGGAGCGTTGTTGTAGAAGAGGTACACGGCGGGATCGTCCGCGGTCACGAGTGCGTAGGGCGAATATTCGGCGATGAAGTCCTTGATGGATTCCCGTTTGGAGTGGAATTCCTCGAACGATTTCAAGCCGAATGCGTGGGCTCCGTAGCGGCTGTTCGGGGTCCACTCTCGCATCTGGTGGGGGTCGAGCGTGGTTTGCGCACCGTTCACTGCGGCGAAGGTGAGACGGGTGGACTCGCGGGCGATCGGGTCTTGGGAGGTGGGGTCGGCGAGGTCGGGATGGAATGCGAGCCAGAGGCTGGAGCAGGCACCTGCGGAACCGCCGCTTGCGGCGACGCGGGTTTTGTCGATGTTCCATTCTTTGGCCTTGCTGCGGACGAGTTGCAGTGCGCGCGCGGCGTCATGCAGCGGGGCTTTGACGGGCGGGACAACTTCTTGGGCTTGTGAAACGTAGCGGTAGTTGATGGAGACGACGGAGATGCCTGCTTTCAGGTACGGTTCCACTGGGGTGCCGGCTTTGTCTCCTGCCTGCCATCCGCCGCCATGGATGTAGAAGAGGAGGGGGGTGGGCTTTTCGGATTCGGCTTTCCAGAAATCGAGAACGTTCCGTTCGTGGGGACCGTATTTGAGATTTTCGATGGTTGGAGGGACTGCATTTTTGCGTGGCGGCTTGGCTGCATTTTTTGCGGGCTCGGCGTTCGGCTGGGGCGCGGTGGAGGCTGCGGGTTGGGAGGCAGCGCTCTGGGCTTGGGGTGCGGCGTTTTGCGCTTGGGCGCAGAGGGCTAGGCCGAAGGAGAGTGCTGCGATGCACTGCGTGAGGGGGAACGGATGATGGTTCATAGGGATGGTGGCATCGTGGAGATTGTTCGGGCGGACGCAATCGCGGTTTTGATTGATTGGCATAGGGTTGGCTTTCAAGTGGCCATGAAGGAGTCCGCAGGGGATCAGTTGGATCTTGATGTCCTTCAACGGTCTTTCTTCGGGTTGTTCGACGCATTGGAAGATGTCCAGTTCTGGGTGAAGGACCTGAAGAATCGGTATGTTCATGCGAATCGAGCGTTGCTCTTGAATTATGATCTTCAGGGGGTTGAGGAGATCGTTGGGAAGACGGATTACGATTTTTCGCCGCCGTTTTGCGCGGACCAGTTCTGGTTTGACGATGAGCAGGTATTGAAGGGGCGTGTTGTGAAGGATCGGATCGAGTTGGTTGGAGGGGCGGGTGAGGTGCCGCGGTGGTATTTGACGAACAAGAACCCGGTTTACGGGCGTGGCGGAAAGGTGATTGGCACGACGGGCACAACGCGGAGGATGTTGGGGCGTCGGAGTGGGCACGGGTTTGATGGTGTTCTTGAGACGATCCGGACGCGCTGTCATCGGCCGGTGTGCAACCGGGAGTTGGCGGATGCTGCGGGGTTATCGGTGAGGACGTTTGAGCGCAGGTTTTTGGCGGCGTATCACGTGACGCCTCAGCAATATATCCGGAAGCTTCGGATCCGCATCGCGTGTCGGCACCTGGTTTTCACGGAGAGAAGTCTGGCTGAGATCGCCTTGGAGAGCGGGTTTGCGGACCAGAGCCATTTCAGTCATGAGTTCCGGCGGCATGTGGGGCGAACGCCGCGTGACTATCGGGAGCATTATCGGGGTGGCGGGGGCTGACGCTTTTTGACAAATCATTGTCGTCAGGCGGCAAGACGGGAGGTCTTCGGGCGGTGAAGATTCCTCGAGACTTTTCGCTTATGTCCACCTCTGAACGCCTGCAGTTGATCCACAACGGAACGCTTGTTGATGGGAATGGGACCCCGGGTGTTTCGGATGGGGTGGTTTTCATCCGGGGGGATCGGATTGTTTATGCGGGTCCGGCGTCTGGGTTTTCGGAGGAGCTGGGAAGTGGGGTGGAGCGGATTGATGCGGGGGGTGGGACGATTTTGCCGGGGTTGGTGGAGGCGCATTTTCACGCGACGTACTTCAATGTGGAGAGGTTGGAGGATTTGGACATCAAGTATCCCGTGGAGTTCGTGACGTTGCAGGCTGCGGTGAATTGCCAGTTGGCGCTGGAGTGCGGTTACACGGCGGCGCGGTCGGGGGGGTGTCTGTTCAACTGCGACGTGTGGTTGAAGGCGGCGATTGATCGGGGCTTGATTGTGGGGCCGCGGTTGGCGGCGAGCGGTCGGGAGATTTGCAGTGCGGGTGGTTTGATGGATTGGAACCCGGATTTTCGGAAGATCGGGATGGACGGGTTGGTGTTCTGCATCAACGGGGTGGAGGAGGCGCGGCGGGCGGTGCGGTCGTTGGTGAAGGACGGGGTGGAGTGGGTGAAGACGTATCCGACGGGGGATGCGGCGTGGCCGGATGTGAACGATCATCACACGTTGTGCATGACGTTCGAGGAGATGCACGCGGTGGTTGGGACGGCGCACAATCACAAGATGAAGGTGACGGGGCATTGTCGGGCGACGGAGGGGATCAAGAACGCGTTACGGGCGGGATACGATTCGATTGAGCATGGGACGTTCATTGACGAAGAGGGGTTGGAGTTGTTGTTGAAGCGGGATGTGCCGGTGGTTCCAGCTTTGTATTTCGAGAAGGCGAGTGTGGTGAATGGCAAGGAGTTCGGACTTTCGCAGAAGGTGATCGATGGGCATCAGGAGACGTTGGAAGGAGGGGCTGAGAGCGCGCGACGCATCTTGGCGGCGGGTGGTAGGTTGGGGATGGGAGGGGATTACGGGTTCGGTTGGAATCCGCACGGTCACTATGCGCGTGAGCTGGGATTTTTTGTGCGAGATGTGGGGATCGATGCGTTGACGGTTTTGCGGTGTGCGACGCGCACGGGCGCTGAGATCTTGGGGCGCGGCCATGAGATTGGGACGCTTGAGGCGGGGAAGTTAGCGGACGTGTTGGTGGTGGATGGCGATGTGGTGGGCGACATCCGGTTGTTGGAGGATCGGTCACGGTTCATCGCGGTCATGCAGGGTGGGGAGATCAAGGCGGGTCGGCTTGCGGCGCGTCGGGAGGTGCCGATTCCTGCGGATGGGAGGGTGCGGTGACGGCGGCGTTGGATGAGGGGTCCGTTTCTGGTGTTCCTGGATTGAAGATGGAGCGGCGCAGAGGGGCGGGCGCTCGGATGCTCATGATCCACGGGGTGCTTCGGTGTGGGGCGGATTTTTCGCCGATGTTGCCTTTTCTGGATGCGGATCTGGACGTGACGTGGTTTGACCAACGCGGGCACGGGGAATCAGGGCGGGCGGATGTCTATGGGGTGAAGGATTATGTGGGGGATGCCCTTCGGGTGGTGGAGGTGTTGGGATCGGAGGGGTTGACGATTTACGGGCATTCGCTTGGGGCGATGGTTGCGGCGGCGGTTGCCGAGCGGGTTCCGCTTGCGGGGGTGATCTTGGAGGATCCGCCCTTTGAGACGATGGGGGAACGGATTGAGGGGACGATCTGGCAACAGGTTTTCCGAGGATTTCGTGCGGCGCTTCGGGAGGGTGCGGAGGAGGGGGGGCTTTTGGACCGACTGAAGAGGATTCCGGTGAGAATGTCGGACGGCTCGGAGGTGCCGCTTTCGGTGTTGCGGGATGAGGCGTCGCTGCGGTGGAGTGCGGAGTGTCTTGCGAGGACGGATATTGGTGTGTTGGAGCCGTTGATCGAGGGTCGATGGCTGGAGGGGTTCGTTTGGGGGGGGCTCCTCTCTCGGGCGCGTTGCCCTGTTCTGGTCCTTCAAGGCGACGCGCGATCAGGCGGGGCGTTGTGCGCGGAGGATCTGGAGGTTGCTGGTGGGACAGCGGCTCAGGTCACGAGCATTTTTTTCGACGGAAAGGGGCATCAGTTGCACGGGACGGAGCCCGAGCGGATTTCGGGGCTGGTGAACCGGTTCGTCAACCGGGAGTTGTAGTGGGGCGTGCGGCGTTGGAGGGAGGCGGTGGGAGTTCGGGAGGGGTCAGTCCCACACGATGAGGCTCCGAGCGACTTCTCCTCGTTCGAGGGCGTCGTAGGCTTCGTTGATCTGCTCGAGAGACCATGTGCGGGTGAGGAGTTCATCGAGGGAGAGGGCTCCGCAGCGGTGGAGATGGACGATTCGAGGAAGGTCCACGCGGGGGCGCATCGAGCCGTAGAGGGTGCCCTTGAGGGTTTTCTCTGCGTAGAGCAGTTGATTGACGTTGATGCGGGCACGGGCATCGGCTCTGCAGATTCCGGCCACGACGCAGGTCCCGCCTTTTCGCGTGGCATCGAATGCCTGTTCGATCGGTTCTGTGAGCCCGATGGCCTCGAACGTGAAATCAGCACCTAATCCGTTCGTGAGTTCTTTGATGGCGGCGACGGGCTCGATGAGCGAGGAGTTCACGAAATCGGTCGCACCGAGGTTCCGGGCGTGGGTTTCTTTGGTTGCGACGGTATCGACTGCGATGATGCGCACGGCACCGACCATCCTTGCGCCTTGGATGATGTTGAGTGCGACACCGCCACATCCGAAGACCGCGACGGGGGGGCCGGGGCGGACTTGTGCGGCGTGAGTGACGGCTCCGAGGCCGGTGATGACGCCGCAACTGATGAGGGCGGCGTGTTCGAAGGAGATGTCTGTCTCGATCCGCACCACGGCGGACTCGGGCATGCAGCTGAGGGAGCTGAACGTGGAGACGCCTGCGTAGTGGCGGATGGGCGTTCCGTTTTGGGTGTGGAATCGGGTTTTTCCATCGGGCATGAGGCCGGTGAAACACATGGCGGTTCCGAGTTCGCAGAGGGCTGGTCGACCGTTCTGACAGTATTCGCAGCGGCCGCAGGAGGATCTCCAGATGGGCCAGACCCGATCTCCGGGTTGGAGTGACGAGACGCCGTTTCCGACGGCTTCAACGATGCCAGCGCCTTCGTGTCCGAGGATGATGGGGCAGGGCATGGGAAGGTCGCCTTTCATGACATGAAGGTCGCTATGGCAGACGCCGGCAGCGCGCATGCGAACGAGGACTTCTCCGGGGCCGGGGTCAGAGACGTGGATATCTTCGATGACGAGCGGTTTACCGGATTCGTAGAGGATGGCTGCGGGGGCGATGGGCATGGCGGACTGAGAGCAGGGGATGCGCCTAGTCTGGGCTGCTAAGGCGTGCGGAGTGGTGGAATCATCTCGATGGCGGGGCACCTGCTGATAGGTGTGCTGCCTCCGTTTTGTTCCTCCCTTTGTTGTTATGAAAAAGTCTCGTTTGATCGTTCCGGTTTTGGGTGTTGTGTGGGTTCTTGCTCAACCGGTGGCTCGGTTGATGGCTGCTGAGGAAGTGCCTTTGCATCAGGATGCAAAATCGTTGGCATGGGTTTGGGATGATGGAGGTGGTGCGAAGGGCGATGCGGTGACGTTTGAGCGGAGTTTCAGACTGGCGAAGGCTCCGAGTGCGGTCCGGGTGAAGGTGCAAAGTCCTGGGGCGGTGAAGCTGTTGATGAACGGCGAGGAAGTGGGTTCTCAGCAGGGGGCGGACAAGCCTCAGGTGTTTGAGTTCCGGAAGAATGTGGTGGTGGGGGAGAATGTGATCCGGATTGAGACGTCGCGGTCGGGGGGTGCGGATGCCTTGGTGGCGAGCGTATTGATCACGGAGCCGGACGGCACGCGGCGTCGTCTTGAGACGGATGGGAGTTGGCAGGTGGTGAAGGGTTCGGAGAAGCGGCCGGTGAAGGTGATGGAATCGTATGCGGGCTCGAAGCGTGGCGACGTGTTTGCGCCGTTGAAGCCTGCGGTGACAAAGTCGGAGGACATCAAGGTGCCGGAAGGGTTCAAGGTGGATCTGTTGCATGCTTTGGATGAGGCGGAGGGTTCGTGGGTTGCGATGTGCACGGATGGCAAGGGGCGTTTGATCGCTTCGGATGCGGGGGGGCGTTTGGTACGGATCACGCCGCCGCCTGTTGGCGCGGATGTCTCGAAAACGCCTCCGAAGATCGAGACGATCGATCTTCCGGTCGGGCATGCGAACGGGCTTTTGTGGGCGTTTGACAGTCTTTACGTGATGGTCTGTGCGGAAGGGGTTTATGAGGCGGGCTCTGGTGTGTACCGCGTGAGGGACACGGATGGGGATGACCGGTTCGATAAGGTGGAGTTGTTGCGGAAGTTGCATGGTGCTGGGGACCATGGTCCGCACGCGTTGATGTTGTCGCCGGACAAGCGGTCGATCACGGTGGTGTGCGGGAACTCGACGCGGGCGACGGAGTTCCAGCACTATCAAGTGCCTCCGATCTATAAGGATGACCTTGCCCTTCCGAAGATCAAGGGGCACGGGTTCATGCTGGGGGTGGGGGCACCGGCTGGGTATTTGGCGAGGATGAGTCCGGACGGACAGGACTGGACGTTGATCGCATCGGGTTTACGGAACCAATACGATGCGGCGTTCAACCGGCACGGTGAGTTGTTCACGTACGACGCGGACATGGAGTGGGATCTTGGCACTCCGTGGTACCGTCCGACACGGGTGTGTCATGTGGTTGATGGAGCGGAGTTTGGGTGGCGAAGTGTTTCTGGGAAATGGCCTGAGGATTATGCGGATTCGGTGCCGCCGGTGATCAATGTGGGGCGGGGGAGTCCGACGGGGGTAGCGTTCGGGTATGGAGCGAAGTTTCCGGCCCGCTACCAGGAGGCGCTTTACATCGCGGATTGGACGTACGGCAGGCTTTATGCGGTGCATCTGAGGGAGAAGGGGGCGAGTTATACGGCGACGCAGGAGGTGTTTGTGGAAGGGCGCGCGATGAAGCCGACGGATATTGCGGTGAATCCGAAGGACGGTTCGTTGTATTTCGCGTCGGGCAGTCGGACGGGGAACAGCGCATTGTATCGAGTTTACTATGCGGGTACGGAGAGCACGGCGGAGAGTCAGGGAGTTTCTGATCCGGAGGCGGCGAAGTTACGTGCGTTGCGGCATCGGTTGGAGGATGCGTATCAGGCGTCGGATGATGCGAGTGTGCAGTTGGCGTTGGAGAATCTTGGTCATTCGGATCGGTACATCCGGTTTGCGGCGAGAACGTTGTTGGAGTTCAGGGCCCCTGAGCGTTGGGACAAAGCGGCATTGGGGTTGAAGGGAGCGGATGCGACGGTGCAAGCGGCGTTGGCTTTGGCGCGGCTTGAGCGTGGCGAGCATCGCGATGCGCTTTACGCCAAGTTGACGGCGGTGTTGGGGGGCAAGGGAGTGGATTCGACCCTTCGGTTGGACGCGGTTCGTGCGCTGCAGTTGGTGGCGGTTCGGTTGGGGGATCCGGAGGGGTCGGTTCGGGAGGCGGTGCTTGGGCGTTTGCATGAGTTGGTGCCGTCGTCGGATAGCAGGCTGAACGTGGAGGCGGGTCAGTTGTTGGCGCGTTGGTCTTCGCCATTGGCAGCGCGGAAGTTGTTCTCGTTGTTGCAAAAGGCACCGACGCAAGAGGAGCAGATCTCGTATGTTGCGGCGTTGCGTTCGGTGAAGACAGGGTGGGCTGAGGGGGCGCGGGAGAGTTATTTCCGCTGGTTTTTGAGGGCGGAGTTCAACAAGGCGGGGAACTTGGCGAAGTTCATCGCGGACATCCGGAAGGATGCGGTGGAGAGCTTGAGCGATGCGGAGAAGATTGCGCTCACGAAGGTGTTGAATGCTGCTCCTGAGGTCCAGCCTGCGCCGCCGATGGCGTCACGGTTATTTGTCAAGAATTGGACAACGGAGGAGTTGAGTGGATTGGTTGAGCCGTTGATGAAGCAGCCGCGCGATCTTGAGCGGGGCAAGCAAGTGTTTCGCGAGACGGGCTGTACGGTTTGCCATCTTTTCAAGAGCGAGGGCGGAGCGGTTGGGCCGGACCTTACCTTGGCAGGGACCAAGTTCGGGGTGCGTGAGCTGATCGAGAGCATGACGGAGCCGAGCAAGACGATCAGCGATCAGTACGGGACGACGCAGGTGACGCTGAAGAGCGGGGAGGTGTTCATGGGGAGGAAGGTGAACGAGGGGCCTGAGTTGGTGACGATCCAGGAGAACGTCTTCACTTCGTCGGATGTGCGGGATTTTGCGCGGAAAGACATTTCGAAGGTGGAGGCTTCTCCGGTGTCGTTGATGCCGCCTGGGTTGATCAACACGTGTCATCCGGAGGAGGTGGCGGATCTGCTGGCGTGGTTGCAGTCTGGGGCGAAGTGAGGTTTTGCTGATTTTGACGTATGAGGACGAACTCGTTTGTTTGGGGATTGGCTGGGGCGTTGATGTGTCTGGGAGGGGTGTTTGGGGCTGACAATGTTGCGCCGGAGGGATTTGTGGCGTTGTTCAACGGGGTTGACTTGGTGGATTGGAAGGAGAACCGACAGGACCCAGCGCATTGGACGGTGAAGGACGGTGTGCTGCAGTATGACGGGAAGGGGGGCAACCTGTTTCACACCAAGGATTTCTCGAACTTCGTCTTGATGGTGGATTGGAAGGTGGAGAACAACGGGAATAGCGGCGTGTTCCTTCGTGGGGGAGCGACGCAGGTGGAAATCAACGATGCGGACAAGGCACCGCGGCCGGTTTGGAATGGGACGTCGGGGGGATTGTACCCGCATTTACCTCCGCTGAAGCGGGCGGCGCGGCCTGCTGGGGAGTGGAATCACTATGAGATCCGGGTGGAGAAAGGGGTGATCACGGTGCTTTTGAATGGCGAGCGAACGGTGGATGGATACGCCATGCAATGGGGTTCACGAACGCGAGGAGGGGTGGGTTTTCAGCATCACGGAACTCCGTTGTTCGTGCGGAATGTTTACATCAAGGCGTTGGAGGATTGATTTGTTTGGTAGGGTTGACGGATGGAAAAGCCAGAGATTGAAGTCGGTTCGAGTGATCAGGGGTCCGATCGGCCGTTGAATACGGCGATCTCGTTTGCGGTGGCGATTGCTGGGTCCTTCATGGCGCTTTGCGAGGTGAAGTCGGGGAACGTGGCTCAGGCGATCGAGAACGCGCAGTCGCAGCGTTTGAACGAGTGGTCTTATTTCCAAGCGAAGAGCACGAAGCAGAGTGTTGCGGAGGGGACTTTGGATCAGTTGGTGGCGTTGCGGACGGTATCGGGTTCTGGGGGGGATTCTGAGGCGATGAAGGTCCTGGATGCGCGGATTGTGGAGTTGCGTGGGAAGGTGGAGCGGTATGAGCGGGAGAAGGGGGAGATCCAGGAGAAAGCGAAGCGGTGGGAGGTGGATTACGAGCGGTTCAATGAGATTGATGACCAGTTTGATGCATCGGCGGCGGCGATGTCCGTTGGGATTGCGTTGTGCGGGGTTGCGGCGTTGGTTGGGAGTCGGCGCCTGTTTGTGGGGGCGACGGTATTTTTGGCGTTTGGCATCACGATGGGGGTGGCCGGTTTTTTGGGGGTGAAGGTGATGATCCCTCTGGTGGGGCAGTGGTTGGCTGCCTAGGGGAGATGGATGGATTCTCTTGGTGTGTTGGAGTGAGGTGAGCGGAGGTGACTGGACTGGGTAAAAACTTCCGGACTTAGGGGTTGCAGTTCGGTTGGTTTTTAGTCACTTTGCCTAATCCCAAGGCGGTTGGAATCGCGGGTTGCGGTTCCTCTGCGTAGGCGCAGCGCCGGGAGAAATAAGTGAGATTGAAGAGATTGAAAAACGTATGAACGCAGACGCAGGACAACGTAGGGGCGCGGAACCGATCGCCTCTGAGAAAGTGGCACACGAGCGCAAGGTATTCTTCCTCGATTTGAAGGAGAACGATCGTGGTCGGTTTTTGAAGATCACGGAAGATGTTGGGGGTCGTCGCGACACCATCATGTTGCCAGCACCCGCTTTCAAAGAGTTCGTGGAGGCATTGCAGCGCTTGATCGACTTCGAAGGCCGCCTGTAATCGTCCCGAGAATCAGATCAGTCTGAATCGAGCCGCTCCGTTTGGAGCGGCTTTTTTTGTATTCGTGGCTCAACCGGCTCTATCCGTGCGATGGATCCGGTCGACGCGGGGGCGCTGAACGGGGGGCGGATATGTTCAGGGCGCGACGGATGGAGGAGGCGCGGGTTCGGTGAGCAGCACTTTGCGAGGGGGTGGTTGGGGGAGGTTTGCGCACTGGGTGCCGCAGCGGTGTCCGTTGCCGAAACGTTGAAGCATCCGTTTCACGATGGGATCGTGTTCGGCGTCGGCGAGATCCACGAGTTCGATGAGATGGTATGCCCTGTGGCCGAGGCGGTTCCATGGGGAGGAAGCGAGGGGGTGGTGGCTTGTGAGTTTGATGTGGGTCGAGTTGGCTCCGTCGAGGATCTCGATCTCTTCCGGAAGTTCGAGGGACCGAGACCAGCGCACACGGATTTGTTGCGCATTGATCCGTCCCGCGTGGATGACGAGGTCAGGATTTTTTGGGTCGGGGTTCGGGTTGAGGAGGGCGAGTTGGTTCGGGGCGATCACATGGGCGATCCTGAGCCAGTTCGACTCGATGCCTGCTTGTTTCATCTCACGCGGGGTGAACTCGACGGCGCGGCGTTCGGGATGGAAGAGCCGTCGATAGCTGACGGTTTGGTCGGCGTTCAGGATCCATTCTTCGCCGTCGGGGGAGCCTGTTTCATGGATCTCGATGGAGGTTTGGTCCCTGAAAAGGCGCCACGTTTTACGCTGGGTCGCTTGCTCGCTCGAGTGAGTGGAAGTGTACTCCACTGCGAGGTCTGGGGTGGCGAGTGCGGGGATTTGAATCGCGAGGAGAAGAGGCCATGGAAGACGGAATCGCATCTTGCCGAACGGGGTGGTGGGGCGTTTGGGATCAGTTCGTGGATTTCAGTCCGAGCGCATCGGCCATGATCCAGAAGATCATCGATTGATCCAATGATCCGCGGAACAGGTGGGCATTGGGACCTTTCGCCCAGATGCCGACGTCTTCACCGGCGTGAGTCTCCGTTGCGAGCGGGATGGTGGATTCTTGAAGGAAGTTCTGGTTGTCCGTGGCGATTTTTCCGGAGGCGAGGAGGTTGGGTCGGTTGGTGGCGGGATCGAAGGTGGTTGGGCTATGTGGGTACGTTTTTGATCCGGAGTTTTGCGCAATGACGGAGCGATTGGCGTTGGTGTAAGAGCGACCTGCGTAACCGGGGCCGTTTGCGTATCCCAAAGTTGTGTAGGGTAATCCGAGGAGATCGAGAGCGGTTGCGCCGGTTTCATCCTTCACCACTCCCATGATGTCGTTCCCACGCCGCGGGTATCCGGCGATTGTGAAGGCGTGGCTGTGGTCGGCAGCGACGATGATCAGGGTGTCTGGACCGCACATCTGGGCGGCCTTTCTGACGGCGTCGGAGAGCGCGATTGTCTCGCGGAGCGCTCGGTAGGCGTTCCCGGAATGGTGGCCGTGATCGATTCGACCGGCTTCCACGTGAAGGAAGAAGCCTTTGGGTGAGCGGCTGAGGATTTCGATGGCTTTGGTGGTCATTTCGGTGAGCGAGGGCTCGACGGGTGGGATGGGCGTTCCGTTGGAGTCGGTGAGGCGCTCGACCTCAAAGCTCATGTGGGATTTGTTGAACAGGCCGAAGAGTTTGTCTGTGGTGGACGCCTGGACGGACTGAAGGCCTTTCATGCTGGTGACATATGCGGAACGCTTCGGGTTCTGTGATTTCCACAGTGCCACGAGGTCTTGGTCCAATCGTTTCCCGGGCAGAAGTTTAGAGGACTCAGGTCGGTTTTCTGCGCCGCGATCACCGACGGTCAGGGTGGTGCTATTCGAAAGGGTGGCTGGCTTATCGAGGGTGAATCGCGTTGGAGTGTCGACCGATTTGATCCTGCTCCCTGCGGCCACTCCGGTGCCGGAGATGGAGAGGCCGGGTTTCAGGCCTGCGGTTGAGGGGACGGTGATTTGGGAGGATGCCTTTAGTGTGGTTGCGTTGGGGGTTTTGAGGTCGCCCAAGAGGAATTTGTCGGAGCCGCCGCCGAGGATGACCTCGATTCCGGAAGGGTTTCCTGGAACGGAGAAGTGGATGAGTTGTTTGGCGATATCGGGGAAGTTTGCGGCGAACGCATCGGGATTGAGCGATTTGAGGTCGACATCATTTTCCCAGTCGCGGTTCGGGGAATGGGCGTAACAGGCGGCGGGAGTGGCGTGGGTGACCCGTGCGGTGGAGACGACTCCTGTCACAAGGCCTGCCGATTCCGCGAGTTCGAGGAGGGTGGTGAGTCGGTTGTAACGAGGTTTGCTGGGGTCGGGTTGATAGGTGGTGTGATCATTTTTTTGCACGGATTGGTCGATGCTGAGGATGCCCTCGTTGGTTTTCACGCCGGTGATCATGGCGGTCATGGTGGGTGCGGAATCCGAGACCTGCTGATTGGCGCTGAACGTTCGTGCGAGCGCGACGTTTGGGAAGGATTCGAAGGAGAGTTGGTTCTCTTCGCCCAAAGGAGATTTCTTGATCTCCTGTCCTTCGAGGATGCGCGCGGCGGTGACGGTGGAGATGCCCATTCCATCGCCGATGAAGAGGATGACATTTTTTGCGGCGGTGCGTGGAGGTGTAGCGGTTTGCTGTTTGAGCTCTTGGAGTTTTGAGGAGAAGGCCTTGGTCCAGGTGGTTCTGGACTCTTGGGGTGGCGGGACGGTCCCTGCGGCTTGCTCTGCGGCGGTTGCGGAAGCGATCACTTGGCAGAGAAAGATGAACCATTTTGCGCTGAAGTTCAGTGCGTTGCGGGGGAGGAGGGCCATGGGGAGCTAAGGGCGGTGGGTGGCTGGAAGGGAGGGGTGGGGATGAGTGATCCGTTTGGAACGGAACATACGATGAAGTGGTTGGATTGACGATGCGCGCCTGTTGGCGAGGGGCGAGTCGGTTGATTTTGGCAGAAAGGGTTGGCGACGGTTTGGTGTGGGCGGGTTGAATGGATGGGTGAGCAAGTCTTCTTCGATATTGCGGGTGGTGGCCTACCTGCAGCGTTATCCGCATTACGCGATGGGAACGCTTTTGTGTGCGTTGGGATCCACGGCGATGGTGATCGTTTTTCCTGAGGTGACGCGTGTTGCGGTGGATGCGTTGAAGGATGGGCGAGGAGGTGAGCTGGTGTACGGTTTTCCTGCTCTGGAGTTTTACTGTGTTCTGGCGGTTTTGGCCTTCTTGCTGAGGGATGGGATGAACGGGATCCGGATCATCTTGAACAACACGTTCGAGCAGAAAGTGATCTTCGATTTGCGGTGTGATCTGTATTCGCACATCCAGCGATTGCCGTTGCGATGGTTTGATCAGCGTGCGACGGGGGATGTGATGACGCGGGTGATGGAGGACGTCAACGCGATGGAGCGGGTGTTGATTGATGGGGTGGAGCAGGGGGCGGTGGCGTTGTTGCAGGTGATGATTGTTGCGGGGATGCTGATGCGGTCGGATGTGCGGTTGGCTTTGCTGGCGATGTCGCCAGTGCCGCTGCTTGCGATGGGGGCGTTGGCGTACACGTTGACGGCGCGTGGACGGTATCGCGGGCAGCGCAAGGCGGCGTCGGAGATGAACGCTTTACTGCACGATCATCTCTCGGGGATCCGTCAGATCCGGACGTTTGCGAAGGAGCGTCAGGAGATGGGGCGTTTTCGCGAGGCGGGTGAGCGTGTGCGGCAGGCGACTTTGGTGGTGATGCGTGTGTGGGCCGCGTACAATCCTGGCATGGCGTTTCTTGCGGGGGTGGGGACGGTGTGTGTGCTGTGGCGAGGCGGGGTGTTGGTGCAGAGTGGTGGGATGAGTTTGGGAGAGCTGACGGGGTTCCTCTTGATGACGGGCTTTCTTTACGAACCGGTTGGGCGATTGCATCAGTTGAACCAGATCCTTCAGGCGGGTCGTGCGGCTTCGGAGCGAGTTTTTGAGATATTGGATGAAGCGGCGGAGGGGGAGGATTCTGTGACGGATGAGGGCGCGGTTGAAGTGGGGGACGTGCGGTTCGAGAGTGTTTCGTTCTCGTATGGTGAGGGGCGGAAGGTGTTGCACGGCATTGATTTCACGGTGCCGTCAGGGAAAACGTTCGCGTTTGTGGGAGAGACGGGTGCGGGGAAGAGCACGGTGATGAATCTTTTGGTACGGTTTTACGAGGCGGATGCTGGGTGCATCCGGATTGGGGGGCGTGATATCCGGACATTTTCTCGCGAGAGGTTGCGGGAGGGGATCGGTCTTGTGACGCAGGAGAGTTTTTTGTTCAACGGCAGTGTGCGGGATAACTTGCTGTTCGCGTGTCCGCAGAGTTCGGAGGCGGATCTTTGGGCTGCGCTGGAGTGCGCGAACGCCCAGGGGTTTGTGAAGCGTTTGCCGGAAGGGTTGGATACATTGGTGGGAGAGCGCGGGGTGAAGCTCTCGGTTGGGGAGAAGCAGCGGATCGCGATTGCGCGCGTGGTGCTGAAGGATCCGCCGATCCTGATCCTGGATGAGGCGACGGCGAGTGTGGACAACGAGACCGAACGATTGATCCAGCAGGCATTGGAGCGATTGATGCGTGGTCGGACGTGTTTGGTGATCGCGCATCGTTTGTCCACCGTGCGCGGCGCTGACAGGATCCTTGTGCTTCGTGGGGGCGAGATCGTGGAAGCGGGTGCACACGATGCGTTGATTGCGGCGGAGGGGATTTACGCGTCGCTTTGGCGAAAGGTCGCTGACGAGCCGCAGGAACCGTTGATGCGATCTGCTGTTTGATCGGTTAACGGTCAGCGAGGGCCGGGGGCGTTGACGAGGTGGGCGGCGTTCGGTTTTCCTGGGTAAGTCCCTCGTGCTGGGGGGCCTTTCACAAATGGTTTTCCGGTAGAGCGATCGTATCCATCGGGGGAGAGGTCTTCGGGGACGGCGTCCGCGGTTTCCTTCATCCATTGGGTGAGGAGATTGGAGAGTTCGGCTTTTGCTGTTGCGTGGTCTGGGTGAGTTGCGAGGTTCCGGAGTTGGAGAGGGTCGGCTTCGGTGAGGTAGAGCTCTTCGACGGGGCGCGGCGTGAGAAACACATCGGCTTGGGCGGGGGTGAGAGTGCCGTGGGATTTTGCGAGCAGGAGGGCTTGGTGGGAGGGCGAAGCGACGGAATCGGCGGGGCCTTGCCATGTTTTGTCGGGGCGATGGTTGCGGATGTAGAGGTAGCCGTTGGAGCGCACGGAACGAGCGTGTGCTTCGTAATCGTGCCAGTTGTGTTCTGAGAAGGCGTGCTTCCGGATTTGGGCGTCTGGGGATTGAAGGGTGGGGAGGAAGCTGACGCCTTGCATGGTCGTAGGGCGTTCGATGTGAGCGGCTTCGAGGAGGGTGGGGGCGATATCGATGCTGCTGATGAGGCTGGAGGATGGGATCCCTGGTTTGAGGAGTTTTGCGGGCCAATGGGCGATGAGGGCGGTTTTCATCCCAGAATCGTGCAAGCGGGTTTTTGCGCGGGGGAAGGGGCGGCCATTGTCTGCAAGGACAAGGATGAGCGTGTTTTCCAAAAGATGTTCGTCTTTGAGCGCTTGGACCATGACTCCGATGAAATGATCGAATCGAGTGACCTCGTTGTAATAGGATGCGAGGTCTTGTCGTGTTTCTGGGCTATCGACGAGGTAGGGCGGGACGAGCACGTTCTCGGGGCGGTGTTTGGGGCCGTAGCGCTTTTCGTCCCATTGGAGATCCCCGTCCCAGCCGCGATGCGCGTCGGCGGCGGCGAGCCAGAAGAAGAAGGGTTGATCTTTTGGGCGGTTGGAAAGGGTGTCGGTCCATTTGGATTCTAGGCCGCTGTTTTCTGGTGCTTTTCCTTGGTCCACGAGGTCCCAGCGTTTGGGGAAGGGAGGTTTGCCGGAGGAGAAGTCGACGGACATGTGATTTTTTCCGATGAGTGCGGTGTAGTAGCCGTTGTCGCGGAGCGTTGTGGAGACCCACGGGATGTTGGGTGAGACGGGGAGGTGGAGTTCTGCTGCGGGGCCGAGGTTATGTGGGTAGCGGCCGGTGATGATGCTGGAGCGGCTTGGGCTACAGCTGCTGGCGGTCAGGAAGGCTTGGGTGTACTTGCGTCCGCTTTTTGCGAGGGCGTCAATATTCGGGGTTCTTGCGGCTTGGTTTCCGTAGCATCCGTAGTCGTCCCAGCCGATATCGTCGGCGATGAAAACGATGAGGTTGGGGCGTTCCGAGGCGGTGGTCTGGAGTGGCAGAAGGGCGACTAGGAGAAGAACGAGAGTTTTCAGGGATCTCAGGATCTGGAGTGGCGGAGGTATGGGCATAGGAGGGGTTGGGGTCAGGAAAGAGGGAAAGAGCAGGATGAGGGCTCGTTTACGGGATGGGATCTGGATTGGTTCGGTTGGAATGGCGGTACGCGGGGGTTTGAGAGCTTTGCGTGAGCGCTCGGGTGAGCATTAGGAAGGTCTCTTAGGGAGAAATCCTGTTTTTGCGTGAACTTTTTATGAAACGGGTTGTTCTTCCTCCCTGTGAATTTTCGTTTCCCCTCCGAATCAGTTGGTGTTTCACGGTTTGGCTTTGAGCCCTTGGTCGAGCTTTCCTTCGTGGGAGGTGGTTGGTGATGGGGAATGGTTTTCGGGTGGGTATCATTGGAGGGGGGCCTGGGGGATTGATGACGGCGTGCCGACTGGAGCAGCTAGCTCCGGGTCGTTTCGACATCACGCTCTTTGAGGGTTCGGGTCGGCTTGGGGGGAAGGTGCTGACCCTTTCGATGGGGGGCAGTGGGGATGAGCGTTATGAGGCAGGAGCAGCGGAGTTCTATGATTATAGTCCCCTTGGGGAGGATCCGCTTCGCTCGATGATCGAGGGGTTCGGTCTTGAGACGCAGCCGATGCTGGCTGGTGGGGCGGTGTTCCGCGATCGGGTGATCCGAGATGGGCGGGATCTTCGCGAGGTGTTCGGTCGGGAGGCTGCGGATGCTCTTGAACATTTCCGGTTGCGTGCGCGATCGGAGATCACGCCTTCGGATTACTACGAGTCGGATTGGAAGGAGGACCAGAGGGATCCATTGGCGCGGCAGAGTTTTGAGGATTTTTTGCGAGCGGTTCCGGATCTGGATGCGCGGCATTACGTGCGGGTGATGACGCACAGTGATTTGGCGTGTGAGACCCATCAGACGAGTGCCAGTTATGGGTTACAGAACTATCTGATGGATGAGCCGGAGTACCTCCGGTTGTACGGGATTGTTGGTGGGAATGGGCGGTTGATGGAGGAGTTGGCGAGACGGATCCGGGCGGAGGTCCGTTTGAGGGAGCCGGCGGTGCGTGTTGGGCGGGGTGAGGGGGGATATCGGGTTGTGACCAAGGATCTCAACCGAGGTGGCGTGGAGGGCTGGGAGGAGTTTGATGCGGTTGTGGTGGCGTTACCGCATGATTGTTTGTCGTCGATTGTGTGGGAGGGTGAGGTGTTGGACGGGGCGATGAGAAAGCATCAACGATTCTACGATCATCCTGCGCATTATTTGCGTGTGACGGTGGTGTTTGAGAGACCGTTTTGGAGGGAGGCGATGGGCGGGCACTTTTTCATGTTGGAGGCTTTTGGGGGGATGTGCGCGTATGACGAGAGTGCTCGTTTTGACGCAAACGGTCGCGGGGTGCTTGGCTTTTTGATCGGAGGCGATGCGGCGTTGCGGTTGGGAAACCTTGCGGAGTCGGAGATTGTGGAGCGGGTTTTGGCGGAGGTTCCGGCGTGTCTGGGTGGGGCGGGGGTTGGGGTTGTGACTTCCCGTGTGCATCGGTGGGCGAAGTGCGTGAACGGTTTGCCGTCAGGGTTCCCGGCGAAGGAGCCGGATTCGAGGCATCAGCCTGAGCCGAAGGAGCATCCGCGCCTTTTTGTTGTTGGGGATTATCTGTTCGACTCGACATTGAACGGGGTCTTGGACTCAGCGGACACGGTGGTTGAGTGGATTGTGGAAGAGGCGGTCGGGGTGAAAGCGGAGTCTATTGGGGGTGTTCCGGAGCGGATTTCATGAGTGCCGATGGTTCATGGACAGGGTATCGGGTGGTTGAGACGCAAGATGCTCCGCGCGAGGGGGATGTGCTCATCGAGATTGGAGGAGGGGTTGGCAAACGCTTTCTGGCGCGCAAGCAGGACCTGGGTGGGGCTTTGTTTGATGACGGCCGAGGTGATAGCGGGGCTTTTCTCCTCCGAGTTTTCCTCAATGGCGCCAAGGATCCTGTGGGCTGGAAGCAGGGGTTGAAGGAGTGGCTGACCGAGGGCGGCCATGCGGTGATCACTGCACGGTCTGGGGAGGGGTTGGTGGCATGCGCGGGGGGGCGAGTGATGATTGGGTGCGCTGTTGATTCTGTGGAAAAGATGATTCGCTGCGCGGCGGTTTTTGCTGCGGCGGAGGGGATGCTTCGTTCGCTGGAGGTGGAGGCGGAGCAGCTTTTCCCCGACCTTGAGAAGGATTCGGGATGGGCTTACCGAGTGGATCGATTGGATCGTTCGGCGGACGCAGAGCTCAAGCAGCGCGCCCATGCGACGATGCTTCGGCGGCTTACGTTCATGCGGTGGGAGCCGGTGTGGGCGGGGATGGGGAGGTGTTGGTCAGACCTTGGTGACGAACGTTTGGGAGAATCGCTTCGCGAGGAGGCGTGTTTTGAGGATCGATGTGAGCTGTTGGATGGGCGAATCGAGGCCGCTGAGTACGTGTACGAGCTGGTTGGACAGCGCGCGGGTGAGTTCCGCCATGCGCGGGAGGGCTACTGGATCGAGTGGATCATCGTCGTCCTCCTTGCGGCGGAACTGGGTTTGATGCTCTTGGAGTATCTGGAGTGAGGAGTCGGGAGGCTCATCACGAGAGCGAGATTGGCGTGCCCAATTCAGGGCAGTGCGCAATGAGTCCGGTGCGCGTTTTGATGGCGTCAGCGAGTGCGGTGCGGGCCTTGTCTTCGCCATGGGTCAAGTAGACGGATGGGCGGTTCACGGCGGGGACGGCGAGCCAGCGGAGCAGGTCGGTTTGTCCTGCGTGTGCACTGAACCCGCCGAGCGTGTGGATCTTCGCTTTCACGCAGACCGTTTCTCCGAGGATGCGGACCT
>CAZAZT010000055.1:0-3080 GCA_964489645.1 uncultured Chthoniobacteraceae bacterium | reverse complement strand
CCGAGCGTGTGGATCTTCGCTTTCACGCAGACCGTTTCTCCGAGGATGCGGACCTCTTTTTCTCCATCAACGAGACGACGTCCGAGGGATCCTGCGCTCTGGAATCCGACGATGATGACGTGGGTTGACGGTTGCCAGAGGTGGTGTTTGAGATGGTGTAAAATCCTGCCTGCGTTGCACATGCCTGCGCCTGCCATCACGAGGCAAGGGCCGGTGATCTCGTTGATGTCACGGGACTGTTCGGCGGTGGCGGTGGCTTTCAGTGTTTTGAGATCGTCCTGAAGATTTCCCGAAGCGAGGAAGGCGCGCATCTCGTCGTCGTAGAGTTCCGGATGACGGGAGAGAATTTTTGCCGCTTCAATCGCCATGGGGCTGTCCAGGAAAACGGGAAACGGAGGTACGGTGTGATTGCGGAAGAGGGATGCCATGAGGAGGGTCAGCATCTGGGCTCGTCCGACCGCGAAGGTCGGGATGAGGATGTGGCCGTGATCGGCAGCGGCCTGTTTCACGATGGAGTTGAACTGGGTGATGGTTTCAGAGATAGGGCGGTGTTCGCGGTCTCCATACGTGCTTTCCAAGAAGACGATGTCGGCTTGCGAGAATGGTTCGAACTCTTTGAGGATGGGGGCGTGGATCGGGCCGAGGTCGCCTGAGAACACGACGCGACGCGTGGAATCACCGTTTTGCAGGGTGATCTGGAGGCTGGCGGATCCCAGCATGTGTCCGGCTTCGGACCAAATGACGGAGACGTTCGGGGCGATGGGGACGGGTTTGCCGTAGGGGACGGGTTGAAATCGGGACAGGACGGTTTCGACATCCTCTGCGGTGTAGAGGGGTGCCTCATCGGCGTGCCCTTTTCGTCGGTTCCGTTTGTTCTGACGTTCGGTATCGCTGGCCTGCACTCGGGCGGCATCGCGAAGGATGAGTGCGGCGAGCTCGATGGTGGCAGGGGTGGCGAAGATGGGGCCCTTGAAGTCGGTCTGCGCGAGCAGGGGAAGTCTGCCGACGTGGTCGAGGTGTGCGTGGGTGATGACGATGGAGTCTGGGATTCCGTGCGGGAGCCATCCCATGTCGCGGTTGAGTTCATCTGCGCGGGAGCCACCTTGGAAGAGGCCGCAATCCACGAGGAAGCGGCCGGTCGGATGTTGCACGAGGTAACAGGAGCCGGTGACTTCTCCGCCTGCGGCGCCGAAAGGGGTGATGGTCAGCATGAATTAGGGGGCAGCGAGTGCATTTTAGGGGTTAGGGAGGCGATATTTGCCGCGGATGGAACCTAGGATGAAGGAGATGTCCAACGCATCAGGAGCTTTATCTTTGGAGGTCAGGTATTTGACGAGGAGGTCGGTCGCGGGTCGGTAAACGTCATGGACTTGCCAAGAGGGTCCGAACATGGATCCGGTGTAGAAGCCGTGTCGGCCCACCATCCGGTAGGCACCGAATCCGAAGCCAGTGCCGTATGTCGGACTGCTGAATTGACTGTGCTCGAGTCGGTTACCACCGTTCAGGATGACCATGAATTTGAACCCGCGTTGATGTCCGAGTTCTGCGGCTCGAAGCATTGCGAAGTCATGGGTTTGTTCCGGCTCGGTTTGGGCGTTTCCTCTGAAGAAGACACGGACAGTGTCCTGAGCGAGGAAGGTCTCAGAATATCCACCGCTCTTTGTGGCTGGTCGGTAGTGGGTTGCGCAACCAGTTGCCATAAGGATCATTGCGCCGAGGAGCGGGGCTATCGAACAAGGAGAAGACGCGCGTGCCATGGGGGGAGATGGTGATGGATTGGGGGGACTGGTTCACGCGGAAAAGGTGTTGGGTGAGAGTGGGCCACGATATGTGAGGGGGCTTTCCATCCTTGGGCGGCCTTGTATGGTGCTTAGTCCGCATGGAAGACGAGATGCATCTAGTGGCAGAAGGGATTCACCGGAGTTTTCGGGTGGGGAACAAGAGTGTTTCGGTTTTGCAGGGGATCGACTTACGGGTGAGGCGTGGTGAAGCGGTGTTCATCTGTGGGGCGTCTGGCGCGGGGAAATCGACGTTGCTTTACACGTTGGCGGGGATGGAGAGGCCGGAGCAGGGGCGGGTTTTTTTGGAGGGCGAGGAGGTGTATGGGGATGGTGATACGGCGGAGGCACGGCGGAGGAATCGGAAGATGGGGTTTGTGTTTCAGGGATACTTTTTGATGCCGGAGTTAACGGCGATGGAGAACGTGATGTTGCCGGCGCGGATGGCAGGGATGCGGGGTGAGGCGTTGGAGGATCGTGCGTTTAAGGTGTTGGGGCAGGTTGGTTTGGGGCATCGCGCGCAGCATTTGCCGGCGGAGCTTTCGGGTGGGGAGCAGCAGCGGGTGGCGATTGCTCGGGCACTGGTGAATGACCCTGCGATCCTGTTTGCGGATGAGCCGACGGGCAATCTGGACTCGGCGACTGGTCAACGGATCGTTGAACTGCTACTTTCGTTGGTTCGAGAGCAGCGAAAGACCTTGGTGGTTGTCACGCACGATGGCGTGTTGGCGACCCGAGGGGATCGGCGCTTGGAGATTCGCGATGGATTGATCGTTTCGGATGCGGCCCCAGAGGCGTAGGTCGAGACCCCGTGGGAGCGGGACGCGGGTCTGCTCGTTCCGATGCTTTGTTCAAAAGACCATTCAAAAACAACCCTAGAAACCGACATGAAAGTTTATATCGACGGAGTGATGTACGCGGAGCCAGACGCGAAAGTTTCTGTGTTTGACCACGGCCTGCTTTACGGGGACGGAATCTTCGAGGGGATCCGGTTTTACAATGGGCGTGTATTCAAGTTGACCGAGCATTTGGAGCGGCTGTGGGACTCTGCGAAAGCGATCCGTTTGACGATCCCGATGACTTTTCAGGAGTTGGAGGAAGCCACGTTGGCGACGATTCGCGAGAACGGTTTGCGGGATGGATACATCCGATTGGTGGTGACGCGGGGCAAAGGCAATCTTGGGTTGAGTCCGGATCGTTGTCCGAAGGCTTCGGTGATCATCATTGCGGACAAGATCCAGCTGTACCCGGAGGAGAAGTATGAGAAGGGGATGGTGATGGTGACGACGGCGACGCGCCGAG
>CAZAZT010000054.1:0-23688 GCA_964489645.1 uncultured Chthoniobacteraceae bacterium | reverse complement strand
CGCCACGCTCGTCGCATTCATCATCCTCGTCCTCCTCGGTCGTCACAGCCGCGGCTGGCTCATCCTCTCCGCTCTCGCCACCCTCGGATTCGCCAGCTGGAACTCGTGGCTCATCTACTGAGCCTCGTACCCCTCTCCCAACTTCCGCCCACGGGAACCCAGACCCTCTCGTCCAGAGACGCCGCAGGGCCGAGCCGATGCCCCCTGCCCGCCAGCACATCCTTAGCCCCAAACCCAAGCCCGACTGCTGCACCATCCTCTGACCTCACGACGTCCCCCTCCGGAAGATGGAGGCCGACCCGAGCCCCACGCAGCCCCCCAAAGACCGGCCCGAGAATACACTCTTCATCAACGCAATGAATGAAGTCAGCCCCCAAACGCGCCAAATGTTTCCTCACCGACGAGCACGTCCAGTGCATCGTCCGCATGCACCAGGAGTTCAAGGACAAGCCCAGTTTCACCAACGTCCTGCCCATCAAGGATATCTGAGCGAAGGAATGCAGTCTGAGCAGCCCAATATGGG
The DNA here is from genome assembly GCA_964489645.1 of uncultured Chthoniobacteraceae bacterium. Classification (GTDB taxonomy): domain Bacteria; phylum Verrucomicrobiota; class Verrucomicrobiia; order Chthoniobacterales; family Chthoniobacteraceae; genus JBEEPE01. Next base: position 23,165 of record CAZAZT010000054.1, on the reverse strand, counting down.
TCAGTGGGGAAACGCCCTCGCAGAGGGATGCCCCCTCTGAGTTGGACATCAGTCAGTACCGGATATGCCCGCCGCGCGGCTGGATAGATCCCGCCGTCCGGAAATCGCGCACCTCCCTCCTGCCGACCAAATGACGCTGCAAGTTTCCAATCAACCTGCGACCCAATATTGACCCGTAGGCTAAATATTGACTTGCAGGTTTAGCATTGATCCTGCAAGTTTGAGGGCACCGTGGATCAACGCACCCATCGCCAAAACCATCCCCACTCTGACCCTGACGTGGACGCCCGCGTTGGCAACGCCGTGATTAAGGTCAACTTCCGCGTCGATGCTCTCCGCACCCTGCGCACGAGCCTCATGCAGGTCGCTTATCCGGTCGGTGAAGACCCCGCTGCGCGTGGCTACGTCGTGCTGGCGAACTCGTCAATTTCCGAGGAACGCCTGCGCCACGAATGGGATAGGGCGGCTTCCGTTCTGCGCAGTGATGTCCTTCAAAGGCTCACCATCTGTCTTCAGACCTCGGACCACATTCTCGGCATCCCGCACGACCCGGACGCTGAGACTCAGCGAGTCATCTCAGAAGTCGTTGATGCCGAGCGGGACCGGATGCATACCACCCGCACCGATTATTCGTTCGTCATCCAAAAGCTCCTACTCCATCGATGGCTGATAAATCCTGAGCCCGTCACATCAGAATGGCTGGGTCGAACAGCGGGATGCTCCTACCCCGCTGTCGCTCGTGTTTTGAACTCCCTCGGTAGCCTCGTGGAACGGACATCCGACCGCCGAGTCATGCTGCGCTGGTTTCCTTCGGATGCCTTTACCCGACTCGCAGCCACGGCGGATCGCGCTCGCTCCTCCATTCGCTTCGCCGATCAATCTGGTCAGCCACGCTCTGCCGAATCCCATCTGCATCGGCTGGAAAAGCTCAATCTACGGGAGTTGGCCATCGGCGGCGTGCTTGGCGCAAAACACTACGAGCCCGGACTCAATCTCGTCGGCACGCCCCGGCTCGACCTGTCGCTGCACTGCCCCGGCAGAAAGCTGAATCTGGATTTCATCAAGCGCCTCGACCCTGCGTTGAAACAAGTCGATGACCCGCTCGCTCCGGCCAATGTCGTGGTCCATGCCGTGCGCCATGCCGATCCGCTTTTCGCGCCACGCGATGGGGGGCTGGCTTGGGCCGATCCGTTGGAATGCCTCTTCGATCTGCACGAAGCGCGGCTGGATCAGCAGGCCACACAGTTTCTCAAAACCCTTCAGCTTCAGCGCCCCGCCTCATGAGTGCCGATCCAAAAGAGGTTTCCCCACGCAAAGTGCTCGCCGAGGTCGCCGCAGCGGTCCCGTCGGAAGTTCATCCCAATCTCATCGTCATCGGAAGCCTCGCGGCTGCTTACTGGCTGCTTCGCGGCGATGACATCTCCGGTGTCCGCACCAAGGACATCGATTGCGTTCTCTCGCCGCACCTGTCCGCTGTCGAAAAAGGCCGAGCGGTCGCTGAGCGGTTGTTGGCCGCAGATTGGATGCCTAAGAGCGACGTCGCCTCTCGCAAACCCGGCACCAGAGACACACCCTCCCACGAACTTCCCGCCGTGCGTCTCTACCCACCCCACGGCGGCGAATGGTTCATCGAGCTCCTCACCGAGCCAGCCTCTGAGGAACAGACCACCCGCGTCTGGACGCCCCTGCCACTGACTTCTGGCGACTATTACGCGCTGCCCAGCTTCCGATTCACCGGCATTGCCACGTTCGACGCCCGAGCCACGGAGTTCGGCATCCGCTGCGCCCGGCCAGAAATGATGGCGCTGGCAAACCTCCTCGAACATCCATACATCAAGCCCGACCTCATCGAAGGCACCCGCGATAAGCGCAGCAACAAAGACCTCGGCCGCTCCCTCGCAATCGCCAGGCTCAGCTCAGAGACGGACTTTGAATCATGGGTGCCATGCTGGCTCGCCGCATTGAAGAAACTTTTCCCAAAACACTGGAAGGAACTCGCCCTGCATGCCGGGGACGGCATTCGCGCGCTCCTTGCAAGTCCGCAGGACCTCCACCAAGCGGCAGAAATCGCCACCCGCGGTCTTCTAGCCGTTAAACCTGTCAACGAACAAACGCTTCGTGCGACGGCAGAGCAGTTCCTTGCCTTTGTCATCAGCGATTTGGAGTCCTTCGCCAACGCATGATCGCCGCCATCAACCTTTGTTCAAATTACCGGCCCATCCACGCTGCCTCGATCAAGCTCTTCAACCGCACGCGATGAAAGTGGGTGCGCTTTGGACACGTGGTGAAGCAGATGAAGAAGCAGGTTGACCCAATGCGCGGGTGGTATTGCGCCAGAACGTGCCTAGAAAGAACCGCGCCCCCCAGCCCTCCTCACCAACATCTCCCCCCTTGACCACCCCATCGTTTTATGGGATACTTTTCCTATCGTTTTTGTCGACTTTAATGAGCGCGCTCCTAAATCCTCCCACCCCAGACGCCGTACGAGCTCTCAACGCGTCCTTCGAAAATGCGCCCCTCACCGAGGTCCTCGCCTGGGCCTATCAACAATACGGCGAATCCGCAGCCATCGGCACCAGCTTCCAAGGCGCAGGACTCGTCACCATCCATCACGCCGTTAAAGCCGGCATCCCTCTCCCCGTTTTCACCATCGACACCGGGTTCCTCTTCCCTGAAACCCTCGCCCTCAAAGCCCAACTCGAATCCTTTTTCGGTATCCACATCGAATCCCTGCTCCCTGAGCAATCGCCCGAACAGCAAGCCGCAGAGCTCGGCGACCAACTCTGGCTCAAAAAACCTGACCTCTGCTGCACCCTCCGAAAAGTCGTCCCCCTACAGAATAAACTCGCCAATCTCGCGGTCTGGATCACCGGCGTCCGCCGCCAACAAAGTGACACTCGCTCCAACGTCCAACTCCTCGAACTCTACCACTTCGACGTCATCCGCGACCGATACATCCTCAAGCTGAACCCCATGGCCGCTTGGTCGCGCGAAGCCGTCCAAGCATACCTCAAACAACACAACATCCCAACCAACCCGCTCACCGCAAAAGGCTACCGATCCATCGGATGCACCCACTGCACCCGACCCACCACCGCAGGCGAACACGAACGCGCCGGTCGATGGACCGGTTTCGACAAAGCGGAGTGCGGCATCCACACCTTCCTCGGAACCTCCATCTGACCAAACACCCATCCGACCTGCCTTTCCCTATGACCACACCCAATCCCAGCGATCTGCCCAAACTTCCCGACCTCTCCGGACACCCCGCCTACGGACGCCAATACCCCGCCCCGCCAGCAGGCTCTTGCCCCGCATTCTTTCCCGAGAAAATCTCCCGCGAAGATGCCCTGCATCTCGACCGACTCGAAGCGCAAAGCATCTTCCTGATCCGGGAAGCATTCCATCACTTCAAGAACATCTGCATGCCTTGGAGCATGGGTAAGGATTCCAACGTTCTCATCTGGCTCTCCAAAAAGGCCTTCTGCGGCCACATCCCCTATCCCCTGCTCCACATCGACACCACGTACGAGTTCCCTGAAATGCTCGCGTACCGCGACTGGGCCGTCGCCTACCACAACCTCAACCTCATCGTGAAAATCAACGAGGACGCACGAGCAGGCACCGGCGACTACGCCTCCCGCGGCCCCATCGGATACGACACAGCGGATCCCGTCACCGTCACACACGAACTCAAGACAGCCGCCCTTCAACAAGTCATGGCCGAACACCAATGGGACGCACTCATCACCGGTATCCGCCGCGATGAAGATCCCACGCGCGCCAAAGAACGCTACTTCTCGCCCCGTAACAAAGACTTCGAATGGGACTACAAAGACCAACCACCAGAGTTCTGGAACCAGTTCACCACCTCCTGCGCCCCCGGTGAACACGTCCGCGTGCAAGCCCTCCTCGACTGGTCCGAACGCGACATCTGGCTCTACATCCAACGCGAAGGCATCCCCATCCCGCAGATGTACTTCTCCCGCACCAGCCCCGATGGAGTTCGCCGCCGATTCCGTTCCCTCGGTTGCTGGCCGATCAGCAACCCCGCCGAAAGCGATGCCTCCACCATCGACGACATCATCGAAGAACTTCGCACCACCAAAACCAGCGAACGCGCCGGACGCGCTCAAGACAACTACGAACGCAACGCGATGCAAAAACTCCGCGCAAAAGGTTTCATGTAAGAAACCCCACCGCAACGAACACTCCGCACCGAACCCTTTCCCACGATACACTGATGTCCTCTCTCTCCCTCTCCGCCCCCGCCGCGGACCGTCTCCGCGTCGTCTTCGTCGGTCACGTCGACCACGGTAAATCAACCTTGATCGGCCGGATCTTCCACGACACCAACTCTCTGCCCGATGGCAAAGTGGCCCAAATCAAGGCCGCTTGCGAAGCCGAAGGCATGGACTTCGAATACGCATTCCTCCTCGACTCCCTCCTCGAAGAACAGGAACAGAACATCACCATCGACACGACGCAAATCCAGTTCCGCACGGATCGCCGCCCCTACGTCATCATCGACGCACCCGGTCACAAAGAGTTCCTCAAGAACATGATCACCGGCGCCGCTAGCGCAGACGCCGCCGTCCTCCTCATCGCCGCCAACGAAGGTGTCCAAGAACAAAGCCGCCGACACGGCTACCTCCTCTCCCTCCTCGGCATCAAACAGGTCGTCGTCGCCATCAACAAGATGGATCTCGTCGGGTTCTCGGAAGACGTCTTCACCCGTGTCCGAGAAGAATACTCCGCCTTCCTCAAACAGATCGGCGTCGAAGCGCGTACCTTCGTCCCCATCTCCGCTCGCGAAGGCATCAACATCGCCAAACGTGGCGCCCTCGACGGATCCAATCCCGCACCGTGGTACACCGACCCCTCCGTCCTCGATATGCTCGACACCTTCGAGCCCCCTGTCCCACTCAATGACATGCCCCTGCGGTTCCCCATCCAGGACGTGTACCGATTCGACGAGCGACGCATCTTCGCCGGTCGCATCGAATCGGGTACCCTCCGCGTCGGCGATCAACTCGTCTTCTCGCCAGACAACAAAACCAGCACCGTCGCCTCCATCGAGGTCTGGAACGGCACCCAAAAAACCGAAGCCCTCGCCGGTGACTCCGTGGCCATCACCCTCACCGAGCAGATCTTCGTCCGAAGAGGTCACCTCGCATCTCTCGAAAAAGATGCACCCATCGTCTCCAATCGATTCAAAGCACGCATCTTCTGGATGGGCAAAACCAACCTCCAGAAAGGGCAGCCCTATCGCATCAAACTCGCAACCCAAGAGCTTGACGCAGAAATCGTTCATATCGAAAGGATTATCGACGCCTCAACCCTCGATACCGTCACCAGCGGTCGCGATCACATCGCCAAAAATGACGTCGCCGAAGTCACACTCCAAACCCGCGGCGCACTCGTCATGGATAACCATGACCGGAACCCGCTCCTCGGACGGTTCGTCATCGTTGATAATCGTCAGGTCGCAGGTGGCGGGATCATCCACAGCGGGATCTACGCAGATCGTGGCAAGGTCAAGAGTTCCAACATTTTCTGGTCCGAAGGAAATGTCACAGCGACCAACAGGAACCTCCGGAATGGTCACCGGGGAGCCGTGGTTTGGCTGACAGGACTCAGCGGCTCAGGCAAATCTGCCATCTCGCGCAACCTTGAACGCGAACTCTTCAACCTCGGCAACCAAGTCTACGTGCTGGACGGCGACAACGTGCGCCACGGCCTGAACGCCAATCTTGGCTTCTCACATGAAGATCGCACCGAAAACATCCGGCGCGTGGCAGAGGTCGCCAAGCTGATGGCCGATGCCGGTCTCATCGTGATCACAGCCTTCATCGCCCCCTATCAGTCGGACCGCAGACGCGCCCGCGAGATCGCACTCGAAAGCGGCGTCGAGTTCTTTGAAGTCTACGTGAACGCACCTCTCGCAACCTGCGAATCCCGCGACGTCAAAGGCCTTTACCAACGCGCAAGACGAGGCGAAATCCCTGAGTTCACCGGCATCAACTCCCCTTACGAGGAGCCCGCCAACCCTGAGGTCATCCTGCACACAGACCAAGAAACACTCGAAGAATCCACCGGCAAACTCCTGGAGTTCATCATCCCCCGCATCCGCGTGCGTCGTGATGACGATATCTCCATCTGACCCGACAGCCCGTCTCGGCAGCGAACTGCGGAGCAAGACTCCGCAGTTCACGCCCCAATCCTCGCCGGATCGCTCTCGCATCCCCATCGATCTTCACCCCGTCGCGGTGCCGTCGGCACATGACCGGTTCTCCCCTGACATCCGCCAAGCCGGTGTCGTATGCTCCCTCCATGGCTCACGCCCACCCCGGCATCGCCCAACGCCTGATCTTTTTGAGCATCCTCACCGCATCAATCTGCGTGCGAGGCAACCTCTCCGCGGCCCCCTCTTGGAACGCTCAGATCCAACCGCTTCTCGATACCCACTGCGTCAAATGTCACGGCCCGATCGAGCAGAAAGCCGGACTCGAACTCGATCATCTCGCCGCGCTGCTCAAGGGGGGCGAATCCGGCCCCGTGGTCAAACCCGGCAATCCTGAAGCAAGTCCGCTCTACACCGTTCTCGCGGAAGGCAGTGATCCCCACATGCCGCCGAAAAAGCAGTTGAACGCGTCAGATCGAGCATCCATCCGCGAATGGATCTCCTCCTTATCCAGCGAATCCCCACGCACAACCGCTCCAGAAAAGGTAGTGCCCCGCGAGTTCCCTGATATCCAAACCGCAATCAACACGCTGATTGAAGAGGAGTGGAAACGGCGCTCCATCACCCCAGCAAGACCACTCGACGATGTCGCGTGGCTACGCCGCGCCTCCCTCGATATTGCCGGACGGATCCCCACCCGAGAGGAAACTGACGCCTTCCAGTCCAGCACCTCTCAAACAAAACGCGCTGAGGCGGTTCAACGTTTACTCGCCTCGCCAGACCACGCCGTTCGCATGCGTGAACTCTGGGACAACTTCCTCATGGGCCGACCGAAACGAGGCTCGAGTGAAGACCGCCGAAAACAGAACGGATGGTACGCGTTCCTCGAACGATCCTTCCAAACCGATCAGCCATGGAACCGCACCGTTCACCAGATCCTCACGGGCAGGGCAGACCGCCCAGAAACCAAAGGCTCAACGTGGTTTCTCTATGAAAGAAAAAACGATCACCAGGCCATCGCAGAGGCCGTCGGTCCCTTGATTTACGGAACACGGATCGATTGCGCCCAATGTCACGACCACCCACTCGCTCGCGAGATCAAGCAGTCGCATTATTGGGGCCTCGTCACGGCATTCAACCGGAGCAAGAACATCGAAGGCTCCAATGGAGTGGCGGAGTCCGCCATCGGTGGCTTCGTCAACTTCACCAACCTCAAAAAGGAATCCCAACCCGCTGTCATCACGCTCCTGAACGGCCGCACCCTCAACGAAACCTGGCCTGCAGGCGACCAGAAGCCGGAGGACAAAGACGACCTGTACATTGACGCGAAAGCCAAAGTCCGAGTCCCGCTCTACTCCCGACGCGAAGCGTTTGCCGACGTCGCAACGGAAGACAACCTCCTCCTCGCCAAAGCATTCGTGAACCGGATGTGGGCAACTCTCCTTGGGAGAGGCATCGTCCACCCTGCGGATGAGATGAACGCTCGGAACGTGCCGAGCCACCCTGAACTGCTCGAGTGGCTTGCAAAAGATTTCGCCTCACACGGACACCGGATCAAACGGCTCATCGAAGGCATCGTTCTCAGCACGCCGTACAGCCTCGCGGGCGGTGATCAAGACCCTTCAACCTTCGCCGCAGCGCCAGAGCGACCGCTCACTGCGGAACAACTCGCACGCTCGTGGAGAATCGTCGCCGGGTTGGCTCCCGATCACGACCCTCTACGCAAAGCAGCGGTTGCAGCAATCCCGGATGTGCTTCCGAAGGACTACAACGCCAACTTCGTGCAAGCGCAGTTCCTCGCGAACTCACCACTCATCAGAGATTTGCTCAATCCGGAGAATCCCACGATCACCCGCCTTGAGAAGATCTCTGACACGAACGAATGCGTGACAGAAACATTCAAGGTGACTCTCGGCAGACCCCCCGATCCGGCGGAAAAGCAGAGGTTCACCGAGTTCCTCCAACCATCATCCTCGTCCCCAACAGATCGGCTCGCGGCACTCCAGACAATCCTGCATGCCATCATCACCAGCCCAGAGTTCTTGATCGTCCCCCGATGAACACTTTCCCCATCCCGATGACCGATCCTTGCAACCTTCGCGATCATCAACTCCATCGCAGGCTCTTCCTGAAAGGTCTTGCGGGAGGCACGCTTGCAACAGCAACCAGCTTCCAAGGACTCTTCCTCAACCACGGATTCGCCGCGCAAACCGCCAAAGCCCAGAAACACTGTATCCTGCTCTGGCTATGCGGAGCGCCCAGCCAGTTCGAGACCTGGGACCCCAAGCCCGGTCGACCCAGTGGGGGCCCGTTCGGAAGTATCCCGACCAGCATCCCCGGCATCCACTTCTCCTCCCTCATGCCAAAGTGCGCCTCCATCGCGCATCGCCTGAACATCGTGCGGAACATGAAGACCGCACAACCCGAACACTTTCAAGCCATCAGCCTCCTCCAACGCGGGAACCCAGATCGCCCGGGCTTCACCCGCCCCACCCTCGGCAGCGTCATCTCCCAGTCCCTCGGCCGTCTCGATGCCACCATTCCCAACTTCGTCCTCCTCGACCCCATCCCAGGCGGCAACGAGTTCGAGGCATTCAAAGCCGGAAACTGGGCCGGTTGGCTCGGCTCTGAACACAACCCCGTACGACTCGGCGGCGATTACACCAAACTCCTCCGCGAAGGCGGTGACGCACTGCACTCCTCAGACCGCGAGTCTCGAGAGACCCTCCGAAAATTCCTCGCCACCCGCTTCGAGCAAACACGCGCCAGCACCGTGGCGAAAAGCCAGAACGCAGCATTCGAACGGATGAAAGGCCTCTCAGCAAGCGCACACCTATTTGACGTTGAACGACTTCCTCAAAACGATCGCGAACGCTATGGCCCAGGTAGCTTTGCCCAACACGCCCTCATGGCCAGGCACCTCGTCGAGAACGGAGCACCGTTCGTCATGGTCGCCAACGGCATGAACTGGGACAACCACGTGTTCCAACACGAGATCCATCAGATGCTCGTCCCCGAACTCGATCGCGTCCTCTTTCACCTCGTCAACGATCTCGAGACCCGAGGACTCCTCGATTCAACCCTCGTCATCGCCATGGGCGAGTTCGGACGTACCCCCTGGATCAATGCGGCAAGAGGTCGTGACCATTACCCGAACGCCTGGAGCCTCATGATGACAGGATGCGGACTTAAACGCGGCGTCGTCACCGGCGCAACAGATCCTGATGGCGTTGAGGTGTATGGCTCGCCGTTCAACGAACAGAACCTTTTCGCGACCATCTTCACCGCCCTCGGCCTCGATCCCCATGCCGAGTTCGAACTCGAGGGCATGCCCACGTTCCATCGGGTGGAAAACAAAGTCGCACCCATCCGCGAACTCCTCGCCTAAACCATGAAACTCTCCACCGTCCGCGACTTCAAACTGCCGACCGGGGTGCTTGGCCTCGACATCACCCGCGACGCATCCACCGCTTTCGCCGCTTGCGCAGACGGGTCCATCCACGCAGTGAACCTGTCGTCCGGCGAATCGAAGCCCTTCACCGGAAATCACACCTCCTACGCAAGCGGATGCGTCCTGCTTCCCGATGGGAAAAACCTCATCTCCGCGGGCTACGACGGCGCTCTCATCTGGCACGAGGTCGGATCGGGTAGATCCTGGCGTCGCGTTCCTGCTCACCAGTTCTGGAGCTGGCACCTCGCCCTCTCGCCTGACGGTTCGCTCGTGGCCTCGACCACAGGACAATACCTTCCCGGTAGTTGGAAATATGAACCCGCCCCTGAGCAGGAACCGTCCGTCAAACTGTTCGACACGCGAACCGGTGACCTCGTCGCCGCATTCAGCCACACGCCCCCAGTGCAAAGCTGCGCGTTCTCTCCCGATGGGAACTTCCTTGCCGCAGGAAATATGATGGGCGAGGTCCGGATCTGGGATCTCAAGGACCTCAAAAGCACCTCTCCTACAGTCACATTTAACACACCAGACTTCACCTCCTGGGGCACGATCAAAACCCATCACCACTGCGGTGGCATCTTTGGGATGGCCTTCTCTCCAAACGGCGAATCCCTCGCACTGTGCGGGATGGGGCCCATGGGGGATCCCATGGCGGGCAATGGGAAAATGACTTGGCAACGATGGGATTGGAAAACCGGAAAAAAACAGGACCAGATCAAGGACGGCCAACATGGCAACGGACTGATGGAAAGCATCGTATGGATGCCGGACGGTTCGCACTTCCTCATGGCTGGACGGCAAGCGCAAGGGACATGGACGACCGCTCTTTTCTCAACCCACGATGGCAACCTCGTCCATTCCCTGGACACCAAGAACCGCGTCACGCGCGCCCGCTTCAGCGCAGATGGCAAAACCGTTGTCCTTTCGGCCGCCCATTCCCAACCCCACCGAAAAAACGGTCAATGGCCCGAATGGGGCAAGATCCAGACGCTGTCCGTGCTCTGACCCGCTCAATCCCTGCCGAGAGTTGACATGTTCAACGCAAACGTTCGGCTACGATCCCCTTCTTTCCATACATTTCCACAGCGACTTTCTCCCCTCTAGCATCGCGACCGAGGTTCCACTCAATCTCATCCAGAACCATCCGCCCGTCAGATTGGGGCGTCACTCGATACTCGGACCGTCCAAAACTCAAGGTGAACTGTGCGAGGCTAAAACTCCACGTGCCACCCCCCTCTCCTCCCCCAGCGAGTTGGCCACCCGGCTTGAGTTCGTACACCTTGGTTCCCTGGATACGCTCCGCGTTTCCAAAATCAACTTTCCAGCGCCCCACAAAGTACCGCTCCGGCGATCCCAGAATCATCTCCATCAGAGCGAGTTCTTGGCTGCGTGCTTGGGTGCGCGCCTGGATGAGACCTTGAGCTTTCGCCGGATCACGCACCTCTTTGGCCCCCTGTTTCAACCATTCCACCTGATCCCGTTTCAACCGCTGCGAAACCTCCCGAGGAAGCGATGACATCAACCTCTTGTACCGCTGATTCAACTCGTCATCCATCGATCTGAACTCCGCGCGATTTCGCAGCGCGTTGTAAGCATCCTCGTAGACCCCTCCAAAGCATCCAATCTCGACGCACAACAGAGAGCACAACAGGAGAAAAAGCTTTTTCATATCGAGCCCTATCTTGACGGCTGACCAACACAACATCCAGTTCCGTCGGCATATATAACTCACGAAAAATGCCGCCCCTCCTCCGCACATCGTCAGCGAGAAACGAACCGTGTTGAACGGACGGATGAGCCAGTCGGTGAAACTGCTCGTCTAACGGCCTCGCCGTGATGCAACACCTACAGTTCAACAACGAACCTACGCAGTCCGCTCCGCTTCCTCGGCCGCTCTTGGCAACCGCGATTCCACCAATCGTCCCCAGATCCAGCACAGATCCGAAAGTCGGTTGAGGTAAACCCGAAGATCCATCGTCACAATCGGCCCACCGTCATGAAGCGCAACCACCTCGCGCTCTGCTCGCCGACAAGTCGTTCGCGCGAGATCCAAACACGCACTGAACCGACTGCCTCCAGGCATCACCCATCCCTCGTACCGGATCCGATCATTCTTCTCGATCCCTCGGATCAGATCAGTCAAACGATCGACCATCGCCGAGTCCACAAACCGCCTGCCCCGCTCCAGATAGCGATCCCGATCCGCGTCGTCCACCGCCAACTCCCCCATCACCACAACCAACTCCCGCTGGATCGAGTGAATCTCTGCCGCGATCTCCTCATCCTCCGCAAAGGCTCTCGCCATCCCAAGCGCCGCGTTCAACTCATCCACCGCACCATAAGCCTGAACACGAGGACTGTTCTTCGAAACCCGCCGGTTGAAAATCAACCCCGTCGTTCCGTCATCCCCCGTCTTCGTGCAAATGGACATTTGTGAAGGGAAGCACCATTCCCCTTCATGGCAACTCTGTCCCCCTCCACCTCACCGCAGCCCGAACCAACCCATCGCCCTCAAATGGAGCGGAATCCGTGAGTCACACCCAACGCGGCACAATCACCCACCGATTTCATCCCGTCCGTGCAGGTCTCCTCGCTGAGGTTCGCCGCAGCCGCACACACCCCCAAACGAAGCTGCTCCTCAACCGTTTGCCCCTCGTGCCATCCAAAAAGAACTCCCGCCGTGAACGCATCCCCAGCCCCCGCCGCTCCCTTGATGTACCCATTCGGCAACACAACACTCCCGTGCTTGGCGAACGATCCATCGCGCCCCAGTGCCATCGCTCCCTCCGGAAAATGGATGATCACGCGCTCACGCACTCCGTGCTCCAACAACCGCTCCATCGCCCCGCGCAGACGCGCCTGATCCAACGTGTCCCCTTGCCGCGCTTCCACACCTGTCACACGACCGATCTCAAACTCGTTCATGATGCAGTAATCCGTGTACTTCAGCGCCGGAACAACCACCTTCTTGAAACGATCACTGTCCTCACTCACCACGTCGATCGAAGTCTTCAACCCCGCCGCTTGAGCCCGACTCAAAACCTCCGCCGCAACCGTTCCAAACTCGGGATGCACCCCATCCAAGGTGTCCAGTAACAACAGATACCCCAAATGGAAGTGGCGCGCCGTCGTATCCCTGAAATCGAAGTGCGAAGAATCAAGGAGCGCGTTCGCTCCCCGCGCATGGAAAAAGGTGCGCCTGCCGCTCCCGATCACCGTCATCACGTCCGTGTAACTCGTGGGCGCCTCATCCGTGATCTGCAACGACTGGGTGTTGATTCCCAAACCAAGACAATGATTCAAGATGAACTTCCCGTGACCATCGTTCCCGACCAATCCCACCGCGTTCAATGGGAATGTCGCCCCCATCATCGCAAGATCCACAAGAACGTTGAACGGCGACCCGCCCGTACCCCTCGACTGCGAACGGATGCTCGTCAACGCGTCCTGCTGCGGCCACGTGTCGATCATTTTGACCGCATCAACGATCCAGTTGCCGCCCGCAATGATTCCTTTTCTGGTGTTCATCTGAAAAAAACGTTCGAGTGAGCCCTTTAAACAACCGGAACGCCTCTCTCCTGCCAAGTGCAGACTCCTTTCCACTCACCAAAACTGAAACATTCCGACATGAACGGCCCCCAAGCGATCCTCGCACAACTCCGCAAAAGCATCGCCTCCCAAACCTTCATCAAACTCGTGCTCTCCCGCTTCGGTAAACCGCGCATCGCAGAGCCCGCAACCACCGTCCTCTCCCACCGGATACGCCTCGTAGAACTCAAACGAGGAACCTGCCTCTCCTTCACCGCACGCACCGCCACCCAAGAAACCACACGAAACCTCGACCCCGACGAAGGATGTCACGAAATCGAGCGTCTCCTCGAAGAAGCGTGGCCCGTGGCAAACCTCTTCACCTCAACAGGCGACTGGACCCTTGAACCGCGCCCCGACGGCTCCAGCAAACTCACCTCACGCCGCGCATCACTCACTTCCGTCCCCCCACCCGAACACGATCGTGCGAAGGCCTCCGAGCCGCGCTCGGTCCTCCGACATCCCGTCTTCCACGACCTCGGCCTGACCACTCAATCGGGGGATCCAGCCCCCTCCATGGGACACAAAGTCCGTCAGATCAGCCGCTTCATCGAACGCTTCGAAGCCCTTCGACGGGATCTTCCGAAATCCCGAACCCCTCTGCGCATCGTGGACTTTGGCTCGGGCAAAGCCTACCTCACCTTCGCCCTCGCGCTCCACCTTGCTGCGGTCCAGAACGATGCCGACCTCTTCGGCATCGAACTTCGAAAAGATCTCATCGACACATGCGAAAATCTCGCGCGAAAACACCACCTTGAACGCCTCCAGTTCCTCCAAGGCTCTCTGGATTCAGCCTCCAGTCTCCCAGATATCTCCGGCGGAATCGTGATCGCTCTTCACGCCTGCGATACGGCCACCGATCAAGCGCTTGCCCTCGGCATCACTCGGGGCGCAGATCTGATCATCACCTCCCCCTGCTGCCATAAAGAATGTAGACCTCAAATAGCTCTTCCCGAACCATTTCAGGCTATCACATCACAGGGCATCCTTCTTGAACGCTTCTCCGAGATGTGCACGGACACGGTCCGAAGACTCCTCCTCGAAACCCAAGGATTCCGCAGCGCCATCTCCGAATTCGTCGACCCAGAAGATGCAGGCAAAAACCTTCTCCTGACCGGTATCCGAGACCGCTCCAACGACCCAACGCGAGCGAATCGGGCCATGGATGAACTTCATTCCCTCATCGAGGTCACCGGCATCAAACGCCAACACCTCGCAACGCTCCTCTCCATCCCGCTCACCCCAAAACCATGCAGTCCCTGACCCCTGAAGAGATCCGAACACTTGCCTCGCTGCGCGATGCTTTCTTGAACGGCTCCGCCGGAAAATCCGATTACTGGACCACTGCTTCGCTCCATCTCTATGAGCGATTCCCCGGTGAGAGGATCGGCTGGAAGTGGGACGCTTTCCTGTCCGAACTCGCCCTGCGGCAAATCCAACCTCGGAGCGAACATCTTGTGGACTTCGGTTGTGGCCCAGGCGTAGCAGCCCTTCGCATGCTGGCTGCCAATCCCCATCGCTTCACAAGACTCTCTCTCGTGGATCGCTCCCCCACGGCCCTCCTCTTCGCGAGAGACCGGATCCTCGAGCGATTCCCAACCCTGCAAATCGATACCGGTCAGCATCTTCCAAACCTTTCCGGAAAAACGTTCATCGCGAGCCACGTGTTCAGCGAACTCCCGCCCGAAAACCATGAATCGCTTCTCCGAGAACTCCGAAGCGCAGAAGAAGTGCTCTGGGTCGAATCCGCAACCCGACCCAACTCCCGCGCTTTTCACTCAGCAATCCGCGATGCACTCCGCGAAACGCTCACTCCCGTAGCCCCCTGCACACACTCGAACACCTGCCCCCTCACCCGCTCGGAGCGCCCCTCCGATTGGTGCCACTTCTTCGCCCCTGTTCCCACCGAAGTGCACGTGGATCCCGCATGGCGACACTTCTCCCGCGAACTACGGGTCGATCTTCGATCCATCCCTTTCACTGCAATCGCCATGCAACGCCCCCCGCATCCGGCCCTTGAGGAACTCCACCCTGCACCCCTCATCCGCGCACGACGTATCGCATCCGCCGTGGAACACAAAGGCCTCTCCAAAGCTCAGTTCTGCACACCGAACGGCATCATGGATCTCGAAGCATGGAAACGGGATGTGCCCGATCTCCTCAAGTCCTGGAAAAAGGATCTCCAGCTCCCGCTCTACCTCATCGAGACCGACGGCCGCCGCATCCTCACCGCGAAGAACGATCCTCCGTCCGACACCCGCAAGGCTTGATGGGACCTCTCGGCTTCGTTTCAATCCACCGCATCACATCATGAGTCAATCACCCCAAGATCGGTCCAAAGTCCTCGACGCACTCAACTGGCGCTATGCCACGAAAAAGTTCGATCCAACCCGCAAGATCTCAGACGCCGACTGGGCCACCATCGAGGACGCGCTTGTCCTCGCGCCGTCCTCCTTCGGTCTTCAACCTTGGCGCTTCTACCTCGTCAAAAATCCCGCCCTCCTCGCACAGCTTCCACCCCACTCTTGGAACCAAACGCAACCCGTGGATTGCTCCCACTTCGTGGTGTTCGCCCAACGCAAGGATCTCTCCGGTTCAGACGTTGATGCGTTCATCCGACGCGTCGCCGAAGTCCGCAGCGTTTCCGTCGAAAGTCTCGAAGGTTACCGCGGGATGATGTCGGGTTTCGTCAAAACAGCCACAGAACAGGGTTGGCTCAACCCTTGGGCGGCAAGACAGGTCTACATCGCGCTCGGTCAGGCCATGACCACCGCCGCTCTGCTCGGAGTGGACACCTGCGCCCTCGAAGGCATCAACCCAGGCAAATACGACGAGATCCTCGGGATCGGCGCAGACGGTTACGCATCGCTGTGCGGCCTCGCTTTCGGATATCGCGCATCAGACGATGCTTACGCGAAGGCGAAAAAAGTCCGCTACGCAAAGCAGGACGTCATTCGCGTCATCGAGTAGGAACGTCCCATGCCCCAAGGCCCACATCTCCTCATCATCCTGCTGAACGGCGCGCTTCTCATGGGAGCAGCGGCGCTACCAGGATACCTCCTTGGGTCCATCCCATGGGGCCTGATCCTCTCCCGCCTCGGAGGCGTTGACGTGCGCAGCGCCGGCAGCGGGAACATCGGCGCCACCAACGTGTGGAGAGTCATGGGATGGCAGTGGGGCCTCCCAACATTTCTCCTCGATACCGCAAAAGGCATTGGAGCCGTATTACTGACCCGACACCTCGCCTCCAGCATCCTCGAACCCTCCAAAGTGATGGCAGACGCCGTCGCTTGGAGTGGGACGGTCTCCGGACTCGCTGCCATCCTCGGTCACAACTACCCCATCTGGCTGCGATTCCGCGGCGGCAAAGGGGTCGCGACCTCCCTCGGCGTTGTGCTGGCGCTCATGCCCATCCAAAGCCTCTTCGTTTTCGCCATCTGGGGATGTGTCTTGGCAATCACTCGATACGTGTCGCTCGCCTCGATCACTGCGGCCCTCTGCCTTCCCCTGCTCGCCCTCCTCGCCCAATGGAACGATCTCAAAGGCAATGGCGGACGACTCCCCTTCGCCTGTATCGCAGCGCTGCTCGTCGTCCGCCGGCATCGCGAAAACATCACGCGACTCCTCAACGGAACGGAAAATCGTCTCGGACAAAAAAAGTCCTCCTCGGAAACTGACCCGCATGGCAACTGATCCACCAAGCCTCACCACTTTCCGGAAGGCCGGTGTCATCGGAGCCGGAAGCTGGGGCACCGCTCTCGCCATACTGCTCCATCAAAACGGATTGCCTGTTTCCCTCTGGGCTCGGGACGCATCAATGCTCAGCGAAATCGCAGCTCGCCGAGAAAACAGGGTCTACCTCCCCGGCATCCCCATCCCTCAGGACATCGCCCTCCAACACGACCTGCATCACCTCCGCGATTGTGACCTCCTCCTCGTCGTGACCCCCTCCAAAGCCATGCGCGAAACCGCTCGGCGCATCCGCGAATGCCAGATGCCCAATTCTGCATTCGTGCTCTCGTGCACCAAGGGCATGGAGATTGGCACCGGCCTCACCATGAGCGAGATCCTCAGGCAAGAGCTTCCACTCCACCGCCTCGGAGTCCTCTCCGGACCCAGCCACGCCGAGGAGGTTGCACGAAATGCCCCCACGGCAGTGGTCCTCGCCTCGCACGACGCCTCCGAAGCCAAATCCCTCCAATCCCTCTTCTCGAACCGGTCCTTCCGCACCTACACCAACACCGACGTGACCGGCGTCGAACTCGGCGGCGCACTGAAAAATATCTACGCCATCGCTGCTGGGGTGTCAGATGGCCTCCACTTGGGAGACAACACCAAAGCCGCCCTGATCACGCGCGCCCTCGCAGAAATGGTCCGCATCGGCGAAGCCGCTGGAGGACAACCTTCCACATTCTATGGCCTCAGCGGCGTCGGCGACCTCATGGTCACCTGCTTCTCCAAGCACAGCCGCAATCGCCTCGTCGGTGAACGACTCGGCCGTGGTGAATCACTTCCGGAAATCACCGCCTCCATGCAGATGGTCGCCGAAGGCGTCCCAACAACCTTCAGCGTCGCCGAACTCGCAGAGAACCGCGGCCTCGACGCACCTATCGTCCGTTGCGTCAAAGCCATCCTCCTCGGAGAACTGTCCCCCATCGACGCACTCCAATCCCTCCTCGCACGCGACCCCCGCGGAGAATGATCCCTCACCATGACCCTCTCCGAGATCCAATCCCTGCTCGCAGAACTCGGCGCAAGCCCGACCAAAAGCCTCGGACAAAACTTTCTCCACGACCAAAACCTCGCCCGCGCAATCGTCGACCTTGCTCAAATCGAACCCGACTCTCCTTGGGTGGAGATCGGCCCCGGACTCGGCGCACTCACCGACTTCGCCGTGCAGCGGAGTCAGAAAGGCACTCTCGTGGAGAAAGATGACCGGCTGATCAACCACCTCTCCCGACGTTACCCTCAACTCCAGATCATCCACGGCGACGCCTCCGCTTGTGACATCAGGAACTTCCTTCCAGATGGCCCTCTGACCGTCATCGGTAATCTTCCTTACTACGTCTCCAGTCAGATCATCTTCAACTTCGCGAACCCCATTCTCCCCGTCAAACGCATGGTGTTCACCCTGCAACGCGAGCTCGCAGACCGCCTTTGCGCGGGCCCCGGAACCCGCGAGTTCGGAGGTCCCTCCGTCATTCTCGGCCGGAACTGGATCATTCGCCCCGAACGCACCCTTCCGCCCGCCGTCTTCCTCCCGCAGCCACACGTCGATTCTGCGGTCGTATCATTCAGCCCACGCCCCCCCAGCGAACTTCCCGCATGCGACCCAGACCGCTTCGCTCGCATCGTCAAAGCAGGCTACTCCCAAAGGAGAAAACAGCTGGGGAAGTTGGTCTCGAGCGCCTTCGCCGATTGGCCTCAAGCCGTTGCACATGCTGGGATCCTGCCCACCTCACGAGCAGAAGAGATCACGATCGAACAGTGGTGTCTCCTCGCCCAATGCCCATCGCAAAGGAACTCCGAGGAAACCGCACCCAACCCGAATGCAGACTTGGCCGCAGGAGCACAAGACATTCACGGCGAAATGTTTGATGTGGTGGACGAACAGGACACCCCCATCACCGTGCTCTCACGCCACGAAGTTCACTCGAAACGCCTCCGCCACCGCGCAGTCCACATCTTCATCTTCAACACGAAAGGTGAACTCTTCCTGCAAAAACGATCCCGCTGGAAAGATGTCCATCCTTCCCGCTGGGATTCCAGTGCAGCTGGACATGTCAACGCCGGCCAGACTTACGCCGAGACAGCACCTCGGGAACTCGCAGAGGAGATGGGTGTTCAAACGGCTCTTCAGGAAATCGGATCTCTTCCAGCCAACTCCATGACCGGAATGGAGTTCGTACGGATTTTCCGTGGCACACATGACGGCCCGTTCATCCTCCCGCCCGCAGAGATTGAGTGCGGCGCCTTTTTCTCTCCCCCACTCATCGACCGATGGATCACCCAACGTCCCCAAGACTTCGCGACCGGATTCATCGCATGTTGGGCCGCAGTCCGGTCGACAATCCAACCGCCCTGTGAACGGATTGCTCAGATCGATCAGGTCCGATCCGAAACAACTCACGCCTAAACCGCATCGGCCCATTTGATTACGGCCTACCGTCCAACGCCTCCCTCTTCTCCCCTGCCATCTCCGCGCCATGGACCAAACGACGCAACTTCGCAGCGAACTCGTTCCCTACATGATCGGAGGAATGGTCGGTGGCTTGATGCTCCTAGGATGCGGGATGATGCCCCTCTTCGACCCTCTGGAAGCGCAACATGCAGAATCCGCTCGGGAACTCCTTCAAAACCTTACCTCGCTCATTCCCTCGTTCAATGGAAAGCCAATCACCGAGACGCCCCCCCTCTCGATTTGGATGCAATCCGCATTTTTTGCGATGTTCGGGGAGAGCGAACTCAGCGCTCGACTCTCCGCTGCGCTCGCCTGCGGAGCCACCGCCGGCCTGATTGTGCGGATCGCTCAGAGGCTACTGCAACCCGTCACCGCAGCCTTCACAGGACTGGCATTCGGGCTCTGTTTGCAAATGCAGTTCAGCGGAAGAGCCGGGACGTCCGACGCCATCGGACTGTTTTCTGCCACGTGTGCGCTGCATTTCGCGCTGAAACCTGTGGCGCAGCGAGTCGCCCTATCCCGCCGCGACCTGCTCTCCCTCGCCCTGTCCCTCGGAGGTTGCTTCCTGTCCGTTGGATTCCGCGCGATTGCCTCCGTGATACCCATCTGCCTTTTCGCTCTCGCTTCCCCTGATGCCTCGTCCCGCCGCAAACGATTGATCGCATGCGGCCTGAGCTTCGCCCCATGGCTCGGATGGCTTCTCTTCGTGAGTTCCAAATCTGGAACTTCACTTGCCTTCCTGATGTCGAGGCACAACCCGTTCGACCTCGCGGATTTTAGCGCCAGCACGTACATCCAAGGCCTTCCATTTTACGGTGCAACCCTGCTCGCGGGCATGCTGCCATTCGCTCACTTCATCCCCGCTGGTATCCGTTCAGCAAACGCGCATGGATCCGAAGAAAAACCGAATATCCTGCTTCTTCTGAATGCTTTGACCCCACTCGCTCTGTTCACGCTCGCTCCCGAAAAACACCCCTCTTACATCCTGCCATCTTACCCCGCTTTGATGATCCTGGCCGGCATAGGCGCCGAAGCGAGACAGACAACAACAGGCACATGGTTCAACCTGATCAAGTTCACTGCCGTCTTCTTGGTCCTCGCGCTATTCCTCACACCGATCGCAGTGCGCCGGTTCTCCGCGACGTACAACCTTGTCCCCCACCTCAGGGAATCGGCACGCGCTGGCTCGGAAGCCGCACTGTGCGGGAGCTACTCCGAACCAAGCGTCATCTGGGAGATACGAAAAACCACTGCCTCGTATCCGGAGACCGTCTCAACAGACAATCTGATCTCATGGCTGAAAGGGCCTGGAGTGCGTTTCGCTGTTGCAACGCTTGAAGCAGCGCGAGATGCAGGCATCGCCGAACCCGCCAAACGCGCCGAAGGGATCAGTCTTCGCGATGGCACCAGGGTCAGGCTTTGCGTGCTAACCCCAGCGGACATTCCGCGCTAACCCTTGAAAATCTTGCGAATGGTCCCGAGCGGAATACGCGCCCAAGCCCGCTCGTGGAGGTAGTAGAGAAAGATCTTGGTCAGCACATCCGTCCCGCCGATCACCAACGCCTTGGTCGTGTCGCCCGTCCAGAAATACGACACCAAAATGGTGTCCACGGTTCCGACCACGCGCCAACTCACTGCTTTGAGAAGGCTACGCAGTTTGGAATCCCTCAAAAGCGTGTCCCCCTCGTTCACCCGTTCTTCACTGAATCCTGGACTGAAACGTCTGACAGTTCCCAATGGCACGCTCGCCCAAACCCTTTCATGTAAGTAGTATAACCCCACCTTGGTCAGCACCTCAGAACCGCCGATCGCGAACGCTTTTTTCCCCATGCCCGTCCAGAGGTACGAGATCACGATGGTGTCCAGCGTTCCGATGATCCTCCAACTCACGGCCTTGATCACACTCCGCAAATGAGAATCCCGTAACCGCTGCGCAACCTGCTCAGCGGACTCGTCTTTCGAGCGAGCGGATTCAGGATGGTCGTCGGGCGTACTCACAATATTTGGAACCAATGGACCGCGCATTCCACGAGGTTTCCCCCTCAGGCGCGAGGCAAATCCATGGTCATGACACGCACCCTCCTCGCCGCCGCCTCAACCAGACGAACTCTCAAACGAGTTTTCACGCGGCACTTCTACCCTCGCCTCCATCTGAGCCCGCATCCCGCAAAGCCCCCACCCGCTCGCACGCTCCACCGCATTTCGAAAACTTCAAGTTCGCGCAGATCCTGTCGGATATACCCCCTACCGACGGGCCTCGGCCTCCATCGCATCGAACGCAGCCTTGAGCCGCGCAACCTGTTCCGGGTGAAGCGCCGCAACGTCCCTCTGCTCGGACGGGTCCTCCTTCAGATCGAACAACTGCATCGCTGCGGGTGCAACCCCACTGCGAACACCAGGATACTCCGAGGGCCGCGCTTGATCGTGCGGCGCCAGGATTGTCACCCCGTCCGGTCCCCGCGGATCCACCCACGGTTGGCCCGGTTTATCGAGCGAGAAGAACGGGGTGTTCGGTTTGACCACATGCAACTTCCACCGCGCGTCACGGACCGTCGCAAGCGTCGATGCTTGGTGAGCGAAAACGAATGGGTGTGGACTCCGGGCATCGCTCGTGAACAGAGGCAGGATGTTCCGTCCGTCGATATGCACTCCAGCAGGGGAGGGCACATCCGCTGCGGCAAGCGCCGTGGCGAACAGATCCATCATCACCGAAGGCTCCGAGGAGGAGTGGCCCGAAGGGATTTTCCCCGGCCACCGCGCGATGCAAGGGACACGCAATCCACCCTCAAAACTGCTGCCTTTCATCCCGCGCAGCCCTCCACTGTTACCTCCGAACCACGGACCGTTGTCGCTCGTGAACATCACCAACGTCCGCTCGTCCAACCCCAGTTCTTTCAGTTTTCGAAGCACCTCCCCCACGCTCCAATCGAGTTCCATCAACACATCGCCATAAAGCCCCGCACCGCTCTTGCGATGGAACCGTTCGGAGACTGCAAGCGGCTTATGAGGCATCACTTGTGCAAAATAGAGAAAGAATGGCTTCGTTTGGTTCCTCTCGATGAAGTCCAGCGCCCGTTCGGTGTAGCGCGAGGTGAGAGTCGCCTGCACCACTGGATACTCCGCCCTTGAATCCCCTTCCAACAACTGAACTGGACGCATGTCGTTCGAGTAGGGAATCCCGAAATATTCATCGAAACCGCGATGCAGCGGTAGCCACTCAGCCTGAGCGTGCCCAAGGTGCCACTTCCCGATCATCCCAGTGGCGTACCCTGCCCCCTTGAACACATCACCCAAGGTCCGTTCCTGCAGAGGAAGATGAAGCGCATCCGCGGCCGCTCCCCCGTCTGGCGTGGGATTTTGGGTCATCCCGCACCGGAACGGATAGCGTCCTGTCAGCAAAGATGCTCGCGTGGGCGCGCAGAACGGAAGTGGACAGTTGAACTGCGTCAATCGCGCTCCCTCAGCCGCCATCCGATCGAGATTGGGCGTTTTGAACTTCGGATGCCCGTAACACCCCAGATCCCCGAACCCGAGATCATCCGCGAGAATGATCACCACATTGGTGCGTCCCCGGGATCCCTCACTGGCCGCACGGAGCGGCACACTCGGACCAAGAACCCAGAGGAGAAAAAGCACAAGAAAGAGGCGTTGATCCAACGGTTTGAAAAGGGTTTGCACACCGCCAGATATTTGCTGAGAAACTTGGAGGATGGTTTTCACAGGGTTCCGGAAGTGCGCGGAGTGTGCCATCCCCCGAGAAA
>CAZAZT010000053.1:0-24034 GCA_964489645.1 uncultured Chthoniobacteraceae bacterium | reverse complement strand
TTCTGACATGAGCGAATCACATGCGGCGCCACACATATCCGGCGCAGGAAAGGCCGCAATCATCGGCGCACTCGGCGTCGTGTTCGGCGACATCGGCACAAGCCCAATCTACACACTCAAAGAGTGCTTCTCTCCGGAAAGCCCACATCACCTCTCCCCAACGCCCGAAAACATCACAGGCGTCATCTCGCTGATTCTCTGGGCGCTCATCCTGCTCGTGAGCATCAAGTACTTAGTCTACATCCTTCGCGCTGACAACAACGGCGAAGGAGGAGTGCTCTCACTGATGACACTTGCCCTGTGCAATCAGGGGTCAACCACTCGCCGAGGCGTAATCATCGCTCTTGGCGTATTCGGGGCCTCTTTACTTTTTGGGGACGGAATCATCACTCCCGCCATATCCGTCCTCAGCGCCGTGGAGGGATTGAAGGATGCCGGCATGTTCGGCCGCCCCAGCGAGGATGCCTCCCTCGCCATGTGGGACCACTCCACCGAAGGATTGATCGCTGGAATCACCATCGCTGTCCTCATCGGCCTATTCTCGGTCCAGTTCTGGGGCACCCACCGCGTCGGACGCTTCTTCGGTCCAATCACTCTCGTCTGGTTCTGTTGCCTCGGCACTCTCGGAGGCGCTCACATTGTTCAGGAAACGAAAATCCTCCACGCAATCAACCCCATCCACGGAGTACGATTCCTCCTGTCCGGAGGCCTCAGTTCGTTCACCATACTAGGTTCCGTCTTTCTTGCGGTGACGGGCGGAGAAGCGCTGTACGCCGATATGGGACACTTCGGAAGCAGCCCCATTCGAAGAGGCTGGTTCTGGATCGTTTGCCCTGCGCTAATGCTGAACTACCTCGGGCAGGGTGCCCTCCTCCTCAAACAGCCGGAAGCAGCCGTCGCACCGTTCTTCCGCCTCGCTCCCGCGTGGGGCACGCTTCCGCTTGTCCTACTCGCCACCGCAGCCACCGTCATCGCCTCACAGGCCCTGATCACCGGAACCTACTCGCTGACGCTCACCGCCATCCAACTCGGCTACCTGCCCAGAGTCTTCATCCGACACACCTACGAACATGCACGAGGACAAATCTACATCCCTGTCGTCAACTGGTTCCTCATGCTCGCATGCATCGCCCTCGTCCTCACGTTCCGAACCTCCTCGAACCTCGCCGCCGCATATGGAGTTGCAGTCACCCTGACGATGCTGATCACCACCACCCTCTTCTACTTCGTCACCCATCATCTCTGGGGCTGGAGCATCCCTCGCTCCGTCACCCTCTGCAGCGTCTTCGCACTCGTGGAAATGGGTTTCCTCAGCGCGAACCTCACCAAGTTTTTCTCAGGCGGTTGGCTGCCGCTAGCCGTCGGTGTCGTGATCTTCATCATCATGACAACCTGGGACACCGGACGACAACTTGTGCGAGCGCAGCTCGAAGAATCCGGCCTCGATCAGGATGAACTCATCGAGAGCCTCCAAAGACGCCCGCCCATCATCGTCCCCGGTACCGCCATTTTCATGAGCAGCACCAAAGGACGAACACCCGTCGCCATGTTGCACAATCTCAAGCATAACGGATCCATCCATCAACGCGTCATCTTCCTCACGGTCACCGTCGAGGACGTGCCTTGGGTCCGCCAAAATCAACAGGCAGACGTTGAACATCTCAACGATCAGTTCTGGCGGGTCACCGGTCATTACGGATTCATGCAACGACCCGATGTCAGGACCCTCTTGCGGCTCTGCTCGCACCAAGGACTCGATGTCTCCGCATCCCACTCCACCTTCTTCCTCGGGCGTGAGGTCATCGTTCCAAGCCGTCGCGTCGGCATGGCCCCTTGGCGCGAACACCTCTTCGCTTTCGTCAGCAAACTCGCAGAACAACCCGCCTCCTACTTCCAAATTCCCGTCAATCGGGTGATCGAACTCGGACAACAGGTAGAGATCTAGGATCCTCACGGTGAAAAGGTTATCAGCAGAAATGGACCCCTCCCATCGAGCATCTCGGGAATACCTCTCGTCCATCGTCGTAGCCTCCGTGCTGGCGATGGTCGGGGCGATGGTCGGGAACTTCACGGGCTATATCTTCCCCGCTCTGCTGTTCCTGATGGCGATCGTCATCTGCGGACTCACCTGGCACAGAGGTCCCGTCCTCGCTCTCGCAACCCTCAGCGCGCTCATCTGGAACTTCTTGTTCATCCCCCCACGCTTCACCCTGCACATCGCGAATCCAGAGGACGCATTCATGTTCGCCATCTTTTTCGCGGTGGCCATCAGCATGGGCAACCTCACCAGCCGCCTCAACCAGCGAGAGAAATCGCTTAGCATCAAACAAAAAGAGACGGAGTCGCTGCTGGCCATGGTCCAAATAGCAGCACTGCAAACCCATTTGGAATCCGGGCTCCAAACCGCCATCCAGCACATCGAGGACAGCCTAGATACTCCCGTGAACCTGCAGGTCCTAGATCCATACCAACACCGCATCTCCATCACTTCCAGACGTTTCCACCTACCAACCCAACCCAAGCAAGCCGCTGACACCCCCCCATCAGCCACATGGTTCCCCCTGAAGACGCGACACGGAGAGTTTGGCGCCATTGGCTTCATCCCGACGCCGGACACCGAACCACTAGAATCCAACTCAACCCGATTGCGCGAAACCATCGCGCTACAGCTCGCCCTCATCATCGAGCGGGAACATCTGCTGAAGACGCAACGCGAGGCCGCTGTCGTCGCCGAATCCGAAAAGCTCCACCAGATCCTTTTCGATTCCGTGTCGCATGAACTCAAAACTCCCGTCGCCATCATCCGAGCAGCTCTGGATGGTCTGCCCCCCGCAAATCCCATGTGCCAGGAGATCCACACCGCATGCCAAAGACTCCAACGCATCCTCGACGATTTTCTCGACGTAACACGGGTGGAAAGCGCCTCTCTCTCCGTCCAACCCGAGTGGATCGACCTGATCGATGTCGTCGAAGCCGCCAAAGAACGCGCCATCACCGACCCCACCCCCTCCCAGCAAATCATCACCCACGGACTGGATCTCCTCCCCCCTGTTCGTGTTGATGGACGGCTCATCGCCCGCGCTCTCGGCAACCTGATCCAAAACGCTCTGGCGTATGGCCCTGTAAACGAACCCATCGAGATCTCCGCACAATACCTCAACGGCCATCTCGACATATCAGTCGAAGACCGTGGCCCAGGAATTCCCTCCGAACATCTTGAATCGGTATTCAATAAATTCTTCCGGCTCCCAGGCGCTCCCGCCGGAGGTACAGGTCTCGGCCTCGCAATCGCACGCGGCCTACTCAAAACACACAAAGGAAATGTCCATCTCAAGCCTCGCGACGCCGGCGGAACAGTCGCCATCCTCTCCGTCCCCACAGAGCTTTTCCAAGATCACGCCCTAAACCATGCCGCGAGTCCTGATCATCGAGGATGAAGTCCAAATCCGGCGCCTCCTGAAAATCGCGCTCCAATCCCGCTCTTACGAGGTAGTAGACGCTGCGTTCGGCCGCGTAGGAATCGAGACCGTCGCATTCTGGCAACCCGACGTGGTCATCCTTGACCTCGGTCTCCCAGACATCGATGGCCTCGAGGTTTTGCAGCGGATCCGCGCGTTCTCCGATGTGCCCGTACTCGTCCTTTCCGTCAGGAGTCAGGAGGACACCAAGGTGGCTGCACTGAACTCAGGCGCTGACGACTTTGTCAGCAAACCGTTTGGAATGCATGAGTTAGCTGCTCGTATTGGCGCTCTTCTGCGAAGACAACGCCAAGATGGGGAGACGTCGATCACCGCTCACGCGCTCGAGATGGACCTCGTCCACCGCGAAGCGATGTATCACGGAACCTCCATCCCGCTGACCCCAACGGAATTCGCGATCCTGATAGAGCTCTGTGCCAATGCAGGCCGCATCGTTACCCCAACACGCATCGCCCTCCGTGTCTGGCCCACCCAACAATCCGACTGGGGCGAAGCCCTGCGAGTGCATCTGACCCATCTTCGAAAGAAGCTGCAGATCCACGGATGTCGCATCATCAACGTTCCCGGTGTGGGCTACCGACTCGAGGTCCCGGATGATACCCACGACCTCAGCCCGAGACTTTAACGTCCACACGTCAACGAACGTCTCAACCAACCTCGCCCAACACGGGACTCAATGCCCGCTTCCAAATGAGATAGCGACCCTCCATGCTCGTCCTCACACCCCGCGAGCCAAAACCAAACCATCGCTCCTCTTATGCGCATCCTCGTCACCGGCGGCGCCGGCTTCCTCGGCTCTCACCTCTGCGAAAGACTCCTCGACCAATCTCACGAAGTCATCTGCCTCGACAACTTCTTCACCGGTCGCAAATCCAATATCGCTCACCTCCTCACAAACCCACGCTTCGAACTCGCACGCCACGATGTCATCGATCCCTTCAAATTCGAAGTCGACCGCATCTACAACCTCGCCTGCCCCGCGTCACCACCCCACTACCAATTCAACCCGATCAAGACGCTCAAAACCTCCGTCATGGGAGCCATGAACTGCCTCGGCCTCGCAAAACGCGTCAAGGCCCGTGTCTTCCAAGCATCCACCTCCGAGGTCTACGGCGATCCCGCCGTCCATCCACAAACCGAATCGTACTGGGGTAATGTCAACCCGATCGGACTTCGCTCCTGTTACGACGAAGGCAAGCGCTGCGCAGAAACCCTCTTCTTCGATTACCATCGCGAACACGGTGTCGATATCCGCGTGGTCCGGATCTTCAACACCTACGGCCCTCGGATGCTCGCCGATGATGGCCGCGTCGTCTCCAACTTCATCGTCCAAGCCCTGCGCGGAGAAGATCTTACCGTGTACGGTGACGGTTCACAGACCCGCTCATTCTGCTACGTCGACGACCTCGTGGAAGGATTCCTCCGATTCATGGAAAATGAACGGTGCATCGGTCCGATGAACCTCGGCAATCCCGGCGAGTTCACCATGCTGCAGTTAGCCGAACTCATCCTGAAAACCGTCGGAGGCCCGTCCCGCGTCACCCACAAACCCCTCCCGTCCGATGACCCAAAACAGCGCCGACCCGACATCACTCTCGCACGCCAGAGCCTCGACTGGGAACCCCGCGTGAACCTTGAAGAAGGCCTCAAGAAAACCATCGCCTACTTCCGACACGCCCTTTCCCTCTAGTTCCTCGCGCTTCCGGCCGTGCGGATTCCGCCGAAACCGAACCTTTCCCTGTCGCTCGGCCCCTCATCCCCCAGCCTTTCATGCTCTCGGACCACGACCTGCTAAAAGGTGAGAGTGCCGATGATCGCCGCTCCACGCTGGTTTCTCCTCTCGCTCGCGTTCCTCTGGACAGCTGTATGCCTAGCCGCTGAACCGGAGGATCCCAGCACCCGTGCCTCCATCGAGTTCTTTGAACAGAAAATCCGCCCCCTGCTGGCAGATAAATGCCTCTCCTGCCACTCCCTCGCCTCCGGTAAACAGAAGGGCGGCCTCCTGCTCGATTCTCGGGAAGGTATCCTCCAAGGCGGAGAATCAGGCCCGTCCGCCAAGGTCGGCGACCCCGATGGCAGCCTCCTCCTGCGCGCCGTCACCTACCACGAACCCGACCTCCAAATGCCTCCCAAGGAAAAACTTCCTGCGCGAGACGTCGAACTGCTTCGGGCATGGATCACATCCGGACTTCCGTTCCCCAAGTCGGCTGCTGACGTCGCAACTCGCAAGACCATCGACCTCGCGAAGGCCCGTGACTTCTGGTCTCTCAAACCCCTTCACCCCACCCCAGCCCCCGCGTTGCAGCACCCTGAACGTGCGCGTAACTGGGTCGACCAATTCATCCTCGCAGATCTCGATCGCGTCGGATTACAACCCGCCCCCGAAGCGTCGAAGCCCGCGCTGCTCAGGCGCATCACCTTCAACCTCACCGGCCTACCACCTTCACCCGACAATCTGGACGCATTCACAAAAGATGATGGTGCAGACGCCTACGAACGCCGCGTGGACTCTCTCCTCGCCTCGCCCGCATACGGCGAGCGATGGGCCAGGCTTTGGCTGGATCTAGTGCGGTACTGCGACATCGGGGAGCAGTGGATGGACGTGAAGGGCAAAGCCTTCCCCTTCCGTGATTGGGTCATCCAAGCGCTCAATGAAGACATGCCATTTCATCGCTTCATCACTCTCCAACTCGCCGCGGATCAGGCCCCAGACGCGCGTCCCTCCGACCGCGCCGCGCTCGGGATGCTCGGGCTGAGCCCCTCCTACTGGAAGGAACTCCAGCTTCCCGTGGAAATCATCAAGTCGATCGTCTCAGACGAGTACGAAGAACGCATCCACACCCTTTCCAGCGTGTTCCTCGGCTTCAACATGGCCTGCGCCCGTTGCCACGACCACAAGTCGGATCCCTTCACCCAAGAGGACTATTACGGCTTGGCCGGCGTCTTCGCCAGCACCCGCACCGCAGAACACGCGCTCAATGCCGATGTCGATGCACGCCGCGTTGTCGACCTGAGAGCTCAAGTCGGGAAACTCGAGGAGGAGGCCAAGAAGCTGAAGGCGAAAAAGGGCGAAGACCACTCCGCGCGACTCGCCGAGATCGACCATGCGATCGCAAACCTCAAGGCCGACCCGCAGTTCAACGCATTGCTGGTCAATGGGGTGATCGACGGAAGCCTCCACGTCGAACCAGAGATCAAAAAACATGGCAGCCGCCTCGTCTACAAAGCCGACCCGAAGAACCTCGC
This sequence comes from uncultured Chthoniobacteraceae bacterium, assembly GCA_964489645.1. GTDB lineage: Bacteria > Verrucomicrobiota > Verrucomicrobiia > Chthoniobacterales > Chthoniobacteraceae > JBEEPE01. The sequence continues at coordinate 17,309 of CAZAZT010000053.1, read as the reverse complement.
GGTAGAGGTCCGAGGGAACCCCAACCGGACGGGGGTGACCGTTCCGCGTCGGATGCCCCTCGTGTTCACTCCGCGTGACCCTCTCCTCTTCAACTCCGGAAGCGGTCGCCTCGAGCTGGCTAAAGCATTGACCACAAACACACAACACCTCGTGGCACGTGTCATCGTGAACCGCATCTGGATGCATCACTTCGGAAAAGGGATCGTCAACACCCCGAGCGATTTCGGGGCCCAAGGGGAACCCCCATCGCACCCCGCACTGCTCGAATCCCTCGCCCTCCAGTTCATAAAGAACGGTTGGTCGTTGAAATGGCTGCACCGCCAGATCGTCCTGTCCGCAACCTATCGCCAAGCCTCAGGAACTCCGCACGAGAAGGATGCAGACCTCCGCTTGCTCTCGCAGTTTCCGAGGCGACGGCTCGACATCGAACAATGGCGCGATGCCATGCTGTGCGTCTCCGGCACGCTAGATCCAACCGTAGGCGGTGATCCCCTCGACCTGAACGCCACAACAAACCGACGCCGCACCATTTACGGGACCGTCAAGCGAAGGGAGCTGAACGACCTGCTGCGGCTTCACGACTTTCCGGATCCAGTCACCCACAGCCCGACGAGAATCGCCACCACCACCCCATTGCAACAGTTGTTCACCTTGAACAGCCCGTTGATGCAACAACAAGCCCTCGCCCTCGCGAAACGACTGGAGAGCGAATGCGACACCACAGAATCCCGGATCTCGCGCGCGCATCTGCTCCTTTTCGCGCGCACCCCGACACGACTCGAGCTCGACGAAGGCATCCGTTTTGTCACCCCCGAGAACCCAGCAGCGCTGGCGGACTACCTGCAGGTCCTCCTGGGTAGCAACGAGTTCCACTTCCTTGACTGATCCCCATCGCATGACAACCGCTCCTCTCTGGAACCGTCGCGACACCCTGCAAACCCTCGCCGCAGGTCTTGGTACCGCCGCCCTTGCGGATCTGTTGCAGGCCGCGCCTGCTCGCCCGCCCGCATTCGCGCCAAAGGCCAAGCGTATCATCCACCTATTCATGAACGGTGGCCCTTTCCAGTGCGACCTTTTCGACCCAAAGCCCGAAGCGAACCGTCTGGCTGGGCAACGTCCTCCCGCAGCCGACCTCCGCACCGAGCGGCCCACCGGTGCTCTCATGGCTGTTCCATTCGAGTTCAAGAACCGAGGGCAAAGCGGAATCCCCATCAGCGAACTGCTCCCGCTCACCGCGCATCATGCAGACGACCTCTGCGTCGTCCGCTCGCTGCATACCGACAACCCGAACCACGGGCCCGCCCTGTTCATGATGAACAACGGCACGCTCACTCCAAACCGACCCACCCTCGGCGCATGGCTCTCGTACGGACTGGGGAGCGAGAACCGCAACCTCCCGAACTTCGTCGTGCTTTGCCCAGGACGCCCAGTCCGTTTCTCCGAGCTTTGGTCGAATGGATTCCTGCCCGGTGAACACCAAGGGATGTATGTGAACCACACCAATCTCGATCCGACCAAGATGATCCCGTTCCTCTCGAACGCATCCATCCCCCCAGAACGCCAGCGCCGCCAACTCGAACTGTTTCGAACACTGAATCAGGCCCACCAATCTGCCCGCGGAGCCGACCCCGCACTCGACGCGAGAATCCAAGCGATGGAAACGGCGTTCCGGATGCAGATCGATGCCTCCGACGCATTCGATGTCCAAAAGGAACCGGAACACATTCGGGATGCGTACGGGAAAGGTCACTTTGCGAACGGGTGCCTGCTTGCCAGACGCCTCGCCGAACGGGGCGTTCGATTCACCCAAGTCTACTACGGCAACGGGCAGCCTTGGGACTCACACTCCAAACACAACGAAACGACGCGCCGCCTCTGCGCAGACATCGATCAACCGATCGCTGCCCTCCTTTCCGACCTGAAAAACCGCGGCATGCTGGAGGAAACCTTGGTGCTTTGGGGAGGCGAGTTCGGTCGAACTCCAACCACAGAAAATGCTGACGGCCGGGATCACAACCCGTGGGGGTTCACCATGTGGATGGCTGGAGGTGGAACCCGCGGTGGCATGACCTACGGCGAAACTGATGAGTTCGGATTCCGCGCGGTCTCCGACAAAGTCCATGTCCACGACCTCCACGCCACCATCCTCCATCTGATGGGTTTTGATCACCAGCGCCTCACCTACCATCACGGCGGCCGTGACTACCGCCTCACTGACGTCCACGGCGAAGTGGTGCACCATCTCCTTGCATAGGCATCGGTCCGAACGACGAACCGATGCTCGCGCCCCGCGATCCGATGCTTCTCGCGAGGCGCCGTCGACGAAAACTCAGGCTTTCGGTCGGATCTCCATCCCCGGGATCCACGGGGAATTGATCTGGGGCGGCATTCCTCCAAACGGTTGATAGATAGGCATGTGAATCAGACTCATGCTGTGCGGCAACGATGCGATGAAGAATAACGCCTCCCCACACTCCTCACACCGGATCATCGCTTGCCGATGCTCCGGAGTCGGAAGCACAGGCCGCTTGTCGACGATCGGGGTGTTCGACTCACCTGGCGCATACTCCGAAACCACAATGCCTTGCGCGTTCAACTGCTGGCGGGCTGTGAAAAGCAACCCGTGCACTGCCCACTTGCTCGCAGTGTAAGGGACCCCTGCAAATGAGTCATACCCATGTCCCGCCGTCGAGGACACCACCACAATCCGCCCACCCCCAACCGCAGCCATCAGCGGAGTCACCGCATTCATCATGTTCACAACGCCCATGATGTTGATCTCCAAAACTTTTTCCCATGTCTCACCACTCGCGATCTTGGTCGCATCCGCGTGTGCCATGAACCGGTCAGGAGTGTTCGTGCCCGCCGTATGCACCAACGCGAACGGAGTTCCCGCTGCGGAGATTTCGGTCATCGCGGACGCCACACTGCTCCGGTCCGCCACATCGCAGACAACCGGGGTAATATTCTTCTCGCCTGCACACACTTCCTCCAATGAGGCCAATGTCCGTCCCAACACGAAAACCCGGGCCCCCGCACGTGCGAACCGCTTCGCTGCGGCCTGCCCCATCCCCCCACCGCCACCCGTAACAATCACAATTTTGTCAGTCCAATCTTGTTGCATGGTGGAACGCTAACCCGCTGGACCACCCGCGGACAACTCCCAGGCACGCGCAACCACGCACGTCATCTGCTAACCTCACATCCAAAGCGACCAAACCATGAAACACCTGTTGCCCCTCCTCCTCGCCCTTCTCGTGGCATCCCCCTCCGTTGTCCACGCGCAATCCCCGAGCGTCCCAGCGAAGAGTGGTCTCCCCTTTCCTGGAGAGACGTTTGCCATCTCAGGAAAACAAGCCTTCCTGATCGCATCCGAAAAAGCACCCAAAGATGGCCCCAAACCATGGGTCCTTTACGCGCCAACCCTCAACGGATTACCCGGCAGCGCGGAGAGATGGATGTTCCAACAATTCCTCGATGCAAGCATCTCGATTGCCGGCATCGACGTGGGCGAATCCTATGGAAGTCCCGATGGACGCGTCCTCTACTCCCAACTCCATCAGGAACTCACCGAGAAACGCAACTTCGCACGGAAACCCGTCCTTCTCGCGCGAAGCCGAGGCGGACTCATGACCCTTTCCTGGGCCGCCGATCACCCGGAAAAGGTCGCCGCATGGGCGGGCATCTATCCTGTCACCAACATCGCCAGCTATCCCGGCATCGCCCGCGCCGCATCCGCATTCAAGACCGACACCGCCGGACTCACGGATCAACTGAGCACGCACAATCCCATCGACCGCCTCAAGCCCCTCGCCGAGGCAAAGATTCCACTGTTCTCCATCCATGGCGATTCCGACAAGCTGGTGCCCCTCGACAAGAACTCCGCAATCGTGAAGGAACGGTACACCGAACTCGGAGCGCCCATGCAACTCATCGTCCCTCAGGGGCAAGGCCACAACATGTGGTCCGGTTTCTTCGAATGCCAAGAGCTCGTCGACTTCGTCAAAGCCCATGCAGGCCGATGAGCGTGATCAGCACCGAAAACTGATCCGCAACGACCTCATCGAGGAGGGTTCGCATTCAGGCCAGGGAGCGAGGGCAGTTTTTGCTCCGTGTAACCCTGCGGCACCTCAAATTCCTTGGCGTCAAGGTCTTTTGTCTCCACCCGAACCAGCGTGGAAACGATTTTCCCCACGGGGGAGCTCATCTCGGAACGCACCACCATCCCCCCGAGATCGAAGTTCGACGGATCGAACGTCTTCCCTTTCGTCGTCGCCTCAGAGATGCGTTTCAATTCCTTCTGCACACGCTCGTAGTTCGGGAAACCCTTGGCCACCCACATCTTCGCCGGTCCAACGCCTGTGTCCGCCTCGAAGATCTCCGTCTCCCACTCCCCCACCTTCTCCTTCTGTCCCGTCGACTTAGGCTTGCCGATCTTGGCCCCGTCCACCGCCGCTGCCGCCGCCGCCAGCGCGTCTCCCATCTTCATCCGCAACATCATCTTGGGCCCGTGCATCAGCGTGATCGACTCGCCCGACTTCACATCCATCAACACCGTCATGTTCCCGATCATCCCTCCCGGCATATCCGTTCGTGCCTTGTCCCCCTTGATCTTCATCACCATCTCTCCCTTCATCATCGCCGAATCCACCGTCTGAACCACAAGCACATCCGCCCAAACCGACGACATCAGCGAAACCAATGCACACAAACCGATCGATACACGTTTCATAAGATCAACAGCACAAGGAACTCATCGACGCACACCAGAAGGTTCCAGCGTTGGAAACGTCTCCCCCAAATCATCCCGTTCCACCCGCTGATTGCAAACCCATCCGTCCCCGCCGAACTGACCCTCGGCCATTTGAGTTGAAAACACTTCCCCTCCGCGAAAACCTTTCCGTCGGATGCACCGCATTCCACCTCATTCATCAACCTCCCAACGAACTCCCTTATGTCAGCCTCCATCCAGATCAAACCGCACGTCGAACTCGGCGTGGTCCCCACACACCTCAAATTCGTCGGTAGCCTCGTCCCAGACGCCGACGGACGTCTCCCTCGGAATGCCGACGGAAAACTGACAACCGTCGCAGGCATGGAGGAGATCGTCGGTACCTCCCCCGTCAAACCCGCTTGCGTCCAGATCCCCTTCTTCGCCTCCGCACACGCTGGTGATGTCGCAGAGCTCATCGCGGGTCTCAAAGCGCTCGGTCTCGACATCCATTTCATCCTCATGGTCGGCGGGGCAAACCCCATGAACCCTGCCGACGAAGACGCCGTCGTCTCCCAACTGGTGGCCAGCCTCAAGGCCACCGTGGCCCACGGAATCCGTCACCTCTCTTCCACCTCGATCGAAGAATGGATGAACGCGGAGGCACCCCGCCACGGCGCCGATTTCGATGCTGCCGTCGCCCAAAATGTGAAAGTCCATCTGCGCGCCTACCACGAAGCCGGCTTGGAAGGATCCTGCGTCCAGAACTGGCACATCGAGTTCCTGCGCCCCGGCGAATTCAAGACCTTCACCAGCGTCGCCCGCGGCTGGGCATTCGTGAAGGCCGCAAACGCCGCGCTCGGCAAGAAGTTCTTCAAACTCCTCGTCGACGCTGCTCACTGCGGAGACTCAGGCCTCTCCATCATCGAGAATGCCGACCTCATCACCCAACTCGCAGCAAACGACGAACTCGGCATCTTCCACGCTTCCGCAAAAACCACGCGTGGTTGCCTGAGTACCGACGATGGATGGATCGGGAACCTCCTCACCGCTGCCGCCAAGACCGGTAAACTCAAACACGTCTTCGTCGAGGTCTTCCACCATGAAGACCCCGCCCTCGAACCGCTTCGTAAACTCGACGCCGGACACGGTCTCGACACCCGCGACGGACGGTCCTATGCCCAAGTCACCGTGGATGGATTGGTCGACGTCGCCCGTCGCCTCAACAATCTGGCGCTCCGTGGTTTCTTGAAGTAACTCGGCAGCATCGCCGCTCCGATCGGGCGGGGCCCTCGCAGGGCCTCGCCTTTTCTGTGTCCGTTCACCGTCTGCCGCACGCTCGGTTCACGACGGAAGAATCTGTAAAACGGCTTGGAATCGGCTCCCTAGGGGGTTGTCTCTTTACTGGCCTATGTTCCGTCCCGATGCCCCCACCTCACGCCTCCTTGCAGCCCTTCTCACATGGGTGCCCGCTGCTCTGGCCGATGGAGATCTCACCCATTTCGAGAACAAGATCCGTCCCGTTCTCGCGGAACGCTGTTACGAATGCCATTCCGCCGCCCAAAAGGTCAAAGGCGGTCTCATCTTGGACACGAAGGACGGGCTCCTGAAGGGCGGCGATACCGGTCCCGCCATCGATCTGAACGACCCAGATAAAAGCCTGCTCTTGAAAGCTATCCGCCATCAGGACGACCTCAAGATGCCACCCAAAAGCGAGCGCCTCGCCGAATCGGTCGCGAACGACTTCGCCCTCTGGATCAAATCAGGTGCCCCGGATCCGCGCACCTCAGAGTCCAAACCCGCCCAAGGGATCGATTGGCAAAAGGCTCGCCAACACTGGGCTTTCCAACCGGTTCAGCGGCCCGCTGTTCCCAACGGATCAGGTCTGAACAACCCCATAGACGGCTTCATCCAAGCCCGCCTCGCCCAAGACGGACTCCGCCCCGCTCCTCCAGCAGCTCCGCGCACCCGACTGCGTCGCCTCAGCTTCACCCTCACCGGATTACCTCCTGCGGTCGAAGATGTAGAAGCCTTCGAAAAGGATCCGACTCCCGCAAAATACCGCGAGCTCGCAGATCGTTTCCTCAACTCACGCGAGTTCGCAGAGAAGTGGGGACGCCACTGGCTCGACGTCGCACGCTACGCGGAAGATCAAGCCCACACCTTCGGCGTCAAACCGAACTCCGAGGCATGGAAGTACCGCGACTGGGTCATCAACGCCTTCGAACGAGACCTGCCTTACGACGCCTTCATCCATCACCAGATCGCCGCAGACTTCCTCCCTGAACCCGATCGAAAAGCCAACCTTGCTGCCCTCGGCCTCTTCGGTCTTGGTGCCCAGTATTACAAGAACACCGACGCTGCACGCGCCATCGCCGACGAACTCGACGACCGCGTCGACACCCTTTCGCGAGGCTTCCTCGGACTCACCCTCTCGTGCGCCCGATGCCACGACCACAAATACGATCCCATCCCGACCCAAGATTATTACTCCATCGCCGGCGTGTTCCATTCCTCGCGCCTCGTGAATGCACCCGAAGCCACCCAACAGGAGATTGACCGTTACAACGAGGCGAAGAAGCAACTCGATGCCGCAGAACTCGATCTGAACACCTCAGTCCGCGAACACCGCCACCCCGCACTCCAAGTCCATTGCGCAAACACCGCCGCTTCGTTCGCCGCACTCGACGCGATCCTCGCCGAAAAACGGCAAACCCCTTCCATTCAGATCCCAAAAGACCTCGAACCGCTGTCGAAACTGCTGGACCGTTTTCGTAACGACAAAAAGTACCGGAACATTGCCACCGCTTGGCAGTCCCTCGAGTCGGCTGGCTCGTCCGATGAGAAGGCACTTTGCACCGAAATCCTTGGAGCAACGCTCGTCGATGCCGTCGAGAAGGAGCGCGCGGCTTTCACCAACAAAAAACCCGATCGCAACCTCCAAGAGATCGTCGACTCGATCTTCGGGGAAAAGGGCGCAGCACCTCTCGGCGAGGCGTGGCGCACAACACTGGCGGACGATGTCAAACAGCAGATCAAGTCGCTGGAATCAACGGTCGCCGAACGCAAAGCCATCCTCGGCCCCGAACTGCCCCTCGTCCACGCCATCGCCGAGAACAAGCCCGCCGACCTCAAAGTCTACATCCGCGGAAACCCCGCAACCCAAGGCGCACTCTCCCCGCGCCGCTTCTTGCGCATCCTCGCCGGCGACGAACCCGCTCCGTTCTCCGATGGAAGCGGCAGACGCGAGCTCGCTGACTCCATCGCCAACCGCTCCAATCCCCTCACGGCGCGCGTCATGGTCAACCGCCTCTGGGGCTGGACGTTCGGAAGAGGCATCGTGAACACTCCCAGCAACTTCGGCGTGCTCGGCGAAAGCCCCACGCACCCCGCACTGCTCGACTGGCTCTCCGCGGAGTTCATGGACAACAACTGGTCCGTGAAGTCCGTGCTCCGTCTCCTCGTCACCTCTCAAACCTTCCAACAATCCTCCGAACCATCGCCCGACTCGCGCGAAAAAGACGGCAACAACGCCTTGCTCTCCCGTTTTCAAAGCCGGCGCATGGACATCGAAAGCTGGAGAGACAGCGTCCTCTTCGCCGCCGGTTCGCTGGAGAAGACCTCCGGGGGGCCAACCTTCCCGCTCAGTGATGGCCGAGCAAGCAAACGCACCGTGTACGCCAGAGTCAGTCGCCACGAACTGGATTCATTGCTCCGCCTCTTCGATTTCCCAGACCCCAACATCACCAGCGAAAAACGGGTGGAAACCACCATCCCGCAACAGCAGTTGTTCATGATCAACAGCCCGTTCGTGATCGGTCAGGCCGAGAACCTCGCCAAACGCGTCAAAGCTGCAGCCAAGGATGACAACGAACGGGTCAAGCTCGCCCATCGCTTCGCGCTCTCCCGAAACCCCGCCCCAGAAGAATCCGAACTCCTCTCCCGCTTCCTCGCTCAGCAGGATCCGGAGGAAGAAAAAAAGACCGCGAAGCAGGAACGGATCGAGCGTCTTTGCCAAGCCCTGCTCATCTCGAACGAGTTCCTCTTCATCGACTGATCCCGCACACCATGAACTTCCCCATCTCCCGCCGTGATCTTCTCGCCCGTGTCGGCACCGGAACCGGTCTCCTCGGACTGAGCGCCCTCCTCGGACGACAGGCTTCCGCAGCGACAGCCACACCGCTCTCCCCGCGCCAATCCCATTTCCGCCCGAAGGCAAAACGCCTGATCCACCTGTTCATGAATGGTGGCCCATCTCAGGTCGACACCTTCGACCCGAAACCCGAACTCACCAAACATCACGGAGATAAGCCCCAGTTGGCAGACCGGAAAACCGAACGCAAAACAGGCGCCTTGATGCGTTCGCCGTTCACCTTCAATCCGATGGGCAAATCGGGGATCGAGGTCAGTGAGATTTTCCCTCAAGTGGGAAGCTGCATCGATGACATCTGCGTCATCCGCTCGATGCACACCAATATCCCAAATCACGAGCCCTCCCTCTTGATGATGACCAGCGGCGAAACCCAACCGACCCGACCCAGCTTCGGTTCATGGCTCGTCTACGGCCTTGGCACCGAGAACGCCAACCTCCCCGGATTCGTCGTCCTCTGCCCTGGCAAACCCGTGGTCGGCCCCCAACTGTGGTCAAGCAGCTTCCTGCCAGGGGTTTTCCAAGGCGTTCACGTGAACAACGGAAACCTCGATCCCAAACAGATCATCCAGAACATCTCGAACCCCCGCCTAGGCCCAGGTGCCCAACGCGAACTCATGGATCTCCTCGGCACCATGAATCGACGCCACGCCGATGCCCATGGCCACGATAACCCTCTCGAGACGCGTATCCATTCCCTCGAAATGGCCTTCCGGATGCAGTTCGAGGCACAGGACGTTTTCGACCTTTCTCGCGAACCCGAACCCGTGCGCGAGGCCTACGGAAAATCTCCCTTCGCGCAAGCCTGCCTCACCGCGCGGCGCCTCGTTGAAAGCGGTGTCCGCGTGGTCCAAGTGTTCTCCGGAAGCGGACAACCCTGGGACAATCACGACGACATCGCCAACCATCGCTCCCTCGCGCAACAAACCGATCAACCGATCGCCATGCTCCTTCGCGATCTCAAGGAACGCGGGCTCCTCGATGACACCCTCGTCCTTTGGGGCGGCGAGTTCGGCCGAACCCCGACCTCCGAAGGTTCCAAGGGACGCGACCACAACAATCACGGCTTCACCGTCTGGCTCGCCGGAGGCGGCGTGAAAGGCGGTTGCGTGTACGGCGCCAGCGACGACTTCGGCTTCGCCGCCGTCGACAAACGCATGCACGTCCACGACCTTCACGCGACCATCCTGCACCTCATGGGATTCGATCACGAGAAGCTCACCTACCGCTATTCCGGACGCGACTTCCGCCTCACCGATGTCCATGGCACGGTCGCCCAAGACATCATCGCGTAAACTCTCATCCGATTCCCGCTGACCCTTCTCCCAAGGATCAGCGCTCAGATCACTCCGGCAACGCGAAAGCCACCCACGCATCGCCTGACGGCATCCCCGTCTTCCCACCCCCCGTCGCAGGGACCACGACATATTGTCGCCCTCCTGCCACGTACGTCATCGGCGGCGCTGAACCCGCAAATGGCATCTTCGCGGACCAAAGCTCACGCCCGTCCGCAGCATCAAACGCGTACACCCGTGAATCCATCGTGCCGCTCGCAAAAACCACTCCGCCCGCCGTCACCATCGCGCCGCCGAAGTTATGCGTCCCGGTCTTCGGAACACCCTTTGCCGTAAGCGCCTCGTGCTCGCCCAGCACCACCTGCCATTGCCTGCGTCCCGTGTTCAAATCCAAACACGCCAATGAACCCCACGGCGGCTTCACCCCCGGATAACCTTCATGGTCATCCAGCTTGCGGTACCCGTCCGATCCATACCGGACCGTCTCCCCCTCCACCAAACCCTTGCCGCGATCACGGCACATAAGGAAATCCAACAACGCATCCAACGATGCTCCCTCCAACCCGGGCTGCGGCGGCATCAATCCTCGCCCAGTCCTCAACAACGTCCTCACAGCCCCATCCTCCGCATGATGCCGCAGACCGCGCAGCGGCGGCGCACCACCCACTCCCGTGCGGTCCTTGCCGTGACAAGCCGCGCACAACGTCTGATACACCTTCTCCCCCTCGCTCATCGGAACCACAGGCTTCGGGTCATCATCCCGAAAAACCGTCGTGACGCTCGGCCGATGGTTCACCGTCACATAAAGCCGCCCACTCAAAGGGTTGAACGCTGCACCCGTCCATTCTGCACCCCCATGCGTGCTATAAAAAACCGTCGGCCGGTTCAACTCAAACGCCTCATACCACCCCATCCGCGCACGCGCCAACTGCCGCTCGACGAACGATCGCGCCTCCGGCGTACGCTCCGTAATGTCCTCCCTCCGGAACTCCTGTCGCGCAAACCGTTCCGGCAGTTCCGGATCCGCTTGATACGCCGCCGTCCGTTCCCCGGGGAGCAGCGACGTCGGAGCACGCCGCAAACGGTGAGGGAACAGGTGACGTCCAGACACCCGATCCACCAACAACGTCACCCCCGTCTTGCTCACCGCAGCGACGGCATCAACCTTACGCCCCTCGCGCTCGACCGTCACAAGATTCGGTGGCGCAGGCATATCAAGATCCCAGATGTCGTGCCGGATCTCTTGAACATGCCACAAATACGCGCCGGTCTCCGCCCGCAACGCCACCAAACAATTCGAATAAAGATTGTCCCCGTGATGCTGCGTCCCATCGAAGTTCGGTTTGGGCGAACCCGTCGTGAAATAGACGATACCCCTCGGCTCATCCATCGCGATCCCACCCCAGCAGTTCGCCGCATTGTTGCTCCGCCCGTTCACCCAGGTCTCCCCACCTCGCTCCTCAGCCCCAGGCACCGTATTGAACGTCCACAAAATCCGTCCGCTCTCCACATCAACGCCGTACACATCCTTTTCATATCCGGGCACGACCAACACACGCCCACACACCGCGCCTCCCGCAGTCGATCCCGCAGGCAGACGCGTCCACCCGCCATCCCCGAACGACTCGATCCGTCTCCCATCCCGCGGATCCACCGCCATCACGCCGCCACCCGCCGGAAAGAGCAGTCGCGCCCCCCGCCGCCCTTCGCCCGCCAGATGAAGGATCCCTCGCCGAGCCGGCGCATCCGCGCCCCCAGAAAGTTTCATCCCGAGGTCCGTCCTCCACCTCTCCCGTCCCGTTCGAGCATCCACCGCAGCCAAACCGCGACCGGCCGTCGAGGTGTATATAACGCCATCCACCTCAATGGGATTACACTGAACATTCCCTTTCCCATCCCCAGATCGATACACCCATGCCACTTCAAGTCGGTTCACGTTGTCCCGCGTGATCTGGTCATGCATGGAAAACCGGTTCGCACTCGGTCCACCCAAGGATCGACTCCATCCTCGATAGTCGCCCGCAGAGGGCCATCCATTCGCCGGCGTAAGTTCCGAGACCGGTGCCGCAGGGACCACCACACTTTCCGGTAACCGCGAACGTTCCGCCGCATCCTCAACGACCAAAGGACCATCCGCCGCAATAGCGCAGGACCATCCCAAAACCGCGAGGCAGCACCAAACAACCTTCCATCCCGATGCGTCGCTGACCGAACTCATCACGAGATAATGGCGTGCATCGGTTTCCCGTGGTCTATCTCCAATCGCTTCCGTCCGGGGATCTCCAACCGCCGCGAATCCAATCCAAGTTGCTGCATGATCGTTGCATGCACATCCGTCACATAGTGCCTGTCCTCCACCGCATGGAAACCCAACTCGTCCGTAGCCCCATGCACCACCCCTCCCTTGATCCCGCCTCCCGCCATCCAGATGCTGAACCCGAAGATGTGGTGGTCCCTTCCATCGGATCCCTGCGAACCCGGCGTACGACCGAACTCCGTGCCGAACACCACCAACGTCTCATCCAACAATCCGCGCCGCTCCAGATCCACCAACAACGCGCCAATCGGTTGGTCCACCGCCTTCGAGTTCCGCTCATGATTCGCCTTCAGACCGCCATGCGCATCCCATGCACCCGCCCCGCCGCCCCCATGCTGGATCTGCACAAAACGCACCCCCCGCTCCACCAAACGCCGCGCCGCTAATAACTGGCCCGCAAATGCCGAGCAATGCGGCACATCCACCCCGTACAACGCTCGCGTCTCCGCGCTCTCCTTCGTGATGTCCATCGCCTCCGGGACCGACATCTGCATCCGGAACGCCAACTCGTACGACGCCATCCGCGCCGCCATCGCCGCGTCCGCTGGATAATCCGTCCCTCGCAACCCGTTCAATTGCCTCAAAAGATCCAGACCCACCCCACGCGCTGCCTCCGCCATCCCCCCTTGCGGTCTGCCAAAGTCCAACGGATTCGTCGGATCGACCCGCAGCGGCACCGCATCATGCGCCGGCCCAAGGTAATGCCCATCCTTGTTGTTCCAGTACTCCCGCGTTCCCATCGAGACGAACTGCGGCAGGTTCTCATTCAAACTCCCCAACCCGTAATGCACCCACGCCCCGAGCGTCGGATAACTCCCCTCGACCATGTGCCTCCCCGAGTGGAACTGCGTCTGCGCCCCATGGTTGCTGTCCGTTGTGTACATCGAACGCACCACCGCAATCCGGTCGATGTTCGCCGCGATGTGCGGGAAGTAATCGCTCACCTCGATGCCACTCTTGCCGTGCTTCGAAAAACCCACCTGCAACGGGTAGATCTTGTTCCGCTGGTTCCCGTTGCCGTCCGGCACCACCAACCGCTCCAACGCCAGTTTCTTCGGATCCTGCACCTCCGCAAATGGCGTCTCCGCAATCGTCTTCCCACCGTACTTCGTGAGCATCGGCTTCGGATCAAAACTCTCCATCTGGCTCACCCCACCGTTCATGAACAACCAGATCACCTTCTTCGCTTTCGCCACCGCATGCGGAAGCCCGTCCGGTTCACGCCATCCCTCGATCGATCCCCTCGCCTCCCGCCGAAGCAGACCATCCAACGCCAACGAACCGATCCCCACCCCAAGACCCCGGATCGCGCTCCGCCGCGACAGGCCATCACCCACGCACCCAGTTTGTCGAATCAGTCTATCGTCCATCGTCGTTCCTTTCATCTCGACTCATCGCAACGTCACGAAGTCGTTGTGGTTCAATAACACCCAAATCAGCTGTGAACGGATCGCCACGCGATCCACATCCTTCCCCCCAACCCTCTGCCACTCCGCCAAACCACGCAAACCGGTCTCCACCTCCTCCACCCCCGCCTTGATCCCCGTCACATACAAGAACGCCGCCTCCACGAACGCCCGATCCGAGTCCTCGCCCCTCCCACGCAACGCCTCCGTGAGCAACCCCGCGATCCCCTTCGATGATTCCGCCGACAATGCCCCGTTGCTCATCGCCAACGCCTGCTGCGGAACCACACTTTGCTCGCGCCGATAACACTCCTTCACCATCGGTCCATCGAACGTCGTCAGGAAAAGGTTCCGCTCATTGTTCGAATGATAGAAATAAAGGCTCCGACGCCGTGACGCCGCCTGCTCCCCCGCCATCAACGGCGGACCGCCCCTCGTCCAATCCATCACCCCAGCCAAAGACAACATCGCGTCCCGCAATGCCTCCGCTTCCAAACGGACCGGCGTCCGCCGCCAAAGGAACTTCACGTCAGGATCCTTGCCCACCTCCGCCTCCATCCCCCGTACCGACGAACTCCGCCGATACGCAGCAGAATGGCAAATCAAACGGTGCAGGTGCTTCATGCTCCACCCGTGTTCCACCAGCTCTGAAGCCAACCAATCCAATAACTCCGGGTAAACCGGCACATTGCCCGAGCGCCCAAGATCGAAAGGCGTCCCCGCGAGATGCGTCCCGAAGTGACGCCCCCACAGATGGTTCACCGCAACCCGCGCCGCCAACGGATTCGTCGGATCCGTGATCCATTCCGCCAACGCCTTCCGGCGCCCAGTGCTGACCTGCGCGAACTTCACCTCCGGATCATCCTTGCCCGAACTCAAGAACCGCGTCGGCGTCCACTTCGCGCCATGCAACGGCGTGAACCGGTCCCCCTCCTTCGGCTCAGCATCCAATGTCTCACGCGCCTTCACCAATGCGTCCTCCGCCGTTTTAACCTCCTTCTCCGCAGCCGCTCGCTTGTCCGTCGCCGCCTTCAACAGCGCCGCCTTCTTCTGCGACACCGTCTGTTCCGCACGCGCCACCAGCACGGCCCGCTCCGAAAGGACCGCCTGTTTCCGCGCACCAGACGCTGCGGCCTCGTCACCCGACCACCCCGTTCGCATCGCCGCTGCACGGCTCCGCACACTCTCCAGCTCAACCTCCGAGAGTCGGAGCGAAACCCGCGCGCCCTCCGCCGCAGCCTCCGCCGCCTCGCGCGCCCCTCGGACGGTCTCAGCCGTTGGACGCACCCCGACGGGTGCTGGCACTGCGGCAACCGCAGGCCGCGCTTTCACAGACGGTTCCTCCAAGGCGATCGAGGACGGAAGCGCCGCGATGTGAACCTCATGGAATTCGCACACCGCGTCGAACGTGAAGATCTGGATCCCTCCATCACGCCGAGCGATCGGCGTGCGCCACGCGAACAAGAACTTGCCATCCAAGGACACGTTCAACAGATCCCCCCGAAGACGCACCGTCAGGGTGCGCTCTACGTTGAGCGGCAAAGGCAATCCAACCATCCCATCCGCAGGGTAAACCCAAGACGGCCCCCGCCGGTATGTCGCCTGAACCTTCGCTCCTGCATTGGTCGAACTCACATAAACAGCGAACTCCGTGTCCTCAGGTTTCGCAGAACCGGCTTGGGTGAAATCCACCGGCGTCTCTCCGGGCACATCGAACGCGATCCCCACACTGCGATACGTGCTACCGCCCGTCGTCGTGAACCGGAGCCGCGCCTCGATATCTCGCGCGCCCAACGGTTGCCGAAGCCTCGCGACCGACCGAGTCATCCCGTCCCGCACCTGTTTGAGGTGCCCAGGATCATGCTTCCACTCACCCCCAATCAGATCCCAACGCGCCGCATCCAACTTCTCGAACCTGTCTTCCAATAGGACCTTGCCGCTCGCTGGGTCGGCACGGGACTGCGAAACCTCGGTGACCGCACCCACCGACGCAGTCGCCTTCGGGCCCGCTGCTCGCTCGTCGTTGACCCCGGCCTTCACCGGCTCCTTCCGCTCCAACGAAAAGGCCTTCTCCTGCTCCACCGCTTTCGCCAATGCCTCCTCCGCTTTTTTCAATGCCTCCCGAGACTTCGCAACCACATCCGTTGCCTGCTTGAGATGCGCGTCCAATACCCAAGGCTGACGCTCCGGCTCCGCCGCCTCCACAGGCAACCGCACCGGTTCAATCGCAACATCCTGCGGCGCAAAGAACTTCGGGACCCCCGGCTCCATCTCCCGCGACTTGTCCGGGTTTGATTCTTCACCACGGACAAACCGGTACGTCGGAGGCACCGTCACACCGTCAAACGCTCGAGGGATTCCACCTCTCTCCGGATCTGTCTGGTCAGGAACCACATCCATTCGCACGTGATACGGCTCAAAGATCGCGCGCATCCGGTAGAAATCCGCCTGGGAGATCGGGTCATACTTGTGGTCATGACACTTGGTGCAGTTCATCGTGAGCCCCAACAGCCCCTTGCCCACATGCTCAACCGTGTCTTCCATCCACGTGTTCCGGTTGAACAAGAACCAGTTTCGCGCAAGGAATCCAGTCGCGCGCAGTTGTGAAGGGTCCTTCGGCGCGATCTCATCCGCAGCCAACATCATCCGAACCATCTCATCATAAGGGCGATCCGCATTAAGGGACTCCACCAACCAATCCCGGAAATGCCAGATGTTCTTCTGACTGTTCCGCAACTGCGCTCCAAGACCCCACCAATCGCTATACCTCCAGATGTCCATCCAATGCCGACCCCAACGCTCCCCGTGCCGCGGATCCTCGAGTAACCGATCCACCAAACGCTCGTACCAGTCGGACTGGTTGGACGCCATCGTCGACTCCAACGCCTCCCGATCAGGAGGCACCCCCAGAAGATCGAAGTACAATCTGCGGACCAACACCTCGCGATGAGCCTCCGGCGCCGGTCTTAAACCCTCCACTGCCAGACGCGATCCGATGAACGCATCCACGGGATTGCGAACGTCGACTCCCACCCCTGTCGCAGGAACCAGAGGCCTCGTCCTCGGCCTGAAAGCCCAATGCTCACGGGGGTTCAGCTCAGCCTTCTCATCTTTCATCCCGATCGCGCCCTCGCGGATCCATTCCCTAAGCGAGGCGACTTGATCCGAGCTCAGCCGTTCGCCCTCGTGCTTCGGTGGCATGGCCTCCGTCTCGTCCTTGCTGATGACCCTCTCCAAGATGAGGCTTTTGTCCGGCTGACCGGCGACCACCGCGGATCCAGACTCTCCGCCCTTCCGCATCGCAACCACCGTGTCCAACCGCAGCTCACCCTCCTGTTTCAAGGCCCCGTGACACGCATAGCAGCGCCCTTTGAGCAGAGGCTTGATGGTCGCCGCATAATCGACCGCCGCACCCGCTTGCTGACAGGC
>CAZAZT010000052.1:0-25338 GCA_964489645.1 uncultured Chthoniobacteraceae bacterium | reverse complement strand
GTCCCCCTTCGTCAGTACCTCAGAAAAATACGGCGACTGGAACTGGGGCAACGTCCAAAGCGTCGGAGGCGGTTGCACCATCGTCGGTGACCAACTCCGATTCTATGTCAGCGGTCGCGCCGGAAAAAGCCGCGAAAACTCCTCCTCCAACGACGCCTCCTCCTCCACCGGTATCGCCGTCCTCCGACGCGACGGCTTCGCCTCCATGGACGCTCCCTCCTCCCAAGGCACCCTCACCACCAGACCCATCCAGTTCTCCGGCAAATACCTCTTCGTCAACCTCGTCGCCCCAAACGGCCAACTCCGAGCAGAAATCCTCGAACCCAACGGAAACCCCATCCCCCCGTTCACCCTCGAAGCATCAGAACCCATCTCCGGAGACTCCACCAAATCCCAACTCCGCTGGAAAGGAACCCCCTCCCTCGATCCCATCTCCAACAAACCCGTCAAAATCCGGTTCCACCTCTCCAACGGATCCCTCCACTCGTTCTGGATCAGTCAACACCCCTCCGGCACAAGCAACGGCTTCGTCGCCGCCGGTGGCCCCGAATTCACCGGAGCCACAGACTCCCCAAAGAACTAACACCCCCCTCTCCCATGCCCCCTCTCCACCCCCACACCCTCCGCCTCGCCACCATCGCTCTCGTCACCCACTCCCTCCTCGCAACAACCCCCGTCCCCGTCGGCGGAGACCACGAAAACCCCAACCAATCCTTCGGCCACGGCTCCCATTACAAACTCAACGCCAACACCAAGTTCGGTTGGAAAACCCAAGAGATCTCCGGCGATATCCATCTCAACGGACACTCCCTCACCTTCGACACCGGCGGCGGAAACCGTACCACCCTCCAAGGCTCCCTCTCCGGTCATGGCAACGTCCTCTGGCTCGGCGGCGGCATCCCCCAAGTCGCCCCTTCCACCCTCACCGGCCCCAACCCAAATACCTTCACCGGAACCTTCTCCCTCGGCCGCGGAATCCTCGACCTCAATAAACCTCAACCCTCCGGATCCATCCCAAAAGATCTCGTCATCGGTACCGTCGGACCCGCCATCGTCCGACTCCTTAAACCCGAACAGATCCACGATCACGCCACCGTCTCCTTCTCCGGACCAGGCCCCGCCGAACTCCACCTCCAAGGCCATTCCGAAACCATCGGCAACATCATCCTCAACTCCAACGCCATCATCGACATGGGGGATGGACCCAACTCCCTCTCCATCCATAACCCCTCCCATCTGCCCTGGGACCCCACCAAAACCCTCACCATCCTGAACTTCAACCCATCCAAAAACCGCCTCCTCTTCCCCACCAACCCGCGCCTCCCAGAATCCCAACTCGCCACCATCGGCTTCGAAAACCCTACCGGCCTCCCAAACGGCATCTACACCGCCCAACAATCCCCCGACGGTGCCCTCCTCCCCCTCTCACGCGTCGAACCCCAAAATCCGCCCTTCGACCTCTCCCCAACCGCACAAGATCGCCGCACCAAATCCTACGACATCAACGGACTCCAAATCCTCACCTCCAACTCCTCCACCCTCCCAAACGACCTCGTCATCGACTTCTTCGGGGACTCCATCACCTGGCAAAACGGCTTCATCGAGACCATCAAAAAAGCCCTCCAAAACTCCCCACACACCCGCACGAAAAACATCCAACTCATCAACCGCGGGATCAACGGCGGTGGCGTCCTCTCCCTCCGCGATGGATCCGATCGCGCCGCCTATCCCGGAAATCAACCCCAAAAACCTTTCGCCGACGTCATCGCAGCCGACCACGCCAACATCGCCGTCATCTTCATCGGGATCAATGACGTCTGGTGGAGAAAAACCGACCCCTCAACCTTCAAGAACGCACTCCGCCAACTCGTAGAATCCGCGCACACCAACAAAACCCGACCCATCCTCGCCACTCTCACCGTCCGAGGCGAACTGCCCGACGGAACCAATAGCGACGATCCCGCCATCGAACACTTCGCCAACATCACCCGCGAAGTCGCCCAAGCAACCAAAACCACCCTCGTCGACCTCCGAAACGCCTACTCCGCATACCTCAAAAACCATAACGCCAAACTCCGCGTCAACGGCACACTCCACTCCGTCAACGCAGGAATCCTCACCTACGATGGCGTCCATCCCAACGCCACCGGCGTTCAACTCCTCGCCAACCTCCTCGCCGAGGGCATCGCACGCAGCACCTCCCTGCCCCCAACCCCCTGACCCCAAACCCGTCCCCTCACGCAAACAACGCACGAACCGCCGGCTTCGTCACCTTCCCCATCGCGTTCCTCGGTAACGCCCCCACCACAAGCATCCGCTGAGGCACCTTGTACGCCGACATCCGCTCCTTGCACCACCCGCGTAACCCCTCAAGCCCCAACTCCGTCCCCTCAACCAACACCAACACCGCCGTCACCACCTCCCCCCACGTGTCGTCCGCCAAACCGATCACCGCACACTCCTCCACCAACGGATGCTCCAATAACACCGACTCGATCTCCAACGCACTCAACTTGTACCCCCCACTCTTGATGATATCCACCGACAACCTCCCCATGATCCGATAATACCCCCGCTCCCGCACCGCCATATCCCCCGTGCGAAACCACTCGCCATCAAACGATTCTCGCGTCGCATCCTCCCTCCCCCAATACCCGCGAAACACATTCCGCCCGCGAACCTGCACCTCCCCAGACTCCTCCTCCCCCTCCACCACCACACCCCCCTCGCCCATCAACCGAACCCCCACCCCAGGCAACGGAATCCCCACCGCCCCAGGCCGGCGCTCCCCCAACAACGGATTCGATAACGCCATCCCGATCTCCGTCATCCCATACCGCTCCAACAACTCCTGCCCCGTCAACTCCCGCCACCTCCCATGCACCGTCGCAGGTAACGCCGCACTCCCCGAAACCATCAAACGCATCCCCGAAAAACCCAACACCACCGCCTCCCGCTCCAACTCATCCATCCCCTCCAACCCCTGGATCATCTTCACGTAAATCGTCGGCACCGCCATGAACAACGTGTACGCCCTCGCACGCACCCGCGCAAAAACCTGACCCATCTCGAACCGCACAAACCCCTCCACTCGCCCCCCAACCCACATCGCACACCCCACCACATTGATGATCCCATGAATGTGGTGCATCGGAAGGAACAACGGAATCACATCCCCTTCCCCCCACGCCCACGCCTCCACCAAACTCTCCACCTGCGCTCGAATCGTCCCATGCGTCGTCACCACCCCCTTCGGCCGACTCGTCGTCCCACTCGTGTACAAAATCATCGCATCCCGATCCTCCAACACCTCCGGCCCCTCAAAAACCCTACCACCTCCCACTCCCGCACCCCCCAACACCAAAACCCGCACCCCCTCCCGCTCACACACCCCACCAACCTTCCCAGCCATCTCCCCGTCAACCACCACCACCCGCATCCCAGAATCCCGGATCGCATACTCCCACTCCAACTCCGTCGCAGACACACACATCGGAACCACCACACCCCCAGCCCGCCAAACACCCCACTGCCCAATCACGTGATCCGACCCACGCAAAACCAAAAGACCAACCCGCATACCCAACACATCCCCTCCCCCACCCATCAAATCCAACGCCACCTCCCCAGACGACTCCAACAACATCCCATACGTCCTCTCTCCCGCCGCCTCAACAAAAGCCACCCGATCCCCCCTCCCCATCGCTCGCTCAATCATCATCAATCCATTCATGTGATCATCCCTTTCGTCATCTCGTTCCCATTCGCTTTCCCATCATCTCTCCCGCTTCACCCCTCCACCCCCGCAACAAATCTGCGCACCAAAAAATAAAGCACCGAAGGACCCATCAAACACCCCAAACCCGTGTGAAACGTCGCCACCAACGCCCCATACGGTACCAACCGACGATCCGTCGCCGCTAACCCCGCACTCACCCCGCTCACCGTCCCAGCCAACCCTCCAAACACCATCGCCGCCCGCGGCGTCCGTAACCCCATCCACCCCGCCGCCAAAGGCGTCCCCACCATCACCATGATCGCTTTGAACACCCCCGTCGCAATGCTCACCGCCATCACCGTCGGCGATGCCCCAATCGCACCCCCAGTCACAGGCCCAACAATGTACGTCACCGCCCCAGCCCCAATCGTCGTCAAATCCACCGCATCCCGATAACCGAACAACCACGCCACCGTCACCCCAACCGAAAACGGGATCACCGTCCCCAACAACAACGCCACCGCCCCCAACCACCCCGCCCGACGCGCCTCCAACGCCTCCACCTCAAACGCCGTCGCAACAATCGCAAAATCCCGCATCATGCTCCCCCCCATCAACCCAACCCCACCAAACATCGCCACATCCGCCAAACCCCGCTTGCCCCCAGTCAAAACTCCCCCAACCCACGCCAAACATAACCCCAACAAAATCGCAATCGCAGACCCCTGAACCCGCCCAAACGTCAGCCGACGAGATACCCACCCCGAAACCAACATCGTCACCCCAACCAATAAAAACGCCCACACCAACCCGTTCTCCCCCAATACCCTCTCCAAAATCCGCTCAAACATCATCCCCCCTCCCACCCTCACCCAACCGGTTCATCAACGCCACACACCCCATACACGCCAAAACACTCAAACCCGCCGCCGTCACCGCAACAACCCCACTCCCCAACGCCCGTACCACGTCCTGCTGCATCGCCATCGCCACCACCACAGGAATGTACATCACCCCCCAATACCTCACCCCCAACTCCCGCTCCTCCCCCAACCATCCCCTCCCTCCCAAAAACCAACGCAACCCCATCAACGCCAACATCGAAATTCCCACCCCACCAACATTCGACCCCACACCAAAAATCACCCCAAGAACATCCCCCACAAACATCCCCAACAAATGGCAAAACGCCAATAACGCTGTCCCGTAAATCGCCATCACATCAACAAACTGCACACACACCACGGCATTTGCCGTGCCGCCTGCTCCCCCCATCTCCCACCCCACCCCCAAAAACTCCCCTCGGCCCACCCCCTGCTCCCTGCTCCCGTTAACCCCTATGGCAAAACGGATCTGGCGCATCGCAGGCATCAACTTCGACCACTTCCACATGGGCGACCTCCTCCGCATGGCCGCCCAACACCCCAACACCCAACTCGTCGGCGTCTGCGACGAAAAACCCGAACGCATGCACGACGCCATCCAAAAACTCGGCACCCCCACACTCCCAACATTCACCAACCCCAACGCCTGCATCGAAACCACCAAACCCGATATCGTCATCCTCTGCCCCGCCGCCTCCCAACACGGCGCCTGGGTCAAAAAAATCGCCCCACACAACGTCCACATCCTCGTCGAAAAACCCTTCGCCAGCTCCCTCAAAGAAGCCGACTCCATGATCAACGCCATGCCTCCGCATCGCACCCTCATGATCAACTGGCCCCTCCAATGGACCCGCTCACACCGCAAAACACATCAACTCATCCAAAAAGGTCTCATCGGCGATGTCCTCAACGTCTGGCACTTCGGCGGAAACCGCGGCCCCCTCTGGCACGGCGCCCACAAACAAAAATTCTCCCCAGCCCAAGTCAACGCAGCAAAACCCCATTCCTGGTTCTATAAAAAAGACCAAGGCGGCGGTTCGCTCCTCGACTACCTCGGCTACGGATCAACCCTCGGAACCTGGTTCCAAAACGGACAACGCCCCATCGACGTCACCGCCATCGTCGACCAACCGCACGGACTCGAAGTCGATGAACACGCCATCGTCGTCGCCCGATACACCCACGGCCTCTCCAAATTCGAGACCCGTTGGGGAACCTTCTCCGACCCCTGGACCATCCAACCCCAACCCCAATGCGGCTTCGTCATCGCAGGATCCGAAGGCACCCTCTCCTCCTACGACTACGATCACTTCGTCACCGCCCAAACACGGCGCCGCCCAAAACCCCATCAACTCGCCGCCCCAGAAACTCGCGCACCCCACCAAAACCCCATCCAATACCTCATCCATTGCCTCGAAACGGAAACCCCACTCGAAGGCCCAGTCAGCCTCCCCATCTCACGCATCGGCCAGGAGATCGTCGACGCTGCCGTCCGCTCCGCCGCATCCCGTCGCGCTGTCCCCCTCGCCTGACACCCGCCGCTACCCCCATGCACCACCCCCTCCCCAGCCTGCTCATCACCCTCCTCCTCGCAGGCTCATCCCTCGCCCTCGCCTCCACCCCTCCCGCACTCCGGACCTTCCTCGACAACTTCTGCACCGAGTGCCACGGCCCTGACCTTCAAAAAGGCAAACTGCGCCTCGACGGCGACATCCCTTTCCCCACCTGGATCAAGGTCCACGACCGTATCCAATCCTCAGAAATGCCCCCTCCAAAGGCCGAGCAACCCGCTCCAGAACTCCGCCAAACCACCCTCCAATCCCTTCACGCCTCCCTCCGTTCACAATCCCTCGAAACCCAACAATCCCAAGGCCGAACCCCCCTGCGCCGCCTCAACACCACCCAATACGAAGAAACCCTCCGCAACCTCATCGGCCCTCACATCAAGATCAAAGACCTTCTCCCCGAAGAAAATACCGCCAACGGCTTCGATAACATCGCCTCCGCCCTCGACCTCTCCCCAACCCACCTCCTCCAATACCAAGAAGCCGCAGAACGCGCCGTCACCTCAACCATCCCCAAACATCCCCACCTCCCTCTCAAAGAACGCCGAACCGGACGCGAAATCACCCTCAAAGGGAACAACTTCCAACAAACCCTCACCCGTAGCTGTTACCTCAAAGACGATTCCCTCATCGTCTTCAGCAAACTCCCCCGTTACGGCCTCGTCTGTACCCCCAACGTGCCCGGTACAGGCCGCTACCGCATCCGGATGTCCGCCTGCGCCGTCGGAAATGACCGCCTCCCTGTCCCCGTCTCCCTCTGCACCATCGACCGAGGCAGAGAACCTCCCACCGTGCGCGATATCGTCGATCTCCCCCACGGAAATCCCTCCCTCATCGAAACCGAAATGGACCTCGAGGCCGGTGAAGCCTTCGTCCTCCAACTCCAGATCAACTGGGACATCCGCAGCACCAAACAACCCATCGAAACCCACACCGGCCCAGGCTTCCTCATCGAATGGCTCGAGATCGAAGGCCCCATCAACCCCTTCCCCACCAAGGCCTACCAAACCCTGTTCGGTGACGCAGAACTGGTCCCGCGCTCCGTCGCAAAAGCCCGCGCCGAAGGCCGCAAATCGCCCGACTGGAGCGCACGCACCAATATCTACCAATGGCTCAATGACCCCCTCGAACCCGTCAGCGCATCCCCAAAGGAAGATGCAGAAAAACTCCTGACCGCATTCATCCCACGCGCCTTCCGACGCCCCGTCGACCCCTCCATATCCCGCCCCTTCATCGAACGCGTCCACGCCCAAATCGATCGCGGCGCCTCCTTCATGAACGCCATGACCTTCGGATACAAAAGCGTCCTCACCGCTCCCCAATGCCTCTTCCTCGAAGAATCCCCAGGCCCCCTCAACCACTTCCAGATCGCCAGTCGCCTCTCCTACTTCCTCACCTCGCTCCCACCAGACAACACCCTGCTCAATGCAGACCTCACTCAACCCACCCAACTCCAACAACAAACCGAACGCCTCCTCAACTCGCCTCTCATCCACCGCTTCATCGAACACTTCACCGGACAATGGCTCGAACTCCGGAAAATCGACGCCACCATCCCAGACCCAAACCTTTACGCAGACTTTGACGGAACCCTCCTGTGGGCAATGACCGAAGAGACACGACGCTTCTTCGCTGAAATCCTCCAAGAAAACCGGAGCGTCCTCGAATTCGTCCACTCGAACTGGACCATCGCCGATCGACGCATCGCAACCCATTACGGCATCAGCGAATCCTTCAACGCAGCCCAAACCACCCATCCAACCCGCAACCTCCCGCCCTACGTCACCTGCTCCGCTCCCCAAACCGCCTTCCGCAAAATCGCTCTCCCTCCCTCCGCTCACCGAGGCGGAGTCATGACGCAAGCGAGCATCCTCAAAGTGACCGCCGATGGCACCACCACCTCCCCCGTCCTCCGAGGGAAATGGGTCCTCGAACATCTCCTCGGTAAAGCCCCTCCTCCGCCTCCTCCCGATGTTCCCTCCATCGAACCCGATATCCGAGGCGCCACCACCGTCCGACAACAACTCGATAAACATCGCAGCATGGACTCCTGCAACAGCTGCCACCAACACATCGATCCCCCAGGATTCGCCCTCGAATCCTTCGACCCCATCGGCGGCCTCCGTGAGTTCTACCGCGCCTCCGCAAAAACCGCCGCCGGGATCGTGCCCATCCCAGGCTCCTCCGGTCGCCCCGTGTACCGCGGGCCCGACGTGGAAAAAGGGGGCGTCACCCACGACGGCAAACCCTTCAAGGACGTCGACGAATACAAACAGATCCTCCTCTCCAACCCCGACCAGATCACACGCAACATCGTCCAAAAACTCCTCACCTATGCCACCGGCGCAGAACCCCAGTTCGCAGACCGTGAACTCATCGAGGACATCGTGAAACGTTCCGCATCAGATCATCGCGGCCTGCGCTCCCTCATCCACCACATCGTCCAAAGCCGACCCTTCCTCAACAAGTAACACACCCCAAATCATGCCTCGCAAACCCATCGACCGCAGAACCTTTCTCCGAGCCTCAGGCGTCGCGATCGCCCTCCCCCTCCTCGACGCAATGCGCCCGATCGCCCGCGCCGCTACCTCAACCAACCCTTCCCCAAAACGTCTGCTCCTCGTCGGTCGCCCCCTCGGCTTGCACGCCCCAAACTTCTTCCCCGAAGACGCCGGCCCCCATTACCAACCCAGCCGCTACCTCAAACCCCTCCAAGAACGTAGAAACGATTTCACCGTCCTCTCAGGACTCTCCCATCGCTACGGCTCAGGTCATTACGCCGAAGTGGCCCTCTTCACCGGCGTGCACCCCGACTTCATCCGCCCAAACGACATCAAGACCAGCATCTCGCTCGATCAAGAAGTCGCCTCCCGTCTCGACGGACGCACGCGCTTCAACTCGCTCATCCTCGGCGGCGGCACCGCCGCATGGAACCGTCGCGGCGTTCGCCTCCCCTCCGAACCCCGCATCGCCACCGTCTTCAAACAACTCTTCCTCGCCGGATCCCAAGACGAGATCGCCCGCGAAATGCGCCGGATCCAAGACGGCAAAAGCATCCTCGACGACATGCGCAACGATCTCCATGCACTCTCCAACCGCTTGGGAAGCGATGACCGCAACCGCATAGACCTCTACGTCTCATCCATTCGCGAAGCCGAACAACGCCTCCAACAAGACGAGATGTGGCAACGCACCCCAAAACCCTCCGTCACCGCCAAACCCCCTCAAGAAGCAGGCGCAGCCCAACTGATCGAACGCTCAAAACAATGGTTCGACCTCGTCCACCTCGCCTTCCAAACCGATAGCACTCGCGTCATCTCCCTGTGGCTCGGGTCCCAAGAAAAACCCGAGATCCCAGGCGTCAACATCGGGCACCACGACGCATCCCACCACGGTCAGGACCCAGGCAAACTCGAACAACTCGCCCTCATCGAAGAAGCCGAAATGCGCGTGTTCGCAGAGTTCCTCAACAAACTCAAGGCCTCCTCAGAAAACGACAGCTCCCTGCTGGATCGCTCCACCATTCTGTACACCAGTAACTTAGGGAACGCCTCAAACCACGACAACACCAACCTGCCCGTCATCCTCGCAGGCGGCAACTTCAAGCACGCCGGCCACATCGCCCACGACCGCCAAAACAACACCCTCCTGTCCAACCTCTTCCTCCGCATCCTCCATCACCTCGATATGCCCCAAGAGAAATTCGGCGCCAGCACCTCCACCCTGTCCTCCATCTAGATCCAACCCCAAAACCAAAAACCATGAAATCATACCCCCTCCTCCTCGCCCTCACACTCGCCTCCCTCCTCCCCACCCTCTCCCCTCATCACGCCACCGCCGCAGAACCCCTCGATGCCGCATCCCTCGAAGCCGCAAAACGTCTCTTCGACCCCCAATCCATCGGCCAAGAACTCCTCCTCCAAGGCGAGTACATCGGCGGAGATGGCCCGTCCCGCATCGGTATGCAAGTCGTCGCGCGCGGTGACCGCTCCTTCCACGCCCTCGTGCTCACCGGTGGCCTCCCAGGCGATGGATGGGACGGATCGCGCTACGCGCTCCTCGAAAGCGCTCCCGCCCAAGGCTCCACCGTCACCTTCAAACCCGTCGAAAAAGACGGCCCAACCGCCACCCTCACCCCCAGCGGCATCACCCTCAAAACCGCTTCCAACTCCACCTCCCTCAAACGCATCGAACGCTCCAGCCCAACCCTCGGCATGAAGCCACCCCAAGGCGCCGTCGTCCTCTTCGGCCCAGGAAAGGACGGAACCGAAGCCTTCGAAGAACGCACAGACATCGAAGGACTGACCAAACCCAGCCTGTTCCAAGACCACCTCATGGCAGGCGCAGCCACAAAACAACGATTCAAAGACCTCTCCCTCCACGTCAAATTCATGACCGGCTGGGAACCAGAAAACATCCCGTGGCGCCGCGCCGACGCAGGCATCTACCTCATGTCCCGCTACGAAGTCGCCGTCGGTGACAGCTTCGGCTTCGACTTCGATCTCTCCGGATGCAGCGGCCCCTCCGCACCCACCCTCTTCTGCGAAAAACTGAAAGCATCCAAATTCCCCGTGCTCACCGGAGCCCGCCTCCAAGGCGCACCCCGCGTCTGCGGCAGCGTGTTCACCTACCCAAGCAAAGTCCCCAACGCCTGCCTGCCGCCTCTCGTATGGCAAACCTTCGACATCGACTTCACCGCTCCTCGCTTCGATCAAGCCGGAAAAAAACAGTCCGACGCCATCCTCTCCGTCCGCCTCAACGGACACCAAACCGTTGATAAACAAGCCGTCACACGCCCAACCCCACACGGATTCAAAGGACCCGAAGAAGCCGACGGTCCCATCTGGTTCGAAGCGTTCGGTCGACGCGTCATCTACCGCAATATCTGGGTCCAAGAACGACGCTAACCCCCCACCCACCCACCCACAAAAACTGAACCTCCCCCGATCATCATGCTCCTCCGCCTCCCCCTCCTCCCCCTCCTCCCCCTCCTCTCGATCTGCGCGCTGCTCCCTCTCCGCACCCAAGCGATCGATACCCAAAAACTCGCCGAAATCCGGCCCGCCATGGAACTCGCCCTCCAGAAAAATCAGGCCGCTGGAATCGTCACCCTCGTCGTTGAAAAAGGCCGCGTCGTCCACCACGAAGCCGTCGGCATGGCCGACATCAAAGAGGAACGTCCCATGCGCAAAGATGACGTCTTCTGGATCGCCTCCATGACGAAATCCGTCAACGCCACCGCCCTCATGATCCTCGTGGACGAGGGCAAACTCTCCCTCGACGAACCCGCCTCACGCTGGATGCCAGAACTTGCCAAAGCAAAACTCGCGAACGGTTCCACCCCCGAAAAACCCATCACCCTGCGCCAACTGCTCAGCCACACCGCAGGAATCGCGTTCCCCCCACGGAAAGCCACCGACGGAGCCGTCTCGCTGAAATCCTACGCCCTCTCCCTCGTCAAAGCCCCCTTGGCCTTCGAACCCGGAAATAATTACGAGTACGGCTTCGGACCAACTGTCGCAGGCCGGATCCTCGAATCCGTCTCAGGGATCCCCTACGAGAACTTCCTCGCAGATCGCATCTTCAAACCCCTGAAGATGAACGATACCCAATTCAACCCCGATGACGCCCACCGCGCACGCACCGCACGGACCTACAAGCTCGACGAGGACTCCGCAAAACTCGTCCCCGGACACAACGCGTTCATCATGCCTGACTCCCAAACCCGTCGCATGGTCGAACCCTCCGGCGGCCTCTTCTCCACCGCTCCCGACATGGCCCGCTTCTACACCATGATCGCCAACGGCGGCGAACTGGACGGCGTGCGCATCCTTTCCGCCGCAGCCATCAAGGACATGACAACGCCCGTGGTCGCAGGCGGAAAAACGCAGGGCTACGCCGCCGGTTGGCAGGTGAACACCGAATCACAGCGCCCAAGCCCCGCCATGCCCATCGGTAGCATGGGCCACGGCGGCGCCTTCGGAACCCACGGCTGGGTCGACCCACAACATGGCATCGTCACCGTTTTCATGGTGCAAAACGTCCTCGTCCCCGAAGGAGGTAAACCCAAGGAAACCTTCCATCGGATCGTCGCAGCCGCAGCCGGTCTCCCCGTCCCACCCCCACCCACCCCCGCAAAGTAGCCGCAGGAACGCACCCAGTCCGGTGTGATGTCCCTCCCACCCCAACGCACAACGCCTCGCACCACCGCACACCGAGAGATGAGTCCTGTCTCCCCCGAAAACTCCGAAGCATCTCGCATCGAGATGCGCCTCATGATCGAAGAACTCTGCTGCGCGCTCCTCCGCTTCGAACACGCAAGCGAACGACGCCCCGAAGAAGTCAGGGTCCGACGCGAACTGCCACTCGGTTTCCAAAACGCGTACGCCGACGTCCTCATCATCCCGCCCGAATCCGATCCCTACTACCTCGAAGTGGATTTCGGCTACTCCAACGACGAGATCATCGCCTCCGTCCAAAGGAAATACCTCCCCCTCCTCCAGACCGATCGCACCTCCAATCATGCGCGCAAACTCGTGCTCTTTTTCGACACCGCCAACAGAACCGGCGTTGAAGAACTCGTCGCAACCTGCCGCTCCATGCTCGCCCCAGAGATCTCCGTCGAAACCCTCAACGAACACGCCCTCGATCAACTCGCCAAAAAACATCTCAACGTCAGCATCCCCCATCTCGAACCGTCGATGCTCGCCGATGTCCGCACCGCCATCGACCAAGCCAAAGGTACCTACGCTGTCGCGCCCATTCAGAAAGGCGCTTACCAACACGACCCCCTGAAAGCCTACCTCCTGTGGAGCTTCGACTTCTGGAAAGTGCGTAGCCTCATCGAGAAACACACAAGCCCCGATCAAATCATGCGTGCCGGCGTCTACGAGAAAGTCGTCGTCCTCATCGCCGACCTCTGCTCGTTCTCCAGCTTCGTCCGCGAAACCCCAGACACCGATATCACCCGCGCAAATCTCGTCTCGTTCTACTCGAAAGCCCGCCACGCCATCATCGGAAACGGAGGTTTCCTCTACCAGTTCGTCGGCGATTCCGTCATCGGATGCTTCGGCATGCCAGACCAAAACGGAAACGCATCCGCATGCGCCCTCAAGGCAGCAACAGAACTCTGCCACGTAGGCGCCTCCGTCACAAACCGTTGGCAACGCCAGATCGATCGCGAACAGAACTATCACGGCACCCACATCGGCATCGCCATGGGGGAACTCCATCTCATGCCCCTACGCCCCTTCAGCCGCACCCACCAAGGCCTCGTCGGAGATTGCATCAACATTGCATCCCGTCTCATGGACGAAGCCAAAGAAGGCGAGATCATCGTCTCCAACGTCTTCTACCAAAGCCTCCCCCCAGAATCCCAATCCCGCTTCACCACCACACATCCCGTCGAAGCGAAAAATGTCGGTCGCATCAAATCCTGGATCACGCGCATCGACAGCGGCATGCCCTGAGCCCATCCCACCCCCCCCACCCCAATCCCTCGCCCCATGAAGCTGCTATCCCGTGCCCTCGCACTCCTCCCCGTCCTCGCACTCGCCTCCCCAGAAGATTCCCTCTCCCAAGCCAAAGACCTTTTCGCCCGCAGAGAATGGAAAAAAGCCGCCGACACTCTCCTCAACCTCCCCATCGCCAACTGGCCCGAACCCCAACGCATCGAAGCCCTTCGCCTCAAAGCGCAAGCCTCCTCCTTCGCCAAACTCGGAGAACAAGCCGAATCCTCCATCCTCGAAGCACTCAAACTCCAACCCAATACCCCAGACTGGTGGATCCTTCTCGGCGACAACTATCAACAGAACTTCGCTGACCGACAAAAAGACGCCCTCGACGCCTATCAAAAAGCACTCGCCCTCAGCGGATCCTCCCGCGGTTGGCAACGATTCGCCTCCGCCCTCGCCATCGCTCAACACCATACCGACGAAGCCCATGGCGAAGCCGCTCTCGAGACGCTCCGCCCCCTCGAATCACTCCCCGATGTCGCACCCGTCTGGCGCATCAAGATCGTCAGAGGCGTCGCCCACGCCCTCGCCTCCCTCGGCAAAAATACCGAAGCCCTCGCCAAATTCCGCGAAGCCCTCGCCCTCGAAAAACCATGATCACTCGCCTGCTCCTCTTCGCCGCCGCCGCATGCCTCCTCTCGCACTCCCCCGCGCACGCCCAGATCCTCGCGGGCACCGCCAAAGTCGAGATCACCCCTGAACCCAACACCGCCTTCAACCTCCTCAGCAAACCCCTCGCTCCCAACGACCAACTCTTCGCTCGGATCCTCGTCCTCAAAGATCCCAACACCTCCATCGCCATCATCTCCGTCGACGCCTGCGTCTTCGCCTCCCCAGAAGTCAGTCGCCAGATCACACAACGCCTCGGCATCAAACACGTCATCCAAGCAGCCACACACACCCACACAGGCATGAGCCCCAATGGGATGCGGATCGGCGGCCCAGAGAACCGCCCAGATTGGACCCGCGCCCAGATCCCACCCGATCAATCCATCAACTGGGAATCCCTCAACAACGATCCCTGGTACCGCACCACCGAACAACGCATCGTCGCCGCAACACAACAGGCTTTGGAAAACCTTTTCCCCGCCCGACTGACCGGCGCATCCGGCCCTTTCGAGAACGCGTACATGGCCCACAACCGCAGACTCGTCACCGATAAAGGCGTCACCATGCTCTGGGCCAATCCCGATCGCCGAACCACCTCCCCCATCGATCCCTCCCTCAGCATCCTCAAAGTCGAGGACCCCCTCCACAAAGTGCGCGCACTCGCCGTCATCTACGCCTGTCATCCCGTCACCATGATGAACAGCGGCACCGTCTCCCGCGACTACCCAGGCGCCATGGTCGATGCCATCGAACATCACATCGGCCCCGATTGCCTCGCCATGTTCCTGCAAAGCGCCTCCGGTGACCTCGACCCCTTCGACCTCCAAAACCTCCGCTCCAAAAACCGGGAGAACATCGCAAATCACGCAGGCAAAACCCTCGCCCATCGCGCCATCGAACTCGCAAACCTCCCAAACAACGCCCCGCAACCCACCCAACTCCTCATCAAAGAATCCCTCGTCGATCTCCCCAACCGCTCCGGAAACCGCTCAACACCCGTCAACCTCCTCGCCCTCCAACTCCCCAACCAGATCACCCTCGCCGCCATCCCCGGCGAACCGTTCATCCAACACCAACTCGACCTCCGCGCCGCCCTCCCAAACCTCCCCAACCTCGCCATCCTCGGCCTCAGCTATTCCGGAAAAGGTTGCCCGTTCCTCGTCTACATCCCCACCGAACAAGCCGTCAAAGAAGGCGGATACGGAGCCACCGAATGCAGCTTCCTCGCCCCAAACGCAGGCTCTCAGATCATCGAACACTTCAAGAGAATGCTCCGCTGATCATACCCCCACCCCCACCATGCCCGAGAACTCCCACCCCGATCGCATCGACTCGTTCGAAGAAAAACTGCGCCTCCTCCAAGATGCATGGAAACGCGGCGATCATGATGTCGCCCGCTCCCTCACCCATTCCCTGCGCGACTCCGCCATCCAAGCACAAATCGACCAACCCGCTAACGAACCCCATTTCCCCTCCTCTCCCATCCGCGAAACACGCTCCCTACCAACCCCTTGGATCGAATGGACCAAAGCATGGAAATGGTTTCGTGCTTTCCAACTCCACGACCCACTCCGGCTCCCCCGCCAATCCGAACCCATCGAACTCACCCTCGGATTCCCCAAAGACCAGATCTCCGATCCCGCCCGCGAACTGCGCGTCGTCCTCATCGAGAACAACTCCCTCCGCGAAATCCCCTCCCAACTCCTCCGCGTCAAACGCCGTAACAACGAACTCGTCGCATCCCTCCTCTTCCTCGCCCCGCCCTCTCCAACCCACGAACTCACCATCCTCGTCCTCCACGGCAACCCCAACGCCGAACTGCCCACCTACACCACCGACCTCTCCACCCGCGGTGAAGGATTCGCACTCGAAATCGAGAACGCCTTCTTCAAGGCCTCCCTCTCCCACCAAATGGGCCAACTCGAACGCCTCTCCCTCAAACACGGATTCGGCCTCGAACTCGTCGCAGGTGGCGAAGGACACGGTGAACCTCCCTGCATCGATTGGGCCCACGATTACGCCGCCTCAGGTCACTTCCAGAAATTCCGTATCACCCTCTGGGACACCTGCCCAGACTTCGAGATCGTCCGCGGCCCCGTAGCCACCCTCGTCCGCCGCTGGGGATTCCCCCACGCACCTCTCCACCCCCTCCACTCCGCCGCCAGACTCCACGTCGACGTCGAATACCGCTTCTACGCCAACCTCCCATGGTTCCACAAACTCGGCACCATGAAGGCATTGAAATCCTTCGAAGCATCCGCCCTCCGCGATGATGAATGGGTCTTCACCGGTCAACCCTTCACCAACATCGTCTGGATGGGCCCAAACGGAGAACTTCAACACGGCCCACCTCCGCCCAACGCACGCGATAACCTCTGGGCCGTCGGTTTCGTCAACCCACAAACCCACGATTCCTTCATCGCTCTCTTCCTCCAACACCACGCCGAAAACCTCCCCGAACTCAAACACAACGCCTCGCCCAACCTCTACTACAAGGCTCACGGCCAAGTCTGGAGCCGTTACCCGCTCCCCACAAAAGACGTCCCCGCAGGCGCCGTCCTCCACCAAAAAAATGCCTACGCCGCCCTCGAATTCAACCCCTCCACAGGCCCCGCCTCCATCCAAAATCTCCGGAACTCCCTCGCCCATCCCCTCCACATCAACGCCACCGAACTCCCTCCCCAACCGAACGCCATCACCCCAACCAGTCGCCTCGCACGCCCAGGAGAATCCGACGATAGCCCCATCCCAAAACACCTGATCTGGAACGCACTCCGCGAGTGCAAAGACGAACAACTCTACACCGCAAAACCCAATATCGTGGACCTCGGCCTCATCCGCGATATCCGCGTTCATGCCGATACCGTGCACGTCGTCATGTCCATGCCCCACCGCGGCCGTCCCCGTTGGGGCTACTTCGCCCACGGATCCGGCGGCAACTCCGTCCCCATCCGCACCCGCCTCCTCCAGATCCCCGGCGTGCACAACGTCGTCGTCGAACACGTCTGGACGCCCGCCTGGGACTCAAACCGCATCACCGAAGAAGGCCGCGCCGCTCTCGGCCTGCCCTCCTGAACGGATCCCCCCCCGCCCAGCTCCCTCCCCATGCACCTCCGCCAGTCCATCCTCAAAACCCTCCGCATCCTCCTCGTTCTCACCGGGCTCCACCTCACCCTCCGCGCCGCCGATCAACCCCAACCCCAAATCCACTTCAATCGCGACATCCGCCCCATCCTCTCCGATCACTGCTTCCATTGCCACGGCCCCGACGCAGAGAAAAGGAAAGCCCACCTGCGACTCGACACCGAATCCGGCGCAAAATCGCCCATCGAAGGTCGCTATCCCATCCATCCCAAACACCCGAACAAAGGCACCATCCTCGAACGCATCATCTCCACCGACCCCGACGATCAGATGCCGCCCCCCTCCTCCGGACGCCATCTCTCCCCCCAACAGATCCACCTCCTCAAAGCGTGGATCGCCCAAGGCGCCCCTTGGCAACCCCACTGGTCGTTCACGCCCCCCTCCAAACCCCTCCCCCCCTCCTCCGCAAACACCCCGTGGTCCCGAAACCCCATCGACCAGTTCATCTTACACCAGATGAACCACGCCGGTCTGCACCCCGCACCTCCCGCGCCTCCAGAAAAACTCCTGCGCCGACTGCACCTCGACCTCACCGGCCTCCCCCCTTCTCCCGACACCGCCGCCGCCTTCCTCGCGGACCCCTCCGAAGAGGCCTACTCGCAACTCGTCGACAAACTGCTCGCCTCACCCCACTTCGGTGAACACCTCGCAACACGTTGGCTCAACGCCGCACGCTACGCCGACACCAACGGATACCAAAGCGATGGCGAACGCTCCATGTGGCGATGGCGGGACTGGGTCATCCAACAGTTCAATCAGAACGCGCCCTTCGACCGCATGACCATCGAACAGATCGCAGGCGATCTGCTCCCCAATCCCTCCCCCCAACAACGCATCGCCACCGGGTTCAACCGCAACCATCGCGGAAATGCCGAAGGCGGCATCGTTCCAGAAGAATATGCAGCCGAATATGTTGCCGATCGCGTCGAAACAACCGCAACCGTCTGGCTCGGCCTGACCCTCAACTGCGCCAGATGCCATGACCATAAATACGACCCGATCTCCCAACGCGATTTCTACTCCCTGTTCGCCTTCTTCAACAACGTCCCCGAACACGGACGCGCCCTCAAGATCGGTAACTCCCCACCCCTCATCCCAGCACCCACCCCAGAACAACAAACCGCAGCAACAGTACTCCAATCGCAGATCGATCATCTGCAAACCCAACTCCGCAACCTCGAACCCTCGCTGAATAGATCTCAGTCCATCTGGGAATCCCAACCCGACCGACTGCCCCAACACTGGATCCCCTCCCTCCCAACTTCCTTCCGCGCAGACCTCCCCCACCAAATCACCAACGCAAACACACGAACCGCCGGCCATCTCTCGCCCACGACCATCCACCACTCCGAAGCCACTCACTTCGACGGCGACGCATTCCTCGAGATCCCCAATACCGCCGACTTCGATTTCCTCGACGCCTTCGCCTTCTCCGCACGTATCCACCCCAAAAAACTCAACGGCACCATCTTGTCGAAAACCACAGAGTCCCAAGACACCGACCCTTCCTCCTCCCAAAACGAGGGATACACCGTCCAACTCGAGAACGGACGACTCCTCGTCACGTTCACCAAACGATGGCTCGACGACGCTCTCAGAGTCAGGACCCAGGCAACCATCCCTCAAGACCAGTGGACGCACATCGCCGTCTCCTACGACGGATCCCGTCTCGCAAACGGGGTGCGAATCCATTTCAACGGAGAACCCCAGCCCACCGAAATCCTTCTCGACGCACTCAACCAGACCTTCAAGAACGCCAACCCGCTCCGCATCGGTACCGGCGGAAGCCCCGCCACCCGGTTTCACGGCGCCATCCGCGACTTCGCCGTCCATCCCGAAAGCCTTTCCGACCAACAAGCACTCATCCACGCCTGTGCCGATGCACCAAAAACCCTCGCCGCCATCCCTCCCTCTCTCCGCTCCCCAACGCAACTCGCCGCGCTTCACGCCTGCTTCCTCCAGACCGCCGCAAATCCCGAGATTCGCGAATCCTTCCTGAAACTCGACACCCTCCAACGCGAACTCCGCGAACTCACCCGCGCCTTTCCAACCGTCATGGTCATGGAAGAGATGACGCCCCCGCGCACGACGCATGTGCTCCTCCGAGGCGAATACAACCAACTCGGCCCCACCGTGCAACCCGCCGTCCCCGCATTCCTCCCGCAACTCCCAGACCGTGGACGCGCCACCCGACTCGACCTCGCAAAATGGATCGTCTCGGACAACAATCCCCTGACCAAACGCGTCATCGTCAATCAACTCTGGCAGATGATCTTCGGAACAGGCCTGGTCCGTACTCCCGAAGATTTCGGGGCACAAGGCGCCCCACCCTCGCATCCCGAACTTCTCGACTGGCTTGCTTCGCACTTCGGCGAAACAGGTTGGAACATCCGTTCCCTCCTGCGCTCCATTGTCACCAGCGCAACCTATCGCCAATCCCAATCCAACACCCCCGCGAACATCAGCAAAGATCCCGACAACCTCCTCCTAGCGCGCGCCCCACGGTTCCGCCTCCCCGCAGAAACCCTTCGTGACCAAGCCCTCGCCGTGAGCGGTCTGCTCGTTCCAAAAATCGGGGGCCCCTCCGTGAAACCCTACCAACCCGACGGACTCTGGCAGGAGCTTGGCGGCAATGCCTACGTCCAAGACCACGGAGAATCCCTCTGGAGAAGAAGCCTTTACACTTTCTGGAAACGGACAAGCAATCCGCCACTCCTCTCCGCATTCGACGCTTCAGGAAGAGAGACCTGTTCCGTCCGTTTCACCCGGACCAACACCCCTCTCCAAGCCCTCGCCACCATGAACGAAACCGCATTCGTTGAAGCCGCTCGACGCCTCGCCGAACGCGCCTTCGCGGACAAGCCAGAGTCCATCGATGCCACACTCAAACGCCTCTTCCAACTCGTGCTCATCCGAGATCCCGCCCCATCCGAACTCGCGATCCTCCTCGAAAATCATCAGTCTCAAATCGCTCATTTCAAACGGCATCCTGACTCCGCAACAAAGATGCTCGGCGTAGGAGAAGCGCGGCGGATCACCGCCCTTCCCCCACCCGAACTCGCCGCACTCGCCGCCGTCGCCAACCTTGTGCTCAACCTCGACGAAACGCTCACCCGCCCGTGAACCTCTCCTCCGAACTCGCCCTCACCCCACTCAAGCGCCGCGCCTTCATCTCGCGCTCGGCCCTCGGGACCATCGCCCTCGCCTCCCTCAACACAGGTGCCGCCCCAACGGATGATTCCCCTCAAGAACCCTGCTCCCACTTCGCGCCGCGCGCGCGCCGTGTCATCTACCTCTTCCAAAGCGGGGCCCCTTCCCAGATCGACCTCTTCGACCCCAAACCAGGCCTCGCCCAACGCTTCGGCGAGGATCTGCCCGACTCCATCCGACAAGGACAACGGCTGACCGGGATGACCGCCTCACAATCCCGGTTCCCGATCGCTCCCTCCAAGTTCCGTTTCGCGCAACACGGCCGATCCGGCGCGTGGCTCAGTGAACTCCTGCCCCACACCGCCTCCATCGCAGACCGACTCTGCATCGTGCGATCCATGCACACCGAAGCCATCAACCACGATCCAGCGATCACCTTCTTCCAAACAGGCTCCCAAATCGCAGGCCGCCCGAGCATGGGCGCATGGGCCGCGTACGGCCTCGGCTCGATGAACCAAGACCTGCCGACCTTCGTCACCCTCGTCTCCCAAGGATCAGGCAATCCGAACGATCAACCGCTCTACGATCGCCTCTGGGGAAGCGGCTTCCTCCCAAGCCGTTATCAAGGCATCAAATTCCGGTCAGGCACCGACCCCGTCCTCTTCCTCTCAAACCCTCCCGGCTTTGACGCACCAGCCCGACGTCGCATGTTGGACGATCTCTCGTCCCTCAACGCCATCCAACGCGAAGAGATCCGCGATCCCGAAACCACCACCCGCATCGCTCAATACGAACTCGCCTTCCGCATGCAATCCAGCGTGCCAGAACTCACCAACCTCAACGCAGAGCCCGCTCATGCTCGCGACATGTACGGACCCGAGGTCTCACGCCCCGGCTCATTCGCCGCCAACTGCCTGCTCGCCAGACGATTGGTCGAACGCGGCGTCCGTTTCGTCCAACTCTTCCACCGTGGCTGGGACCAACACTCAAAACTCCCAACGCAACTGCCCGGCCAATGCCGCGATACCGATCAACCTTCCGCCGCTCTCGTGAAGGATCTCGCGCAGCGTGGACTGCTCGACGACACCCTCATCGTGTGGGGAGGCGAGTTCGGAAGAACAGTCTATTGCCAAGGACGACTCACCCGAGAGGACTACGGAAGGGACCATCATCCCCGCTGCTTCTCCCTGTGGATGGCCGGCGGCGGAATCCGACCGGGATTCACGTTCGGTGAAACCGACGACTTCAACTACAACATCACGCGCGATCCGGTCCACGTTCATGATCTGCACGCCACCCTGCTCCACTGCCTCGGCATGGATCACACCCGGCTCACCTTCAAGTTCCAAGGCCGTCACCACCGCCTCACCGATGTCCACGGCAAGGTCGTACGCAACCTCCTCGCCTGAACTCCGCTGCACAACGCGTTCACCGCGCGGACTCGTCATCCACCCGCAGAGCAGCAAGTTCGCGCGCCTCCGCAACAAGGTCCGGCATGATCTCCAGCGTCTCCGCACCATGCCCTGAGGCGTGCTCGAAAAGGTAGGTGGACATCCGCCCGTACCGCGCAAGCCCCACCCTCTCGGCATCCATCCGGAACGCAGCGCAGAACGGCCGATAAAAGGTCCGGAAATGGAACTCATCCAAGCGGTTCTGCACGTACAACAACTTGAAGCGAGCATGGCTCAACGCCGTCTCATGCAGGTCGAACGGGCTCGCCCCACGCTTGAAAAACACGTCCTGCGCAAGGTCAGGAAAACATGCCTGCCGCCACCGATTCACCGTCCCTCGCCGGAAAAGCCATAACTTCGTCTGCGCATTGATCGCCACCGCCGTCGCTGTCCCAAGATGCGCCGCCAACTTGACCGCAGCAAATCCCCCCGCCGAAGACCCATACGCGATGACCTGATCGTCAGCGACTCCCAGCCCACCCGACACCGCTCTCACCACGTCCGCCAAAAGCGGGATCCCAGGCCGACTCGAATCCCCCAAATACCAACCCGTCCGCGCATCAGGCGCAAGGTGGTGCACCGGATCGGACACGTAAAGAACGTGCCCAGAGAATACCGGAGCACGACTGATCCGATCGAACTTGGGGATCGGATGCTTCTCAGGACTCCGCAATCCCGACAACACCACGAACAACGGCGAATCCAAACTCTCCCCTCGTTTCAGCAAGCAATCAAAACGCAATCCCCCATGCATCACGCAGAACATCTCCGCGTCGCTGGAAGCGATATCCATCGCTTCGAGAGAGGGATACCGACGAGCCGTCGACATGGTCAACAAGACCAACTCTCGACGCAACTTCTGTCGCTCATGCGCGGTCGACTCATCCTGCATCGCCTGCAAGAGCCGCCACGCCTTGCGAACAATAGGACGCCAATTCCGGAGGATGGAAACAGGGGAGATCAAAACAAGATTTTACCCCCCGCAGCCATCACACCCCACCCAAAGCTCACAATCCCCAAATCACGCCCCCTCCGCCGATCAATGAGCCCCCAAAAAAAGGAGCATGGGCGTCCCGCCAGTCCCCCTTGATTGCCGAACTCGGCGATGCCCGCTTTATCCCTGCATCTGGAACTTCCAAAACACTGCCCCCGAGTTGCAATTCTCGCCTTCCTCCCCCCTGCATGGGCTCCCGCCATTCCATTGTCGTATTGTTTCAAGGCGTCGTGTCCAGCAGGCGGACCATCCGCAACCCGCGATGCGCTTCATTCGCCAAGACGCGGCCAAACCGCATCCGAAGCGTTCGATCTGCACGGTTTGAGGATCTTCAGGAACTCAGCACAAACCACCATCAACGCGCCAAGAAGATCTCCTCGAAAAGCTGGTTGTACTCCGCAGGCGTCTGCGCGCCATCCGTCTCGGCATGAACGTCTTTTCGCACCAATGTCAGCAATCTCGTGAAACTCAGATCGTTCCGATCAATGTAACGCGAAAGGATCGGAGTGAACACGCCGTCCCTCGCCCTCATCCCTGCATCCGCCGCATAGACGATCACAGAATTCCTCGGCTTGACGGCCACCGGGGCGAGACCTCGTGTGGCACTTCGCGTCAGGACCTTCGGCAACGGATTGTCCCTGCACGCATCCAACACCACGATGCTCGCCTTCGCTCTCGCTCCGGTCATAGCACCCATCACCTCGTCGAGATCAAGCGCGCGAGTCGAGACACGCTTCTCATCGGGGATCGTCGCATCAACCGGGATCAAATAGTTCTTCGCCTCGATCTGCACCGCATGCCCCCCGTAATGGAAAAAACCAATCCCCTGCCCACTCGTCCGACTCAACTTCTCCTCGAACAAAGCAAGGGAATCGATCATCTCCTCCTTCGTGCCATCCAACAAAACCGTGACCTCAAAACCCGCACGTTTCAAAGCAGATGCCAACCGCTCCGAATCCGTCCTCGGATTCTCCAAACCAGCCAGATGCCTGTACTTTCCATTGGCCACCAAGAGCGCAACCTTGCCCTGCTCCACCGACACCGGTACTGGGGCCGGTGCAGGCGCCGGAACGAATGGCGCCGCACTGACCAATGGCTTCGGAAACGAGGGCCAGAAGTTCTTCAGCATCCGCTCAACAACCGGATCATAACTCGCATTCATCGCATGCGGATAAGTCGCATACACCGAGTAAATCCCCCCGTTCAACAGGAACACCTTGAGATAATACTCCGTCCCACCCGTCTTCACTCCGGAAACAACATACCAGTCGTCACGCTTCACCTTGTAAGAGACAGTCCCAACCCGCGAATCCTCAACCCACCGAGACTCAAAAGCGTCGCGCGTACCGCCCACTTCGCCACGAAGCGTCACCGTCATCATCCCATCGCTGAGAACATCGCACACCTCTCCAAAACGCCCCGTCTCACGCGCATGTTCCAACGCCCTCGGATGGTTGATCCGCGTCTCGCCCCCCACCAACGCACTCGATGTCCAGTCGGTGAAGACCCGCTGCGTCGGCTTGTCGTTCGGCCTCGCCGTCGCCGTGCTCAAGGGGGGAACAACCGCGCTCGGCACCTGCCTCGCCACGGCTTGCCCTCCGCCGCCACTCAAAGCCAAAAGCTCAGAGATCCGCGCACGTGTGAGGTTCTCCGCAATGATCACCTGAGCCCGAGGATCCGCCGCCGCTAACTGCGCATCCCGATAACGGATCCACCCAATCTGCTGGTTTTTGAACTCCGTCTTCCACGGCTCTCCCAAACGACTCCTCCTCTCATTGTAAACGGACGCCATTTGCTCATCCAACGCCCGATAACTCGGAACCTGCATCAATCGGTTG
Organism: uncultured Chthoniobacteraceae bacterium; assembly: GCA_964489645.1. Lineage (GTDB taxonomy): Bacteria > Verrucomicrobiota > Verrucomicrobiia > Chthoniobacterales > Chthoniobacteraceae > JBEEPE01. The sequence goes on along the minus strand of CAZAZT010000052.1, from coordinate 471 downwards.
TAGGTCGCCTCCGCCGCAGTGACCGATGGCGCCCGCCTCGAAGCGCTGGACAAGTTGCTCGCCCCGCTCACCTCAGCACACCACCACCACGACACCAAACAACCGACGAAGATTCCCCAAAACCCGCAAATCACAGGTCCCCGACAAGGTGATTTCGCTCGGTCATCATTCATGTTCGGCTCAAATCGCTGCAGACATTCTGAATAGCATCCTCCGTAAACTCGCGCACCGGCATATTTTCAAAATCCCCAGCGCCCCTCCCCACCCCAGATTCGCCCATCCTCCCAATCACCGCCCCCCACACCCGCCTCCCCCCAAGTCCCCTCCCAAAAGCCGATTCCAGCGCCCTGCGCCGACCCCAGCTCCGGCACCGAAGGGCAACATCTCCGGCTCAGTCCCTTCGCCTCCGTGTTCCCCTTCATGCCTCCGCCTCACTCCCCAGACGGAACTAGGGCAGGGCGAAAACCAAGA
>CAZAZT010000051.1:0-25519 GCA_964489645.1 uncultured Chthoniobacteraceae bacterium | reverse complement strand
GGTCTGCATGGAAGGCATGATCGAGGACGGTGTCGGGCCGATGCGCGGAGCGCTCGGTTTGGAGTTCGCGTTCTCGCCTCACACGGATCGCAGTTCGGCGCGGATGACAATCCCGCCGACGTATCAACTGGTTGACTTAGCGTCGTATCGGACGAAGAAATGACATCTGGTTGTTCAAATCATTCACAGGCCCACACTTTCAACAGCCTTCTTAAGATCATGGCTTTCAGACTTTCCTTTGCCTGCCTCCTCGGCCTCCTGTGCGCCCTCATCAGCTTGGATGCCGCGGAGCCATTGCCCTCCACCGTTCAACGCTTCATCTCGGACAACTGCCTGAAATGCCACGATCACGACTCGAAGAAGGGCGACTTCCGGATCGATAACATCTCCCCGAACGCTGGCCACGAAGACACCCCGAAATGGATCGAGATCATGGAGCGCATCAACTCCGGTGAGATGCCGCCCAAAAAGGAGAAAACCCAACCCTCCCCCTCCGAAAAGGCCGCTTTCGTCGAATGGATTGCCGCACGCCTCAAAGACGGCGAATCCGCCCGCATGGCAAAACGGGACCGCGTCTCCCTGCACCGACTCAGCCGCGATGAATACGTCCACACCGTCCGCGATCTCCTCGGCGTAGTGTACGACGCGACCGACCCCGGCGGCCTGCTTGAGGACCCAGAATGGCACGGCTTCGAACGCATCGGTTCCGTGCTCACCCTGTCCCCCTCCCACATCGAGAAATACATGAAGGCCGCCGAAACAGTCCTCAATGAGGCCTATCCGGAAACCCCAGTCACTTACTGCGAAGCGACCAAGCGCGCCCACCAGATCGGTCCGGAAAACCGCCACTACCAATGGCTGAAGGACGAAGGTCTCCTCGACAAGGTCCGCCATCCCCCGATGACCAGCGCCGGCGAGATCTTCCGTGGATCCAACCCGTGGCACGGGAAAGACCTCAAGTTCCCCGGCCCAGGTCTGTACGAAGTCAGCTACACCGTCTCAGGACTCAAACCCGAGAACGGCAGAGCGCCGCGCATGCAGGTCTATGAAGAAAAGCTGGACCGAATCCTTTTCGAACAGGACATCGTCACCCCAGAGGACAAACCCATCACCGTCAGGTTCCAAGCGCACTTCCCAGAACAACCGCAGATCCACGTCATGAACCAGAACGGCATCAAGACGCATCCGCGGACGAATGCCGAAAGCTACATCCCATTCATCTCCACAAAGTTCCGTCGCGCGCCATGGCAGATGAAGATCACGGATGAGAAAGGCAACCCGCGCTACCCGGTCCTCATCCTCGATGAGATCTCGATGCGCGGCCCGCTCGTCTCGGACCAAGAACAGCAGCGCCGCGCCTCCTACCTACCAGAACAACCCGACGAAACGTCGATCAAGGATGGGTTGCAGACTTTCGCGACCCGCGCCTTCCGACGTCCTCTGCGACCCGGCGAACTCGATCCTTTCCTCAAGATCGTCACATCGGAACAGTCGGCTGGTGCGACGCCCCGCAACGCGCTGAAAGCCGCAATGGCGGCGATCCTTTGCTCGAAGGGTTTCCTGTTCCTCGCAGAAGGCGATGATGCGACCGATCGCAACCACCTCAACGCGTGGGAACTCGCGTCGCGCCTCTCCTACATGATCTGGAGCACCATGCCCGATGACGAACTGGTCGCCCTCGCGCGTTCGGGCGAGATCAGCCGCCCAGACATCCTCCAAGCGCAATGCCGCCGTTTGTTGGCCGACCCCAAAGCGGCGCGCTTCACCCAATCGTTCTCAACCCAATGGTTGCGTCTGCGCAAGGTCGGCATGTTCCCGCCCGACAAGAAGATCTATCCGAACTACGACGCTCATCTCGAACGGAGCATGGTGACCGAAAGCCAATCCTTTTTCGCGGAGGTCCTCCAGAGGAACCTCTCGCTCCGCGAGTTCATCGACTCCGAATGGACCATGGTGAACCCAAAGCTCGCGGGTTTCTACGGACTCCAACCCTTCGACGACGACACGTTCCAACGCGTTGCGCTGAAGCCGGAAAACCACCGCGGCGGTCTGCTCACGCAAGCCGCCATCCTCAGCCTCACGTCGGACGGCACCCGACAACGACCGGTCCATCGCGGAGCGTGGATCTCGGAGGTGTTCCTCGGAAGAATCCCACCCCCGCCTCCAGCCAATGTCGACCCGATCGAGCCCAATCCCGTCGACGCCCCCAAGGCCACGCTCCGCACCAAACTTCAAGCGCATAAGCACGATCCCAACTGCGCGGCGTGCCACCAGAAGATCGATCCGCTCGGATTCGCGTTCGACCACTACAACGCCATCGGGGAATGGCGCACCCATGAGAAAGTCGGCGGCACGGGCGACGACCCCGTTGTGGACGCCACAGGCGAGCTTCCGGACGGCCGCCGCTTCACCGACGCCAAAGAGTTCCGCAAACTCCTTCTCGAGGACATCGATCGGTTCAATGTCGCGTTCATCGAAAAGCTCGCGACTTACGCGACACGCCGGCCCATCAGCTTCGATGACCGTGCATCCATCCAAGACATTGCGAAGAAGGGTCAAGCCGCTGATTACCGCGTGAAAGACATCCTCGAGGCACTCGTCTCTTCCAAACTGTTCCAACAACGATAGAAAGGAATCATCCCATGAACATCCAAGCCAACCGCTGGAAGATCTCCCGCCGCCACCTGCTCCAGGGCGTCGGCGCCACCATCGCGCTGCCCCTCCTCGACTGCATGGCAGCCAAGAACAACGATGACCGATCCCCCAGACGGAGCGTCTTCCTCTACATCCCCAACGGGGTCAACACGCTCACTTGGCAGATCGAGAAAGCCGGCAAGGACTACGAGTTCACTGCGCCGCTCAAATCTCTCGAACGCCACCGCGCCGACATCACGCCCATCAGCGGTCTTCACCACCCGATGGTCCTCGGAAAACACCACAACTGCGACCGCGTCTGGCTCACCGGTGCTGACATCCCGGCCAACGGTGGATCCTTCCGGAACTCCGTGTCCGCCGACCAGCTCATGGCGGAAGTGCAGGGCGTTTCGACGCGGTTCTCCTCGCTCGAGCTCGCCATCGAGGGGCACTCCCTCGCTTGGTCACGCGATGGCATCCAGCTCCCGGCAGAACGCAACGTGAAAACCGTTTTCGAACGCCTCTTCGTCGGCGAAAAAGGCGGCAAGGACGCCGTTCGCCGAGGCCTCAAACGCCGAGGCAGCATCCTTGACGCTGTCCTGCAGGACGCCAAACGCATGGAGCAAAGCGTCGGAAAAGAGGACCAGAACAAGCTCGGCGAATACCTCGAAGCGGTCCGCCAAGTCGAGGTCCGCACGGAGCGCGCCGACTCATGGCTGGATGTACCCCGTCCCGCCATCGATCCAAGCGCCGCAAGCCGTTTCTCCGGCAAGATGGATCCCACCAAGGTGCGCGAGTATCACCGCCTCTTCTTCGACCTGATGACCCTCGCACTGCGCACCGACACCACCCGGGTCATCACCTGCATGATCTGCAGCGAAGCCAATGGAGGTGCCATCCCCGACATCGGCATCTCGCAGACGCGCCACGGACTGTCACACCACAACGGTGATCCGGAACAGCTCCGACGCCTCACCGAGACCGATACGTTCCTCATCGAGCAGTTGAGCTATTTTCTCGACCAACTGAAGTCCGTCGACGAAGGCTCCGACACGTTGCTGGACACCACCCAAGTGCTGTGGGGAAGCGGGATGTCCTACGGCCACAGCCATGGAAATGCCAACCTGCCAACCCTCTATGCCGGCGGGAAAAAGCTCGGCGTCAAACATGGCCAACACCTCGATTACAACCTCCCGAAGATCGGTCGCTACACCGTCGACGACGCGAACGCCCACTACAAGATCTGCGGCCGCCCGGTCGACGCGGACGCCCGCCTCAGCAATCTCCTGCTCACCATGTTGCAGCGCTCCGGCGTCGAGACGGAACGGTTCCAGGACAGCCTGAAACCCATCTCTGATCTCGTGATCTGACCCAGACCCTCGACCTTCCATGCACTTCAAAACCATCGCTCACCTCGGTGCTGCGTGGCTTCTCTGGATCGCTCCGACCCAGCAACCGCTCGCCAATGAGAAAACAGCGACCTTCCGCACGGACGAGCGGCGCGACAAGTCGCTCCCATGGTTCAAACCGGTCAACGGCCAGTTCCCGCCCGAAGGTTCCGCGCACTACATCTCCGGCGAACTCATCAAGGTGGATCACACCGAACGCGAACTCGTCATCCGTGTGGACCGCGATGACAGCCAAGCGGCCTCGCACCTCGACCTGCCGCTTCTCCTGACCCTTTTGCCGTACGGATCCATCCAGTACAACGGCGCTCCCGCCGCCTTGCAGGACATCCCGCTCGGCACCCACCTCCACACGTGGTGCTATCCGAAAGCGGACGGCGATTCGCGTCCGCCGCCCTTCGCCCTGTTCAACGGTCGCATCTCCTCCGAGTCCGAGTTCCGCCAATGCATCCGTATCCAGGATGATTTCAGCTATCACGCCTCTCGGAACACGCTCTGGAAGATCGAAAGCGTCGATCTCGAGAAACGGAAACTCAGCGCGCGCCCGACCGGGCCCAAGGACAAAGATGCGCCCCCGAAACAGTTCGACCTGACCCCAGCAACCGAGGTCATCCGTGACAACGGGTTCGGTTCGCTCGAGGACATCAAACCAGGCCAGGAGATGCTCATGAACCTCACTTGGGCAACGCTTTACGGCCCAGGCAGGATCTCCCGGATGTGGCTCGACCCCAAGAGCCGCGAGATGGCCTCCGCCCGCCAAATGGCGCGTCACCGCGCCTACATCCGCGAACGCGGCGTTCCAGGGTTCGTCGTGAACGTGGAAGACAAAACCCAGATCGTCACTGTCACGTTCTTCGACGGGATCGACGCCTCCCTCTTCGCGGATTTCGATCGCATTGTGCCCGAGCCCCTCGGTTGGCCCACGTCAGGTGGCGCCAAAGATGACATGAAACCGAAGGGAACACTCGCCGTCGCCCGGATGAGCCTCATGATGTTCGATCCGCTCAACGACCGGAAAGGCGGGAACATCCTCGCCAAAAGGAAAGTCCCTGTCACCCCCGGCAGCTCTGGTTTCCAGATCGACGTCCAATGCGACATGCTGCTCGAGGGCTATCGCACGGGTGAGGTAGTCCGTTTTTTCCCAGCCAGTTGGAAGGTTGTCGCCCTCCCCAAAGAGGAAGAGTTCTTCGGACGCGAATGAACCGAGGGGACCGTCAACTCTCGATGCCGCGATCCCATGGGTATCGCGGCAAAGCGGGGCGACGCGTGAATGCGCCTCTGCGGGGCTGACCTGTGATCTGCCCGAAACCCCATCAGACCCCATGCGGAATCAGAAACGCCAGACGGCGTTGTCCTTGAAACCACGTTCGGGCCTACACCTTGTCCAATGTTCCGCGATACCCGCCAAACGTTTCCGTCTCAACACCTAGCCGCTGAAGAACCGTCACGAACAGGTTGGACAATGGCAACTCCTCGACGGTGAGTTTGCTGTTCCATCCCGCATCCGTATCAATCCCTGCGCCCGCCTGATTGTCCTCGTTCCCCTTCCCGAACTTGAGATAGCGGCCATTGTTGAAACCCATGTTCTTTCCGCCCGCTGAGATGATTGGATAGTTCCGGGACAGGTGGAAACTGCTCGAAGCGGAACCGTGCATCGCGAACGTGTTGTCCAACATGGTCCCCGTGCCCGCTGGCTCAGCGGTCTCCTTCAAGCGCTGCACGAACCGACCGAACTCCTCCGCCTGATAGCGGTTGTACGTGCCAAGGTTCTCCCAACCACCCGGACGCTTCACCGCATGCGTCAAGCCGTGCGCACCCGGCAGACCCACCGCCATCGAGAGGAGGTCGTGCGGCCCCTCGCCATTCTCACGCCCCAACTGGAACGTGGCCACCCGCGTCGAATCGCTCAGGAAGGCCAAGTAGATCAGCTCATACATGGTCTGGAAATACAGGCGCGCCTCTTTCGGCTCAGCATCCAAGTGCAGGCGACTCGTGTCCACCTGCGGCACCGGCGTCTCGATCCACCGCTGGGCCTTGGCCAACTTCACCTCCGTATCACGCACCGCATCAAGATAATGCTGCAAGGTTTCCTGATCCCGACGCGATAGCTGACGCTTCAGGGAACGCGTGTTGTCGATCAAAAGGTCCAACGCACTCTTGCTGCGCGCCAATCGCTCCGCCGCATCTTTCCCGCTCGTCACGAACAGCATCTCAAAGATCTGCCGAGGCTTGTTCATCGCAGGGATCGGCCGACCTTCCCGATTGAACGATTGCGTCTGCGCTCCACGCGGCCCGCCCACGCCGCCGTTCGTCGACATCACCAAGGAAGCGTGCCGGGTCATCTCACCCACATGCTCCGCATACACCTGATCCACCGAGATCGTGTTCTTGTAAGGTCCACTCCCACCAATGTTCGCTCCCGTAAGATATTGATCCGCATTGGAGTGGCCGTGGACCTGACGAGCTGCCGGATGCGAAAGACCGGAATAGATCGTGATGTCACCACGCACCGGTTCCAACACATCCAAAACCTTCGTCAGCACGAAATCCTTTTCGCCACCACGCGGGAACCAGCTCCAGTCCTCCCACGCAGGATCTGACTTCAACGGCAAACCCACCCCGTCCGGATGATAAACGCTCAAGAACCGTCTCGGAGTCTTCGACCCCGTCTCAAGCGCTCCAAAGGTCTCCAGCCACGGCAAAGCGAGCGCCAAACCCGTTCCTTGGAGAAATGTCCGCCGACTCAATGCCATCGATCTTTCATTCATAAAGTGCGCCTCCTTATTGCTTCGCGTTGAAAATATCACTCGCCACAAGGAGTTGAATCAACTCCCGAAGTCCATCCCCTCGCCGCCTCAGCTCCGACGTCAACCGCTCGATGTCCGAGCGATCCCCGAAGGTGAGGGGTCTCCCCAACGCATACGCCGTGAGCTTCGAGACCATCGCTTGAGCGAACTGGTCCTGCCGCTCGGTCAACAAGTACCGCTTCAAACCTTCCACTCCATCCAGTCGCGTCCGATTGAAAAGCTCCGCCGACGCGTCCACCGGTCGGTTGCCCACGTGAGTGCGAAGCGCCCCCATCGCATCGAACTGCTCAAACGCAATCCCCCACGGATCAATGCGGGCATGACAGGACGAGCACGCAGGTTGGTTCCGATGGTTCACGATGCGCTCCTTCAGGGTCATCTTCAGGATCTCCGGATCCGTCAGATCCACCTCCGGAACGTTCGGTGGCGGCGGCGGCGGCGGGTCATGCAACATCCTCTGCAACAACCACACCCCGCGCTTCACCGGATGCGAGTCCTTGCCATCCGAGTTGATCGCCAACATCGCCGCACTGGTGAGGACACCGCCACGCTGCACGCCCGTTGGCAATGACACCGGCCGGAAATGCGGGCCGAATGCCTTTGGGACCCGGTAATGCGCAGCCAGTCTCTCGTTCACCATCGCATAATCTGAATCGATGAAATCCATCACGCTCCGGCCAGAGCCCAGAACCTCCTCAAAAAATGCCACCGGCTCCGCCAACATCGCATCTTTCAAGGCCGCATCCGTCACGTGGGTCACACTATTCATGCGCTCCAGACCCAACCATTGATCCACAAAGTTCTGGGTGAACCGCCTCGCACGCGGATCCTTGAGCATGCGCTCCACTTGGGCCGATAACACCCCCTGCGTCCGCAACTTCCGGTTCTCAGCCAGAGTCAACAGCTCCTCATCAGGCAAGCTCGCCCACAAGAAGACCGCCAAACGGCTCGCCAACTCGAGCTCATCAATCTTTGAACCAGCCACAAGGTCCGATCCAAGCGGTTGCCTAGGCGTGAGATACAAGAACTCCGGAGACGCAAGAACCGTCGCCAGAACCTCGGTCATCGTGTCCTCGAATGACGGTGAGTTCGGGCGATATTTCGTGAATAATGTCATGAAGCCATCGACCTCCTGGGACTGGACCGGCCGCCGCCACGCACGCCGCATGAAACGGGTAAGCACCTCCCGACCGTACTTCTCCTCATCCCCGCGATGGGCACTTTCCCCAAAAATGCTCAGGTGCGACTTCGGTGGCCACTGCTCGAAAAATGGCGCCGCGATCTCCACTCGGTCGATCAGCACCTTCAACCGATCCTCCCCCCCGGGAGCGTTGGAGATGTTTCGGATATGCAAGAATTCGTCCCGCCGCGGAAATGTCGTCTCCAACTTCCGGAATGGGTTCCGCTGGATGTCGCTGAGCGGGATATCGAAATGGATATATTCCGGATTGTCCGCAGAAGCCGTCACGGGGATGTCCCGAACGCTTACCGTCTGCGAGAAGTTCGCGTTATTGCTCGTATGCGCACTGAAGATCAGCCGCAGACTCGCGTACTCGTCCGGCTTCATGTTGGAGCGCCCGGCACGGATCCTCACCCGCATCACCCCGTCGTCCGGTAAGAATCGGTCCAAATTGATCTTCATCTCCGCAGAGGGCGGCAACACCCAAACCACCGGCGACACTGGGACATCCCCTCCATACGCACCCTCTTTGGCGGGTTGAGCCGACGCTTGCGGCGAAAGGACACCTTTTCCGCTCTCGCGATCGAAAAGGTGCACCTCGTTCCGCCTCTTCGGCGCGTCAGGCTGATCCGCATCGAACAACTTCGCGTTCTTCACAGACGTCGCCGCATCCATTTGCTGCTTCATCGAGATCAGATAGGTCACCGGCTTCGGCTGTTCCCCGACCACCACCGCCCGCTTCAATGCATTCAACCCGATCTCACGATACGTCTGGAACTGCATTGAAGAGATCTGCAACAGGTCCGAGCGGTTCTTGAATCCATCTTCCGACACCGTTTCCGGGGGAAGTTTGCTCGCAAAAGCGAACTCCAACCCCAACAAGTCCTGGAGCGCATACTCGTACTCGTACTTGGTCAGACGCCGAAACGAGGACTGCTCCTTGTTCGCACGCCGAACGATCGAAGCCTTGTGCATCTCCTCTCCCAACCACTCGACGATCCGCCCGCGCATCTCCTCCGACAACTTCTCCTCGCGAGAATCATCAGGCGGCATCTCCGCTTTGATCAGTGCATTGTAAATCTCGCGCCACCGCTCCACGTCAGGCCCGTTCACAAGGTCCGCATTCAACCGATCGATCCGCAATCGGCCCTCCGACTTCTTGGGCCCATGGCATCCCGAGCAACTCCGCATCAAAACGGGTTCAATCATCTTCTGGAAATCGGCAACATTCGCCGTCGGAAGCGCCGCGTCCGATTTCGCCTCTGGGCCACCCCCTCTGAGAAACCGCGACTTCTGTCGCCCAACTTCCCTGGCTGCCTTGAGATCGGTGCTCGGATGCTGTCCCCACCCCACCGTGCACACGCACAGAGCCAACACCCCCATCACTTTCGCCACTAACGCTTTGGTTGATTTAAGCATCTTTCAGAACTCGCTTTGAGATTTTGAGTATGGACTCACCAACGGGAACTGACCACTCAGCTCGCTTCCCTCAAGCATCGCAGTTCCCTCCCAGCCCACGCCTCATGATGTCCACCGGTTTTCAGCTCTCCCCTTAGCACGATGGAGCTCCTCTCACAGCACGCCCCAACGTTCCGCCGTCTCATCGCCCCAGAGGAACGCATCCCCAAGCCCGCTTCTGTCGGCCCTCCTTCGCATCAAAAATCCGGATCACCCCATCCATGCCCGCAACCGCAAGATCACCGTCTCGCGGGTGAAACGATACCGCGAACAACGCCTCTGTCCCGACCTTCACCTCGCGCACCACTTTGCCTTCCTGCACGCTCATCACGCGGCAATCGCCGCGGATCGTTGTCGCGGCCAACCATTTGCCGTCCGCACTGAAAGCCAATGCAGAGACCGAGCCGTTGCCTCGCGGCATCTCCCTCACAAAGCTCATCTCCTTGTTGTCTCCCTCCGCAAGCCTGCCTCCGCGCCCCTCCATCCGGCTCAGGATGATCTGTCCTTCCACACCCCCCGACACCACCAGATCCTCCTTGGGATGCCTCGCGAGACTCACAAGCGGTCCTCTCGGCAACGCAACATCGTCGATCAGGTGCCCCGTCGCCACGTCGATCAACTTCAAGGCGCGATCTCGCGAAGCCGAAACCACCCGATTGCCGTCATGGGTAAATGCTGTAGCCAGAACCCAATCGATGTGATTGTCACAACGCATCCGCTCTTCCCCCGTGTCCACCGAGAATACCCTCACCAACTTGTCCGTGCACCCTACGGCCACCTTGGATTCATCGTCAGAGAACGCGATCCCATGCACCAGATCGGTTGTCGTCCGGATTGATCGAACCATCTTCCCCTGCGCCACATCCCAGATCTGGATCTCGCCGAACTCCGATGGCGATCCACCCGCAGCCGCAAGAAAGCGGCCAGAGGAGGAGAACGCAATCGACTCAATCCGCAACGCGTCCCCACTCCACCGATGCGCGGGGCGATCGCTGTCACCCTCGAACACAAGGATCTCCCGATGCGCCGCCGCCGCTAAAAGGTCACCAGAGGGCGACCACGCCAACGCAGAGACCGATGGTAACCGCTCATAGATCGGCGCAGCCTTCGACTCCGCAGCCATGGCGCTCTGCGTGTCATCTTGAGCGCCCTCCGCTATCCATCGCTTGAGCAGCGCAACCTCCCCTGCCGTCAGCGGTTCACCCTCCTCCGGCATGACTGGCTCACCACCGGACACATCCCGGATCAACCGGCTCTTGTCCGGGTTTCCGATCACCACCGCCTGTCCATGCTTGCCGCCCTTCATCAACGCGGAATACGTCGTGACATCCAGATCCCCGCGATCTTTCGACGGCTTGTGGCACGCCACACAGCTCGCGCGCAGGATCGGTTGCACATCTCGACGAAAACTCACGGGCGCCGAAAAAGCGGTGAGCATCGGCACAAGACCGAAAAGCAGATGAAGGCAACGTCTCATGGAAGCCTCCGCAGAAGGAGTTCGTACCCGCACCACACGCCACCCTTGTCCGCCGCGTCCGTCACGACCGCATAATGCGGCCCCGACCGTTGCACCTTAAAACGGGCAACCGGATCCGGACCTTCGCCATCATCCGAAACCACCATCATCCGACGATCCCCATCAAAAACCGACACCACGCCATCCAGGAGAGATGCCCGACGCCCAGCCACAACCCCCACCTCGTATTCGACGCCGGCTACCCCCTCGAACACGAAGACGTCCACGTCCTTCTCCGACTGGATCGCCCCTAGCATTGGGCGTCCCTCCACGAGGGTCTGCGCCTCCGCGAACCCGTTGTTCGGCTCACGCTCGCTTTCCTGCTCTCCCGCCCGTCGCACGGGAATCCTCAGTGGCGATGTCCGCGTAGATTCGCATTCGACCACCACCTCGATGATCGGGTCCGCAAAACCCTCAGGCAGATCCAGCGTCGCCTCGAACTGCGTTTCGCCCACCTCCTTCGCCTCCAATCCCTTCGGGATCTCGCCTGTTCGCACCTCAGCCAGTCGCACCTCCAGACCGGGTCCGCGGACGAACAAACGCCGCGGCCCCACCAGGTTGATTCCCAAGAAGCGCATCGTGGTCTTCTGTCCTGACGTCACCGAAAGAGGGGAGATCGAGGTAAGCATCGGACGCTTCGCAACCAAAGGTGCCTGCGCCCAAGCGCCTTGCAGCACCCCGACGATGCAGGCAACAAGCAATAGCCGGCGAACCATCATGCGTACAACTCCCGGATGACGGATCCCTCGGAAAGGACGGACACAGGGCGCCCCTCAGGAGTCATCAGTTCTTTGGCCGGATCGATCCCCAACGCCTCGAACAGCGTCCATCCCACATCCGCAGGTCGTACCGGGCGATCCGTGACGAACGCCCCATTCTTGTCCGTCGCCCCGAGAACATGCCCGCGTCTCACGCCGGCGCCAGCGAACAGCATGGAGGCGGCTCTTCCCCAATGGTCGCGCCCCGCATCCTTGTTGATCTTCGGGGTCCGCCCGAACTCGCCCATCACGATCACCATCGTTTCCTCAAGCAAACCGTGCGCATCCATGTCCTCGAAAAATGCCGACAACCCCATGTCGAACTCCGGGAGCTTTTTGTCCAGTCCCTCGAAAATCTTCTTATGATGATCCCATCCCCCATAGTTCACCGACACGAACCGGACTCCCGCCTGCACCAATCGTCGCGCCATCAAACAGCTCTGCCCGAACTCATTACGTCCATACGCATCCCGCAACTTCGCGTCTTCGCGCGAGATGTCGAACGCCGTCTGCGCTGCCGGACTCAAAACCATCTCCGCCGCCTTCCTCGAGAAATCGTCGTACGTCAGGATCTGGTCGTTCCCTTCGATCCTCGCAGACAGTCCGTCCACCGCTTTCAGTAACATCTGCCTGCGCCGCGCTGTCTCCGCGCCCAACGATTCAGGTTGCGTCAGATCTCGCACACGGAAGTTTTCCTCGTTCGGATTGCCGCACTTGAACGACTCACAACGTCCGCCAAGCCACGCGCTCTTGCCGAGCTCCCAGGTGAACCGAGGGTTCGCAGGGATGGCTACGTACGGCGGAAGCGCGGCCCCGAAGCCCGCCTCATGGGCCACAACGGAGCCCATCGACGGATGATCCCCGAACGCAGACCCGAAACGGCCCGACAAAACCCAGTTCGTCGCCGTCTCGTGGTGATCGTTCTCGTGCGTCCCGCTGCGCACCAAGGTGATGCGATGCATGTTTTTGGCGAGCCTTGGCAAGTGTTCACAGATCCGCAAACCCTTCACCGTCGTCGGGATCGACCCGTACTTGCCTCGGATCTCCGGAACCGCATCAGGCTTCATGTCGAACGAGTCATGGTGCGAGAGTCCGCCGCCAAGAAAGACAAGGACCACCGACTTCGCGCGCCCGTGGGCAGGGTTGGCAGCCCCGACCGCCTCCATCCGCAACAGGCTCGCCAGGGAAAGCCCCAGCGGCGACAGGGTTCCCATACGGATGAAGTTCCTTCTCGAAAACATGTTATCAGCGATGGGCCGACCACTTTTTTGGACAATATCGATCATGGGAACGGTGGTTTCTCCTCAGGTTCAATGGTTGAAGACGAACTCCTTCGAGTTCAGGAGCGCCCAGAAAAGGTCGCTGAACACTGCACGCCGATCGGCACCGCTCAGCGAAGCGCTGACTGCCGCTTGCTCCGTCGCCGTGGGTAACCGGTTCAACGTCGCAAGGAATAGTTCTTCCACGATCACCCCGTCCTCGCGGGAGAGCAACCGGTCGAGGAACGCTCCGGGCTTCGAGAGTCGCGCATTCAGTTCATCGCTGTTCTTGAGATGCAGCAACTGCGGCAGCGTGACCTCACCGCCACGCTCACATGCACAAGCAGTGACCCTCTCACTCCGACCGAACAACGAGAGAAAATACGAGGAGACCCCGGGCTCCGCGAGTTGCACGGCGCGCAACCCCATGGGTGTCCCATCGAACGCGGTCGGCACACCCGTCGCCGTTTGCAGCGCATCCAGTAAAACCTCCGCAGGAAGGCGCCGCGCGAGATAGTGCGAATAGCAACGGGTGTCGTTGCGATTTTCTGTGACCGATTCACTACCCAACTGGTACGCGCGCGAGTTCATGATCAGACGCATCAGATGGCGCAGATCGAACGCATGCGCACGGAACTCCGTGATCATCAACTGCCAGAGCTTCTCGTTGGAGGGCGGGTTACTCGCACGCAGATCATCCACAGGCTCAACAAGTCCCGTCTGGAAGAAATGTTTCCACACTCGGTTCACCATCGCCCCCGCAAACGCCTCGCTTCCCAGCATCCACTGAGTGAAACCCTCCCGCGGATCCGCTCCCTCCGCGATGTGAACGGCTGCACCGTCCAACGCACGGGGGCCCAACGACCGGTTGGTGCGAGGTTGCATGACAGATGCCTGTCGCAACCGACTGCGCTCCAGTCGCTCCAAGGCCTCGGTCCTCTCCTTCTCGCGAGCCGCCATGGCCTTGGCTGCCTCGACACCTCCCGGCTCCTCACCCACCCCCGACAACTCCACCGCCGCCGTTTCAAATCGTGCGACCGCTTCGTCGAAACGCTTCCGCTGCTCCATCTCGTCCGGACTCGCCACGATCACCTCCGAGGCCGCACGGGCCGAGGCGCCACGCTTCAAGGTCGTCTTCCCAAAAAATGCCGCGAAATGGTAGAAATCATCCTGCGTGTATCTCTCCAGAGGATGGTTATGACACCGCGCACAACCGATCCGTACACCCAAGAAGCTTTGCGCCACGGAATCCGGCAACTCGCTCTCCTCCACCTTCTTCTTCTCCCCGATCACCGTGATGTAATAGCCCGTGGCCGGGTTCGTGAACGAATCGCCGGTCGACATCAACACGCCCCGCGCGATCTTGTCCCAACCGTCCCCCGCCACCAACCGTTCTCGGATCCACGCGTGAAAGGAACGCACCCCCTTAGCCCCCCGTACATCGTGGTCACGCTCTTTCCGGTTCTGTAGAACATCCGCCAACTGCAGGGCCCAGTGGTCCACCCACGCTGGTCCGGAGAGCAACTCCTCCACCAAACGCTCCCGCTTGTCCGAAGAACGGTCCTCCAAGAACGCACGGACCCGCGCAGCCTCCGGCAGACATCCCGTCGCATCCAGCGAAGCGCGCCGCAAGAACGTCAGATCGTCGCACGCCGCCGAAGGCGGGATCCGCAGATCCCGTAACTTCTCGAACAGCGGCCCATCAATGACCGTCGACGCACTGGAGAAATCGGACGATCCAACGTCCGCAGCAAAGGGGACCGAAACGCGGACCACCTCAACGTGTGAAAGGAAATGGGCGCGAACACAGGCTTCACCGGACCGCAGCACCTTGACCACGCCATCAGGACCCACCTTCAGCACCGATTCGTCGCTCGAGAAGAACTGCGTCAGCCAACTCACATCCCGCTCGCTGCCATCAGAAAACCGTGCCTCCGCCTTCAACGGAATCGATTCCCCCGCACGCGCCATCCGCGTCTTTGCGCCGAGCGACAACCGTTCCAAACTTGCCTCATCTCCCTTCGCTCCCGGCGCACGGTCCGCAATCCATTCCATCAAGGCTGCCTCGTAGCGTGACCCAGGTCGGAAGCGTACCCCTCCCTCATGCGGTAATCGCCCGGTCGCCTTCTGGATGATCAGGCTCTCCTCCGGGAACGCCGGATTGATCCTCCGCGATCGCCCCTCGCGGCTGATCCACTCATGGTCCCATTCCGGAGCAAAACCACGCAACGACAGCCGAAACCCGTTCTGGCCCGACATCTTCCCATGACACCCGCCCGAGTTGCAGCCCGTCTTCGTCAGGATGGGCTCAATCTCGTTCAAGAACGACGGGGCCGCTCCACACGGATCAAGGCCAAGGACCATCCAGAGAACGGACGCCCACAAAGCGCTCCACTTCAGGCTGAACCGCCAGGAGTGAACACCTTCATCTGGACACAAAACACGCATCAGCCGTTTTGCGCGCACGATACATGCCGAAGGGTGGCTGAACATCGGACGCCAGTGCCCGATCATCGATTTCATCCTCACTGGAGCCCCTCAAGGCTTCCAGAACTCACGCACCACACGCTCCCATTCATCCGCCATCAGCTGGTGGCCACGATACGTCGGATGAACACGATCCCAGATCCAGTAATCCGCAGGGGTCTGCTCGGTAACCGCCGCATCGAACACCCGCTGGAAGTCCACCAATGCCGCTCCATATTTTTTCGCGAGCCTCGCAACGATGCTTTGCCGAGCAATGAGATCGTCTGAGACAGCCTTGCCAACGTGCTTCTCGAACGGGGCACACAACACGATCTTCAATGCAGGGTTTGCCGAGCGCGCCGCCGACAACAGACCGTCATACGTCTCTTCATACTCCGCCAACGGAACGTTACGCGACCCGTCGTTCACCCCGATCATCACGCTCAACAGGTCGGGCTTCAGGTCCAACGTATCCGCAGCCCAACGCTTCTGGAGCTCGCGCACGGTGTTCCCGCTCACGCCGCGATTCATGAAATCCAGCTTCAACGCGGGGAACGCCGCGCCATGACGCGCCGCCGTGATGAACACGTAGCCGTGCCCGAGGATGTGGTTGGGATCGGCACTGCGCCCCCGGTTGCCATCCGTGATTGAGTCACCTTGGAAAAGCACCCGCGCACCAGATCTGAACGCTGCAATCGGTTCAACGGCTCGGAGCGCGGATCCGGAGATCACATGGATGACGAGGAGTGTGAGGAAGAAACGCATGGTGGATAACACGTATCCGGTAAGGAAAATCCGTTCCCCACGCTGGATTGATTTCATCAATCGGCGGGCTGAATCGAATCAATGCAGTCCCCTCCAGCAGGACTGCTAGCTTCCTTCCTCATGATGGAAGCCACCCTTTCCCAAAGGATGCAAGTCGCTGAACTTCCCCGCCCATGGAAAATCCGCGACGCTGAACCCGCTGATTCCGAATGGATTGCCGAGCAGCGCCACGAAGTGTACGCACGGGAACTCGGGCAACTCCCGATCAGCCCGAGTGGCTCTTACCGCGATAGCCTCGATGCGCGGAACCGATACATCGTTCTCGAAAAGCACCATCAGCGCGCAGGATTCATCAGCATCACTCCGCCGGATGCGCGTCCGTTCTCGATCCACAAATACTTCTCCGACGCCGAACTCGCGTTTCTCGCTGAAGGTCATTGGTTTGAAGTCCGACTCCTGACCCTTAGTGAAGCGGACCGAGGCGGCATCGGCGCACTATTGCTGATGTACGCGGCATTCCGATGGGTTCAATGCCATGGCGGGCAGCAAGTGGTCATCCTTGGACGCGACGCCCTCGAAGGGCTCTACCGGGAAATTGGCTTCACACCAACCGGACGGGACGTCCGCGCAGGCGATGTCCGCTATCTGCTGATGACCTCTTGCGTAAGGGCGCTAGAGGACTACGTGGCAACCCGCAGCGCGCTGTTCGAGCGCCTTGAACGGCGAACCCAGTGGGCTCTTGCGGCAGGGTTTCGAAGTCCTGCGCGATGCTTCCACGGAGGCAGCTTTTTCACGGCGATCGGCGAACGGTTCGAGCATCTCGAGCGTCGAGACTCGATTGTGAACGCAGACGTGCTGGACGCATGGTTTCCACCTGCTCCCGGTGTGTTGGATGCCCTCTCCCGCCATCTGGATTGGCTTTCAAGAACCTCTCCGCCAACCGACTGCCGCGGATTCATCGAGGTGCTCGCACACGCGCGCCGTGTACCGGCGCACTGCCTTCTTCCTGGCGCGGGTTCATCGGATCTGATCTTCCGCTCGTTCCTGCACTGGCTCACTCGCACCTCGAATGTCCTGTTGCTCGACCCCACCTACGGCGAATACGGACACGTGCTCGAGAAGGTCATGGGTTGCCAGGTTCAGCGACTTGTACTGCAGCCCGAGGCAGACTTTGTGGTGCCTCTAGCCGTTCTGGAGCAGAAACTTCAGCTTCCTTGGGATCTCGTGATCTTGGTGAATCCGAACAGTCCGACCGGACGTCTCATCCCTCGCGATTCGCTCGAAGCGCTGCTGCGAAGCATCCCTAGTTCGACGCGGATCTGGGTCGATGAAACCTACATCGAGTACGCTGGGTCTGACGCCTCGATCGAGTCTTTCGCAGCTGCTTCAAAGAACGTTTTCGTGTGCAAATCGATGTCCAAAGTGTACGCGCTCAGCGGGTGCCGAGTCGCCTACCTCTGCGGTCCTGCTGCAGGCATGGAGTCGCTGCGCGCCATCACACCGCCATGGGTGATTGGGCTTCCTTCCCAGGTTGCGGCCGTGCGGGCACTCGAGGACCCGCAATATTACGCCGCAAGATATGCCGAAACTCGATTACTCCGATCAGAGCTCGCCACGGAGCTGCGCGCGCTGGGGATTTTGGTCAGCGAAGGCATCGCCAACTTCGTCCTGTGCCGGATCCCCGAGACGAAACTCAGCACGAGCGAGCTTGTGCGTGCCTGTGCGCGCGACGGCGTATTCCTGCGTGACGCATCGTCGATGGGAAGCTCCCTCGATGCGCGATGGATCCGGATCGCGGTCAAGGATCGCGGCGGCAATCAACGCGTGGTGGATTCACTGCGGAAGTGCTTGGCCTGACTCGGCGCGATTATCGGCACCCAACCCGAGCGGACGGCACAGCACCTGCCTCCCACCGCGCTATGCCGACCCAACAAACTGTTCCTCAAAAAGGCGCGATGCTCGCGCTGATCGCCGCGTTCCTCGGTTGGTTTTTTGACGGCTTTGAAATTGGGCTTTTCCCAGTGATCGCACGCCCAGCCCTCCGGAGCCTGCTCACCGAGGGGGGCGAAGGTGCGGTTGGTCAGTGGATGGGCTACATCACCGCGGCATTTTTGGTCGGAGCAGCGCTGGGCGGTGCGGCGTTCGGTTGGTTAGGAGATAAGGTGGGCCGGGTCCGCTCCATGAGCCTGAGCATCCTGACGTATTCCCTCTTCAGCGCCGCAGGATACTTTGCCGACGCACCCTGGCACTTGGCTGCGTGTCGGTTCGTGTCCGCGCTAGGCATGGGCGGTGAATGGGCTCTCGGCGTTGCCCTCATCATGGAAGTGTGGCCCGAGAACAAGCGCCCGTATCTCGCTGGCGCCATCGGGACCGCAGCGAACTGCGGCATGCTACTCATCGCCCTGATCGCGAAAAAGATCCCTGTCACACAGGAGTCCTGGCGGTGGGTGTTCTTGCTCGGGGCTGCTCCCGCAGTGATCACCCTGCTCATCCGATTCTTCGTCCCCGAATCCGAACGTTGGCATCAGTCCCGAAAGGATGTTCAGACCGGCAAAATGTCCCATCTCGAATACCCGATGGCTGCCATTTTTTCCCGCGCGCTGCGCCAAAAGACGCTCATCGGGATCCTTCTCTCGGCCGTGGCGCTGATCGGCACGTGGGGCTCCGTCCAGTGGATCCCTCTTTGGGCGGACGAACTCGCTGGCCCAGCGGACCCAAGCGCCAAAGCCAACGCGCAGCTGATGCTCACCATCGGCGCGGTGATCGGTTCGCTTCTGGCCCCCATCCTGTGCGCCAGGTTCTCGCGCCGAGTCGGGTTTTTCGTGCTTTGCACCCTTTCGCTCGGGATCTGCCAGACCATGTTCCGACTCCAACCGGGGCTCGGCGAAACCTTTTTCCAACTGACCATCGCCTGCGGCCTGATCACTGCCGCGTTCTACGGCTTTTTCCCCCTCTACCTCCCCGAACTCTTTCCCACGGCCGTTCGCGCAACCGGACAGGGCGTTGCCTACAACACCGGGCGCTTTGTGGCCGCATTTGGCGCTGTCCTTGGCGGCGAGTTGGTCAAGCTGCTCGGTGGCTACGCGAATGCAGGCGCAGTCATCACCCTCGTGTATGCCGTTGGCATGGTCGCCATCTGGTTCGCACCCGAGACCCACGGTAAACCCCTTCCCGAGTAGAACATGAAAAACATCCGCATCGACTCTGTACAACTGCACCTGATCCCCGCGCACAACCGGCTGCCACTCAAGTTCGGTGCCGAGATCGTCACATCCGTCGAATGCCTGCGTGTCGCGTGCACCGTGATCGATGAAGCGGGCAACCGCGCCGTTGGCTACGGCGAAACGCCCGTCGCGGTCCAATGGGCGTGGCCCGATTCCTCTCCCTTCGGGATGCGCCTTGAGCAGATGATCGCGTTCGCGCGGCATGTCGCCCAAGACTGGGCGGCCGAAGGATCCAAAGGCCTCTCACACCCCTTCCGATTCGGGCACCACTTCCTAGAACATGTGCTTCCTCAAAGTGTCTCCCGTTTCCGCGCCAACGCACCCATCGACCCAGCGTCAGCAAACCCCGTCAGGATCACCACCCTCGCCTCGCTGGTCGTCTTCTCGGCATTTGATCTCGCGCTGTATGACGCAGTCGGCAATCTGCTGAACAGGAGCACTTTCTCGCTCTTCGACCGAGAGACCCTTCCCGATCCGCTCGGCACATTTGTCGACGGATCCATTGCTCCAAAGGGGCTCGCTGACACATGCATCGCGGACCATCTGCTAGGGCGGCGCAAAGACACGCTCCTTGTGTGGCATTTGATTGGGGGCCTCGACCCGCTCACAAAAGACGACCCCATCAGCAATCAACCGGACGACGGCGTGCCTGTCTTCCTAGATGATTGGATCCGGACGGATGGTCTCAAGGCGCTGAAGGTCAAGTTACGTGGGACCGATGCGGCTTGGGATTTCGATCGTCTGGTCCGTGTGGGCCGGATGGCAGAAGAGCATGGGGTTGACTGGCTAAGCGCCGATTTCAACTGCTGCGTTCATGAGGCGGCCTATGTCACCGAGATCCTCGACCGTCTTCGCGTCGAGGCTCCGCGCGCCTACGGCCGTCTCCTCTACGTCGAACAGCCTTTTCCTTACGAGCTGGAAGAGCACCCCATTCCTGCTGCGTCGATCAGCGCGCGAAAGCCGCTGTTCTTGGATGAGAGCGCGCATGATTGGAGAGTCGTCGAAGCAGGCCGCCAACTTGGCTGGAACGGCGTTGCGCTGAAAACCTGCAAGACGCTTACGGGAGCGCTGCTCTCGGCGGCTTGGGCGCAAGCGAACGGGATGACCCTGATGGTGCAAGACCTGACCAATCCGATGTTGGCGATGATCTCGCACTGTCAGCTCGCAGCCCATCTCCCGACCATCGCCGGGATCGAGTGCAACGCGATGCAGTTCTACCCTGCTGCCTCCGCTCCAGAAGCGAGAATCCATCCCGGTGTGTTCCAACGCCGGAACGGGCAACTGGATCTTTCCACCATCCATGGCCCCGGATTCGGTTACCGCGTGGGCGAGATTGCGCGGAGCCTTCCAGCGCCGATTCTCAGCATCTGATCTCCCTGAGAGCCACCCCTGCGCGCCGTCGCACTGACGATGCTCATCCGTCAGAGCGCACTTGGGCTACCTCACGACCAACAAATCTGCGGCTCTGCGTCAGGGGAGTGCCGTTCTGAGACAAATATTTGCCGTCTGCGGGCAAGACGTTCCGCGCGCTGCATGAACAACATCCTTCGCATGTTCCGACCGTTCCCCCTTCTCGCGGCTGCAATCGTGACCGCTTTGTCCGTGGTCGCTCCATGTCTACGGGCACAAGACAATCCGGCAGGTCGCCCCGAACCGGCCCCCATCCCACTCCCGGCCTCGGGGATCTTCCGGAAAGACAACCTTGCCGCCTGGTGCATCGTGCCGTTCGACAAGGCCAAGCGATCCCCCGAGGAGCGCGCAGCGATGCTGGAGAGGATCGGCGTGCGAAAGTTCGTCCACGATTATCGCAGCGAACATGTGCCGCTGTTTGAACGAGAGATCCTTGCCCTCAAAAAGCATGGGATCGAGCTCACGGGATGGATGTTCCCTTCCAGCATGAACGCCATGGCAGAGTCCACTTTCGCGCTCTTCGAGAAGCACGCAGTGAAGCCGCAACTCTGGATCATCAAAGGCGGCGGCAGCGTCAAGGCCGACAGCCCAGAAGATCAACTCAAACGGGTTCAAACGGAGGTGCAAAGCCTTGCGCCCGTTGCAAAAGCGGCGGCAACGCGAGGACTCAAGATCGGGCTCTACAACCATGGCGGCTGGTTCGGAGAGCCGGAGAACCAGATCGAGATCATCAAAGGGCTGAAGAACGAGGGGCTCACCAATGTGGGCATCGTCTACAACCTCCATCATGGGCACGGACACCTGAAGGATTTCGAGACATCCTTGAAGCAGATGCTCCCCTATCTGATGTGTCTTAACATCAATGGAATGGATGTCGGAGGCGACCAACGCGGACGCAAGATCCTCCCCGTCGCTGCAGGCTCGGAGGACGGAAAACTTATCCGGCTCATCCGTGACAGCGGCTACGCGGGCCCCATCGGCATCCTCAACCACACCGGCGAAGATGCGGAGGGCAGACTTCTCGACAACTTGGACGGACTTGCAGCTGTCGTGCGCTCGGTGGAAAGCGGTGCCAGTCTTGTGCAGCCAACCTTTCGCACATGGAAGGAGCCCACAACGCCTGCCATCCCACCGCTCCCTACCTCCGGGATTTTCCGAAAAGAGAATCTCGCCGCGTGGTGCATCGTCCCCTTCGACTCGAAAAAACGATCTCCCGAAGACCGCGCAGCGATGGTCGCCAAGATGGGGATCCGGAAGATCGCCTACGATTGGCGGGCTGAGCATGTTGCTGAGTTCGAGAGAGAAATCGTTGCGTACCAGAAGAACGGGATCGAGATGTTCGCCTTCTGGGGGCTTCACGACGATGCCCTTCGTCTTTTCGAGAAGCACAAGATCCAGCCTCAACTGTGGGTGATGCTGAGAGCGGTAGGCGACACGGACGAGGCGAAGATCGATGCAGCGGCAACTGCACTCCTACCCACCTTGGAAAAGGCGAAGAAGCTTGGGTGCAAGGTCGGCATCTACAACCACGGCGGCTGGGGCGGCGAACCCGAGAACATGATCGCCGTTTGCGAACACCTCAAAAAGAAGCACGGCACGGAGAACGTTGGCATCGTGTACAATCTTCATCACGGTCACAGCCATCTTGCGCGGCTCAGCACCGCCTTGGACGCGATGAAACCATGGCTGCTCTGCCTGAACCTGAACGGCATGGATCCCAACGGGGATCAGCGCGGCAGGAAGATCCTCCCCATCGCTGCAGGCACTGAAGATGTCCGCGTCACCAAACTGATACGGGACAGCGGCTACACCGGCCCCATCGGCATCCTCAACCACACCGGCGAAGACGCCGAAGCGCGTCTGCTCGACAACCTGGACGGATTGGCCGCAGTGGTTCAAGCGATTGAAAAAGGCGGAAATCCGAATAAACCGCTGTACCGCAGCTGGAAAGAGGCATCCTCTTCACCCGCACAAAGCGCACCCTCCGTGCCGACGGGTACGCCCTCGCTCTCTCCTGCATTCGGCAAAGCCCTTCGGGGGCCGTTTTTCTCGGAAGGCGGCGCAGCCTTCCGTGCGCTGCCCATCACCGTGGAGTGCCGCGCGAAGATCAGCGGGAAGCAGGGATTCAATATCCTCGTTGCGTGTGACCCGAAAAGCTCCGCGGAACACTGGGAACTCTACACCTACTCTCAATCCGGTTTCCTCAGCCTCTACATGCCAGGACGCGGCGGGAACATCAGCACCACCGTGAATGTGTGTGACGATCAATGGCATACGCTCGCAGCGGTCATCGAACCGAACCGCGCACGCCTTTATGTGGACGGCAAACTCGCGAAAGAAGCGCCCATCAGTCCGCTTAAAGGAAACCCAGTTGCTGGGGGGATCGCCATCGGCGCACTCGTCGAACGCAGCATCCGTTGCGAGGGCATCATCGACGATGTTCGGATCTCCTCCGGGATTCGAGAACCCGTCACACCCGATGCGCCCCCGTTGAAACGGGATGCGCAGACCCTCGGGCTCTGGTCCTTCGACGATTTGGCAGACGCCCCGAAGACAAGCGCAGCACCGGAAATCCCTCGAAGCGAGTTGCCTACGTCAAAGATCATCTCCGCAGCAAAGCCGGATTCCCTGACCCCAACCAACGGTTGGTCCCTCAAAGGCACTGGCAAGGACTGGGCGCGTTCCTTGGGAGGGGGGACCTCCAACCGGTTCTCCGAGCTCACTCAGATCACTCCCGATAATGTCTCGCATCTTAAGGAAGCTTGGACCTACCACTCCGGAGGACGAGCCAATGTGCAATGCAATCCGGTTGTTGTGGATGGTGTCATGTACATCCCGACGCCGGGGCGGCACGTCGTCGCTGTGGATGCCCGCACCGGTAAAGAACGCTGGCGTTTTCAAACGGATGCTCTCACGGGCGAAACACGCGGCACTCCCGCCAGACGCGGACTCGTCCACTGGGCAGGCGATCAAAGTTCTCAGCCGAGGCTGCTGTTCGGCGATGGCGCCTGGCTGATCGCCCTCGATGCGGCATCGGGCCAACCGATCCCCTCGTTCGGCAACGGCGGCAAAGTGGCAGTGCCCACCGGAACCACCGTCGCCGGAGCGGTCTTCCAAGAGGTCTTCGTGATCGCTGGATACGATGCCGACGTGTTCGGGTTCGACATCCGTTCCGGTCGCGAACTCTGGCGGTTCAAGACCCGCCCCACGGCGGGTGAGTACGGTTCCGAAACGTGGGAGGGACCTGGCAGCGGCGCCAACTGCTGGGGCGGCATCGCAATGGACGAATCACGAGGGATCGCCTTTGTGGCGACCGGTTCACCCAAACCCAATTTTTTCGGCATGGGTCACAAGGGCGATAACCTCTTCTCGAACTGCGTCATCGCGCTGGATGCCCGTTCCGGAAAGCGTTTGTGGCACTTCCAAGAGGTGCGTCACGACATCTGGGATTGGGATATCCCAGCGCCTCCAAACCTTGTCACGGTCGAACGCCACGGTCGGAAAGTGGATGCGGTGGCCCAAGTCACGAAGCTCGGGAACACGCTTTTGCTCGATCGGGTGACCGGTCAGCCATTGTACGATTTCAAGCTCATCAAGACGGAGGGAAAGACGCTTCCGGGAGACGTGACGTCCCCCTATCAACCGAAGCCGGAACTTCCACAACCCTTTGCACGGCAGGCGTACACGATGGATGATGCGCCGAAAGCGGATCCCGCACGCACCTTTGTCCAACCGATGCTTCAGCGCGCGAACATGGGCCTGTTCCCGTCCATCGAGGAGGCCAAGCCGACCGTCATGTTCAACATCCACGGGGGGGCCGAGTGGACCGGTGCGGCTGCGGATTCACGGGGGTTCCTGTATGTGACCTCCAACGAGATCCCATGGGCGATCACCCCTTTCCGCGACGATGATCCGGAGCCCCTCAAGCCTGCGACGTCCGGAGAGCAGCTTTACCAACAGATGTGTGCCGCATGCCATGGACCCGACCGCAGAGGTGTTGGTCACGCGCCGCCCTTGCGCGGCGTGCGACACCGCGTGGACGAGGCCGCGATCCGGGCCCTACTCAAGACCGGCCGTTCAACCATGCCTCCGATGCCATCCCTCACCGAGGAGCAGCTTCGTCCCCTGCTCGACTTCGTTCTCTGCCGCGATCGAGGCGACGCAGCGCCAATTCGGAAGGGGGATGGCGCTTGGACATTCGCTGGGTTCAAGAAGTTGCTCGATGCGGAGGGCTATCCGGCATGCACGCCGCCGTGGGGCAGTCTCGTCTGCATCAACCTGAACACTGGGAAGATCGCGTGGTCGGTCCCGTTTGGTGAATACCAAGAACTGTCCGCAAAAGGAGTTCCGTTGACCGGTCAGGAGAACTTCGGCGGCGCATCGGTCACCGCCTCCGGCGTCGTGTTCGCGACGGGAACGCGAGACGGGATGATCCGTGCGTTCGCTGCATCGACGGGGAAAGAGCTATGGAAGCACGTGCTTCCGTTCACCGGAACGGCAGCGCCATCGATCTATGAAGCGGGTGGGCGCCAGTATGTTGTGGTCACCGCAACCGGCGGCGGAAAGTTAGCCACCCCTGCGGGCGACGCCTGGGTCGCATTCGCCCTGCCCAGCGAGAGCAAGGCTCCATAGCGCC
>CAZAZT010000050.1:0-25747 GCA_964489645.1 uncultured Chthoniobacteraceae bacterium | reverse complement strand
CACTCGCGACTTAGCCCGCGAACCGCCCCCCACTCTCAGCAAACCCGCTCTCAAGTGGCTTCCGGTGGGGCGCTCCCGTGGGACAACAACGCCAGAGCCGGCACCATCGCTCGGCTCCGACCCTTTCCTCGGAATCCAGACACCGGAACCCGCACCCTCCTCAGCCTTCGCTGCCCGCCCCCTCATCGACCGCTGGATCACCCTCCTGCATCAACTCACTCACCGCCTCAGAAACCGCAGGCATGATCTCTGACAAAGAATCCACCACACGCTCGACCACCTCCGCGCCAATCGCCGGAACACCTTCCAAAAACTCGAAGGCCTCACGCAAACTCTCCACCAACTGGTCCTCCGTCATCGCCTCGACAGGCAATAACTCGTCCCGCTTCTCACCCCTACTATGTGGTTCACCAGTAGACATCACAGGTTGATTTCCCCTTTAAATTCCATCCTTCGAGCCATCTCTGCAAGTAACTTAATCGCACGCGAATTCGCATTATCCACGTGCGTCCTCGTCACCCCTAACTCATCAATCACCTCTTGAACGGGGCGACGGATCAACTTTGTCATCTCAAAAATCTGGTAGTTCTGAGGCGTCACCCTCTGCCTCAACTCCGATAACAAAAGCCCCATCGCTCCCGCCCTCCAAGCCATCCTCTCCTCCCGCTCCATCTTCTCCCAAGCAACCGCAGATTCGTCATCCGGGATCTGCTCCCACTGCGCGTCATCCAGATGCACCCCCACGCGCTCCGCCTTGATCCGATCAATCACCTTCCCCCGCACAATCCGCCGAACAAAGCCCCGAAACGTCCCAATCGCAGGATCATAAGCGAATCCCTCCAAACGCTTCACCAACGTCACCAGAACGTCGGACAACACCTCATCCGCCATCTCCGGCCGAACCGACGTCCATCGACACCCATGGAACGCCGCATAAACACTCTGCCGGATCGCCGGCCCATAAATCTGGATGAACTCCTCCCACGACCGCTGCCACATCCGCCGCGCCAAATCATCCCTCTGCGTCACCGGTTGCGGTAACCGCGCCAAAAGCGTGATAGGCGTCTTAGGGAACATCGCAGAAAATCCTAGCGATTTTGTAGCCTTTCGTCATTCCCGAACCGCCACCAAAAAACATTCCACCCTGAGAAACCCCGCACGGTGCGCCAGCGCTCCCACTTCCACTCAAGTCGTGGGAGCGCCGGCTAGCCCCCCACTCAGGGGACCATGACCGTGAGAGCGTCGAAGAGGCGTATGAGGACTCCTACAGCGCGCTCACACTGATTTTCCGAAGCAAACTCGCCCATCTCGCGCAAAAATACACAAACCCACCGCTTTTTTTGTCCGCTCACTCTCCCCCCACCCCTCTACCTCAGCAAACCACTGAAACGCCACCGGACACCGAAGGCCAAATCCAACTCTAAACCCTACGTGCCAAGAGAGATAGTGCCGTGACGCAATATGCGGTCACCAAAACCCGGTCCTTCTCCATCCAACGCGCCACATCATTCTCCCACCAACCGTCCCCCGATTGGAGATCCATGATTTTCAATGCAACCGGACGTGCCCACGCCACTTTTTTTCCACCACCAACCGTTATCTCCTCGAACCCAGCCAAGCTCAAAGCCTTCGTCATCAGGAAGAAATAATAGAACAGCCCCTGCTTTCCCAGACCTGGGTTCTCATCCGTCGTGTAGTTCTCCGAAAGCCACTGCAACGCTGCCTTCATCCGCTCATCCTCTCGAGGCATCTCCGCATAGATGAACGACAGCAATCCAGCATAACTCATCGAACCGTAGGAACGTAGCGCCGTTCGTCCGCCCGAAAACTCCTGCGTCCCCGCATTCGAAAACCCTGGGTAATAAACAAACCCACCTCGGTTGCCACCTTCCTCAGAAACCCACACCCCATCATTCTTCACCTTCAAGTTCTGACAACGCCCCACAAAGTCGGTCGCCGCCTTCCAATCCAGTCCCGCAATCGCAGATCCCGCAGCGTCCCCTTTCCTCGCCTCCGCATGCGCCCGCAATGCCTCCAACGCCACCAAGGTGTTGTCCAGATCCGGATGCTGCCGCTTCGGACTGACCCCCGTCGGCCCATACCCGATCCCTCCATTCAACTCCGGCCGATCCATCCCCCGCGCCTGCTGCGCTGCTACAAATGCCGCAGCACGATCCGTTATCGCACGATCCCCCGCCTCACCGGAACGCAACAAAGCCGTCAAACTCAGAGCGGTGTTGTACAACGTCAGGGACTCCGCATAGATCCCGCCATCCGGCTTCACTTGGGATCTCAAGAACGACAACCCTCGCTTCCGCGCTCCCTGATAACGGTCCGCCGATAGCCCCAACGACAGCGACGCCGAATCCATCGCATTCAGGACCAACGCCGTGATCGCCGGATGCGCCGCATTTGACCAAGCCCCATCCGCTCCTTGAACCGACAACATCCATCCCAACGCCTTCTCCACCGCCAACCGGATCTCGTTCATCAACGAACCATTCGCATCGCGAGGCACCAACGGCGCTGCACCCAAGCGTGCGAGCGACGAAGCCCACACGGATCCAACCACGGCACCCCGAAGAAAAGTTCTGCGTTTCATCATTCAAGATTTTGGTTTCAAAGCAATTATCACACGAACTGTTGTTCCCACCTTAGGAAGGACCATCCGCGCCGGAGACCACACCGAATCGTCACGATTTCCCTCAAATGTCCCCACGAACAACGGTTCCGATGCCAACAACATCGATCCCAAAATCCCCGAACCCGACGCGAGAAACAGTCCGTCCCCAACGACTTTGGACCCCGTGTAAATCCAATCGCCCTCCCGCGAGAAAGGCATGCCCTCCCGCCCCTTTCTCTCCAACGTTTCCAAAAGCGCACGCTCCACTTCCACTCCATCCGCCCCCGTCCAAGCCACTCTCACCGAAATCTCCGCACCAACAGGCTTAGGTGCCCGCTGCAGCGCATCCTTGGTGAGATTGCCGCCTGCACCCGACTTCCCCTCCTCCGCCTGACGCTTTCGCGAAATCCCCAACAATCGGGCCCCGACCTCGATGTCCTCCGCACGCGTCTCCGTGACCAGAAGCGATTCGTGGACCGGCCCATTCGGGTTCACCAGCGCGTATTCCAGATTCCCCTCCACCAAGTTCACTTTGGCAGGGAACGTCATCATCTTCCGCAACGCATCCACTTCGACCGCGCCAATCGCAACCACCCCCTTCCGCACCTCCCGCACCGAGGACGGTGCGTCCTCGGCCATCACCCTCTGCGCCAAAAACCATCCCACCGACCATCCAAGGGTGATCCCCATCCACCCCCCAAGAACCCCGCGCATGAATGATGAAAAAATGCTCATAAAGCCCAACAGACGAAATCAAAACACCCGAAAATGGGAAACAACCCGAGACACCACATCCGCGGTAGCCGCCAACGTGCCACCTCGCCTACCTCCCTGAGAGAAAGTCACTTCCTTCAAACCTCAAACAAACGTCAAGAACGAGGGCACTCCACCACAGATCAAACTCCATCCCTCTCCGAGCAACCCAAGGAAACTTTCTGTCCTCCTCGGCCTTCACAAAATAACACAGGGCGCCCGAAGAGGGGACGCCCCGTCCTTCTGAGCATTTCGAATCAACGCGGAACCGTCGTTGCCGGCCCGTGCACCTGCGCCGCCACCTTCAACCTCAAGGCATTCAGCGCGATGAATCCCGTCGCGTCGTTCTGGTTGTAAGCCTTCGTCGGATCAGCCTCCATCGTCGCAATGTGCGGATTGTACAAACTGAAAGGCGAACGCCGACCCGCCGCAATCACGCTCCCCTTGTACAACTTCACACGCACCGTCCCAGACACATTACGCTGACTCTCCTTCACCAACGCCTGCAAAGCCTCCCGCTCCGGACTGAACCAGAACCCGTTATAAACCAAACTCGCATAACGTGGGATCAAACCGTCCCTCAAATGCATCACCTCACGATCCATCGTCAGTGATTCAATCTGCCGATGCGCAAAATGCAGGATCGATCCGCCCGGCGTCTCATACACGCCACGCGACTTCATCCCGACAAAACGGTTCTCAACCATGTCCACCCGACCAACCCCATTCCGCCCGCCTAACCGATTCAGCACCTTCATCACCCAATACGGTGAAAGCACCACATGACCATCCGCATTCTTCACCACCGCACCCACATGACCAAAAGCACCGAGGAGCGCCTCCACCTCCGGATGCCCCACTGCAACGCACCGACCCTGCTCAAAAGTCAGCTCAACATGTTCAGGACGATCCGGTGCATCTTCAGGAGCAACCGAGAGAACATACATCCCCTTGGCCTCCGGAGCCGAAGCATCATACCAAGGATCCTCAAGGATCCCTGCCTCAAACGAGATGTGCAACAGATTGCGGTCCATCGAGTAAGGCTTCTTGGCTGACGCTTGCACGTTGATCCCTTTCGATTCGCAATATGCGATCATCTCCGCACGCCCTGGAAACGCCTCGCGAAAGCGGTCCTGCCGCCAAGGCGCAATCACCTCCACGCCTGGAGCCAAGGCCGCCATCGTCAACTCAAACCGGACCTGATCATTCCCCTTCCCAGTAGCCCCATGCCCAACCGCATCCGCACCCTCTGCCGCCGCAATCTCCGCCATACGCTTCGCAATCAGCGGACGCGCAATCGAGGTTCCCAAAAAGTACTGCCCCTCATAAATCGCCCCCGCCTCCATCATCGGGAAAATGAAGTCACGAGCGAACTCCTCCCGTAAGTCGTCGATGTAGATCTTCGAAGCCCCCGTGCTCAACGCCTTCGCCTCCAACCCATCCAACTCCTCCTCCTGCCCCACATCCGCACAAAACGCAATGATCTCCGCCTGATAGGTTTCCTTCAACCAAGCAAGCAACACGGACGTGTCCAATCCACCGGAATACGCGAGAACGATCTTCATAAGGCCGACTATTCAAACACCAATCCACTCCCTCTTCCAATCTCGGAACCAACCGCCATGCGCGTGAATCCGCCACCCCATCCCCAAACCCCTCGATGATCCAACAATACCAACCCCGCACACCCGATTCACTCTGCACCAATCCGACAGGCCACCGACGGAGGCAACGTCAAGAGCGCGGCTCCATTCCGATCAGCTTCATCAACTGATCATGCTTTTCGCGACTGGTCACAACAACAAGGTGCCCCCATCTCGCGTAGTAGGTGGCAGAAGATCGCTTGGGGAGAGCCAGCCCCTTGGACCGCAAAAACTCCGTCCAATCCGACTCATCCGCAGGCCCCTCCTTCAACACCGCCGTTTCGCGCGTTCCGTAAGTCGAACCCCAGAACCCCTTCGGCACCAAAGGCATCTCATAAGCGAAAACCCCATCCACGTAACACGCTCTCCCGCCCGACGCCGTCGGTTTATACGAGATCCCAGGGCGAGGAGCCCCGTCCGCTGAAATCGCGCTCAACAAAAAAAGCATCGCAAAAATGAAAAACGTCGAGCGCCTCGCGAAAATAGACGGATTGCACATGCCTGCTTTCTACCAAACTCCCGGTCACTTTTAGACCAAAAACCCGAGCAGGCTCCTCGCTCCGAGACGCCCCCGACGAACATTCACGCGGGAATCCCGTCTGATCAAATCGGCACCCACCCTTCAAACCATCCCCAATACTCGGCAACCGTTCAACGGACCGCTCAAATCGTCCCGCTCCCGAAGAGGAAGGGTGTCCTTTGACCTCCTCAAAAAAGCAAAAAAAACGGCTGCCGGAAGCAGCCGTTTTTCGAGAAACAAACAGAGACGATCTTATCGTTTGGAGAACTGGAAGCGCTTACGAGCACCAGGTTGACCAGGCTTCTTACGCTCTTTCATCCTCGGATCGCGAGTGAGCAACCCTTCCGCCTTCAACGGTGCACGGAACTCTTGGTTCACCTCGATCAAAGCGCGAGCCACCGCCAGACGAACTGCACCCGCCTGCCCCGCAACGCCACCCCCGTCAGCAAGGACTCGGAGATCATACTGGTTCAACTGCTTCACCACTTCCAACGGCTTCAAGACCGTGTTCTGAAGAACCGTCGTCTTGAAGTAGTCATCAAACGGACGCCCGTTGACCGTGATGCTCCCTGAACCTTCCTTCAACCGCACGCGCGCTGTTGCCGTCTTCCGACGCCCTACCGTGACAAACTCTTGTGTAGCCATTTATCTAAAAAGTATTCGGTTTTCTCTGAGGATAGAAATCCGGCGTTAGGCCGAGATCGACGTCGGGTTTTGTGCTTGGTGAGGATGCTCGGAACCAGCATACACCTTCAACTTGGTGAACACCGAGCGACCAAGCCGGTTGTGAGGGATCATCCCCTTGACCGCATGCTCGACCAAAAGCTCAGGCCGACGTGCACGGCGCTGACGGACCGTTTCACTCTTGTGGCCACCCACGTACCCAGAAAAGCTCATGTAGCTCTTCGCTGTCTCTTTTTTGCCCGTCACGCGAACCTTCTCCGCATTGATCACAATGACGTAATCACCCGTGTCAACGTGCGGCGTGAAAATCGCCTTTTCCTTACCCCTGAGAAGGTTGGCAACCTTCACCGCCACCCGACCGAGAACCTGATCCGCCGCGTCGACAACATACCAACGACGCTGAACCTCACTTGATTTTGCTGAGAATGTACCCATGTGCTTGCCTAGAAAGAACGGCGAGACTGAGGAAAACCATCCCACCTGTCAAACGCATTCCCTTTTATTTGTCCGCTTGCAGCCTTTTTTTTGAGCCGTCTGCATGCCACTTTGGTCACCAATAAATTTACCCGTCTATGCGGTCACCCCTGATCAAACTCGCTGCCATCAACGGAGCAGCCGCCGTGGCTCTCGGCGCATTCGGAGCCCACGCTCTCAAGGAGATGCTGGCAACCCATGGCTCCACCTCAACGTGGCAAACGGCGAGCCTTTACCACCTCGTCCATTCTCCCGTGCTCCTGATCATCGCCCTCCTCCCCAGCACTCCGAAGGTGACCTTCCTGCTCTTCCTGTCGGGCATCGCCCTCTTTTCCGGATCACTCTACCTCCTCTCCATCACCCAACTGAAACCCCTTGGCATCGTCACCCCCATCGGAGGTCTCCTCCTCATCATCGCTTGGCTCAGCCTCGCCATGAACCGCAAATCCTCCCCATGAACGATCTGTTCGACCTGGATCCCCCAGAAGGAAGGGAACCCACCCCCCCATCGCATGCGCCTCTCGCCGAGCGGATGCGCCCCTCGTCCCTCGATGAAATCGTCGGTCAATCCCACATCATCGCCCCAGGGAAGCTCCTCCGTCGCGCCATCGACGCGGATCGTCTGTCGTCTCTGATCCTTTACGGCCCTCCAGGAACCGGCAAAACCACGCTGTCCAGAGTCATCGCCAAACACTCCAACGCTGCATTCATCTCCCTTTCCGGCGTGGAGAACAATGTCGCCGACCTTCGCA
Source organism: uncultured Chthoniobacteraceae bacterium (assembly GCA_964489645.1). GTDB lineage: Bacteria > Verrucomicrobiota > Verrucomicrobiia > Chthoniobacterales > Chthoniobacteraceae > JBEEPE01. The sequence goes on along the minus strand of CAZAZT010000050.1, from coordinate 18,298 downwards.
AAGCCTTGCTCACCGCAGAGAACCGAACGTCCTCATCCGGACGGCGCACCATCCTGTTCGTGGACGAGATCCATCGCCTGAACAAGTCCCAGCAAGACGTCCTGCTTCCAGATGTAGAAAAAGGCTCCGTCATCCTCATCGGCGCAACAACCCACAATCCCTTCTTCTACCTCAACTCCCCCCTCGTCTCTCGGTCCCAGATCTTCCAGCTAGAACCCGTTCCCAATGAATCGCTTGTCGCCCTCCTCCGAAGGGCGATCGAAGATCCCGAACGCGGATTCGGGAAGGAGAAAGTGCAAGCCTCTGACGACGCACTGCTCCATCTCGCAACCGTCAGTGAAGGCGACGCTCGCAAGTGCCTGAACGCCTTGGAACTGGGAATCCTTTCCACCCCAAAAAACGGATCAGGCGAGATCCACTTCACGCTCCACGAAGCGGAGGAGTGCATCCAGCGGAAGGCCGTTGTGTACGACCGGGACGGAGACCAACACTTCGACACGGCATCGGCGCTGATCAAGAGTATCCGTGGCTCAGATCCCGATGCCGCACTCTACTGGCTCGCAAGGATGCTGGAAGGCGGAGAAGACGTTCGTTTCATCGCGAGGCGCTTGGTGATTGCAGCATCAGAGGACATCGGCATGGCAGACCCTCAAGCCCTGGTCGTCGCCGTCGCAGCTCAACAGGCCGTTGAATTCATCGGTCAACCCGAGTGCCAAATCCCTCTAGCTCAGGCAACGGTCCACCTCGCCACATCCCCAAAAAGCAATCGGTCCTACCAGGCCATCCTCGACGCAAGGGAAGATGTCCGCACCGGCGTCACCCTCGCCGTGCCTGCTCACCTTCGCGATAAACATTACAAAGGCGCCGAACGACTTGGACACACCGGTTACAAATACTCGCACGATTATCCGGACTCCTTCGTCCCACAAGCCTACCTGCCTGAGGGCCGGAGCTACTACAAACCTTCCGGCAACGGTCACGAGAAACGCGTGGCCGAACGCCTCGAGTTCTGGCGCAGTCAGTTCAACGCCGCGCGTTGAACACGCCCTCCCCCATGGATCCGCAACCCCTCATCGTCCGAGTCCTGCGGAAGCCCATCTTCATCGCAACCCTAGCAGTCACCCTCTGCGCCCTCACCCTTCACAGAGTCCTGCCATCCCTCGCCCTCCGTTGGCTAAGTCGCTCCCTCGCCAAAGACGGCATCCACCTGAGCGCCTCCGCCAAATTCTCGTTGCCCAACAAACTGCAACTCTCGGACATCACCATCCAACGAGAATCCCCCCCCGATCGTGCCGACGCAAAATACCTGCTCGTCACCTTCCGTTTGACCGACTTGTTGCGCGGCAAAATGCAACACGCCGTGAGGCACCTCGAACTCGCAGAGCTCCGAGGATCATGGTCCTACCACCCCAAAAACCCTCATCCACCAGAATCCTCGTCGGCTCGGATAACTCCCGCGAAGGACCTCCCGCTGCCAGACTCTCTCTCCCTCCGCATCGCTTCATTCTCCATCGAACTCCCACCCAAACCCGGCGCCCAAACCCGCAAGATCGCCATCTCCGAACTCGCACTCTCGGCGTCCACCACTGATGAAGGACTCTTCCGCGTCGGTTCCGTGACCGTCGGCGATACCCCCCTCCTTGTCCAAGCCGAAGCCGAGACAAACTTCTTCGAGAAAAAGCTCTCCATCCGAGAACTGAAAGTTTCCGGATCAGACCTCCTCGAACACCTTCGAATGGACCTAGGAGACTCAACCGGGCGTCCCTCTCTCGATTTCCTGCTCCTCCGGAAAAACGGATACATCTCAGGGAAAGCGTCGCTGACCAGCTCCCACGACGGTCCATCCCTCTCGGTCAAACTCGATGCGGAAAACGTGGACATCCCCATCGATCCCTTCGCCTCCAATCCCGAACAATCCCTCCCGCGAATCGATATTTACGACGCGCATGCCACTTTCGAAGGACTGACCACACGCCCCTCGTCTTGGCGATCGACCTCGACCTTCTCAGGGGCACTCGCAACAACAAATCCCGCGACAACACCCACTAAAATCGAAGCGAAGATGACTGTGTCAGAACGCGCTCTCCGGATTAAAAACCTCAGCATCGACGACCCCGCGACCCAAATCACCACAAACGCCGTTGCAACCTTGGTGGACAACCAGTCCCCCCTTGAAACATTGAGTGATCTCACCATCACATCCTCGATCCAGCGCCTCGGAATCGGCGTGGAGTCTCCGCTTGATCGACTGCTCACCTATCTCGGACTCCCCCTCCTATCCCGGATGCCCCCCTTCCGGCTGGACACCGACCTCCGACAATCTCCAGAGGGCGCCGTGCATTTCGGAGGCGATTTCATGCTGCAACCAGACCCTGGATCCCCCTCGAGTGCCGCGTTGAAAGGCACTTTCAACGGAAAGACCGCCTCTCTCTCCGAGTTCACAACCGGCAGCCTCACGGTAGAAACGGCCCCGTTCACAACGCACTGGCGATCGTTCATCGTTTCCGTTCCCGCAACAAAGCTCTCGCTCGCAGCAAACACAGCCCCGTCGAAGCTCACCGTCGAAGCCCTGTTCCCAAGCACGAAAGCACGGGTTGAAACAGCGCTTGATCCATCGGAGCCGTGGATGTTCACGATTAACCATCTGCCTCTCCGAGAGATTTTCACCAACCTAACCGACAGCAACAAAAGCACGCTTTCAGCAAAGATTTCGGTCCACGGCATCCCGAAAAACAACGACGCGCTATCAGGCGAAATGCGACTCGAGGACCCCTCCACCGGAACGCTCCTCACGGCCATATTCTCAGGACAAGAAGGAACAGGGATCAATACCCACGCGGAGTTGCAACTCCATCAACGGACCCTCGCCAAAGCAGACCTCCAAAACTCGATGAAGTCCCCCCATCTCTTCCAACTGACTTCCGACGGCGACATTGCCGATGCTCATCCGTTCCGGCATTTGCTCGAGCTCGCTGCAATACCCGCTCCCAAAGGAAGCAAAATCACGTGGTCCGCAAAGCTCGCGAAGACGGATCCGAACGAGTTCCCGAAAGGCAGCTTCGCCTTGGATGGGAACAAACTTTCCGTCGGTCCATTCGGCCCATTCGATGCCAAGGTCCGCGTGACATCTGACGGCTCGTCCATTGAATCCAAAGGCGCTTCGATCCAACTCGGCGAGACCTCCGCCTCGGGGAATGTGCGATGGTCTGATCGTCTGGAAGTGTCTGATCTGAAGGTCCTCCAGCGCAATCGGCCCGCTCTGAAAGGCGATCTTTCCGTCCACTACCCGCTCCTGCAAAGCGACGGGCCTGTGGGAGAAACCCCGCTCCGCGCCAACTTTCAAGCGGATCAGCTGGAGCTCGGCTCACTGTTCGGGGACGCCCCACTGGTGTCAGGCAAACTTCAAGGCTCTGTCGAGCTTTCCGGGACTCTCGACAGACCTCAGGTGAAAGGACACCTCACCGCACCAAAACTGCTGCCCTCAAAAGCATTATCTTTCATTGGTCCCGTCACACTCGATATCCAAGCTTTCCCAGCCCCCGGAACGCTCTCGGTGTCCGCACGCATCACGAGCGCACTCAACGCGCCTCTGGAAATCCAATACTCGGGCTCCGTGTGGCCTTTCATCTCACGTAAGCCCGCAACGCATGCCGCCGATAGCCCATCTGACTCGCTTCGCATCCTCCTCAAAGGAGGCTCCCTCCAAGCGCTCAACCAACTCCCCAGAATCTTCAAATCCGTCACGGGCAATATCGATATCGCCCTCGCCGCCCGCAACACCAACAGCGGCTGGAAGTGGGACGGCGAAACCTCGATAAAGGCGCCGAAGTTCCTCTTCGAATCACCCCGCGCACCAGGCCTCTCGGATCTGAACCTCAAAGCGAGCTTCTCCGATTCAGGAACCGCCCATGTTGACTTATCAACCTCATCCGGAGGAGGAAACATCACCGTGAAAGGAGATGTCCAACACCCCATCTCCTCCGATCCCCTTTTCGATCTCGTGGTGAAGACAAAGAACGTGCTCGCCTATCGCAACGAATCACTCCTGCTGAGGGCCGACTCGGATCTCACGTTCCGAGGTCGTTGGTCGAATGCGGAAATTCGCGGCGAAGCGTCTCCCGTTCAAAGCAAGTATCTGCACGACATTGAAATACTTCCATTCAGCCTCACACGAAAAGGCGAGGGACGCAGCGCCCTGAAAGGCCTCTCACCCGGGTTTTCCTTCACCCAAGCCCCTTACTCGAACTGGAAGTTCAATATCCATTTCAAAAGTCGAGCGAAGGACCCCCTGCTTGTCCGCGGCAACCGTTGGCAAGGCGAAGCAGAGGCCGACATGATCTGGGGTGGCACCGGACTGCGCCCGTGGTTCGAAGGATACTACCACTCCAAAAACCTCACCGCTTTCCTACCATCGATAAAACTCTCCGTGAACGATGGTTACCTTTGGTACAAGCGTGATGCGCCTTTCCAAGGGACCCTCGATGTCAACGCACTCACAACGGCTCGCGGTTACCGGATCTCCGCTTACATCTCAGGCCCGCTCTCTCAACCGGATCTGCTCCTCACAAGCAAGCCAGCCCTCGACCAACCCGATATCCTTTCCCTCCTCACCACCGGGGTCCTCCCTTCAGACACCAACGACAGCCCCCAAGTCATCGCCGCCCGCGCAACCGAGGCACTCGCAGAGGACGTTTCCCGCTCCTTGCTCGGCGTCGATCGCCGGATGATCGAGGGCATCGGACGCATCGATGTCGAATTCTCCCGGGTCAACCCAAGGACAGGCCAACAGGAAACCCGTGTAACAAGGCGGCTCAACGAAGATTGGAGCATGAGCGGCGATATCGGCTCCAATGGCGACTTCACCGGACGCCTCAAGTTTCTGCACCGCTTCAAATAGCAGCTCCCGAAATACGCTCGCCACCTCCCACATCAAACCAACAACCTCCCCCTCAATCATGAACAGGAGAAACATACCCCTCGCGATCCTCTCAACCCTCGCATTTGCCAGCCAACTCCCCGCACAGACCTCGTCGCCAAAACCCAACCAGCCCAGCCCACCCCCACAAGCCGTCACACGTGTCGACCTCGCCAAGCGCGCAAGCGAGATCGATCCGCGGTGTCGCGAATACGCCGACATCGACTTCCTCTTCAACGACCCGAAAACGAACAAACCTCGCGATCTTCAACACGCCGCGGTCGACCCGACCATCCCGCAGCAAGGCAAACTCGTGATCTGGCTGATGGACCACAACGCAGCCCTCTTCGAACGGACCGCCTCCTACGGTCTGCACTCCATCCAGGTGAGTTATGCAAATCGATGGTTCGGGAAGCTCACCAAAGAACAGCTCAACGACGGTAACTCCCTCGGCAAGATCCGTCTCGAAGCCGCCACCGGAGAGGACCACAGCCCCATCGTTTCCATCTCCGAGCCCGATAGCATCGCAGGACGCGCCTACCAGTTCGTCAAATGGCTTTCCAAAGAGCACCCCGCCGGGCATTGGGACCAATTCATCCAACCGGACACGAAATCCCTCCGCTGGGATAAAGTCATCCTATCCGGCATCTCCCACGGTTCCACCACCGCGGCACGCCTAGCCATCCATCAAAAGGTGGATCGCGTCGTCATGTTCTCAGGCCCGCGCGACAATACCGAATCGTGGCAATCTCTTCCTTCCGCCACGCCGCCTAACCGGTTCTTCGGTTTCACCCACGTGCTCGACGGAGGTTGGACCGCCGACCACTACTGCAGGTCATGGCAGATGCTGAAACTTCAAAACTTTGGTCCTCTCGTGAATGTGGAAACTGCGCCAGAGCCTTTCGGCCACTCCCGCCGGCTCATCACCGATTTCGATGTCAAAAACGATTCAAAGCGCGCCCACACCGCCGTCGTACCCGGCGGATCCGCAGGAAAGGATGGCTCGGGCAAACTGATCCACGAAAAGGTGTGGCGCTACCTTTTCAACCATCCCGTTGAACAGACCGGGTCAGCCGTCGAAGCGGACACAAAATGCAACATGCAACCGCACTGACCAACACTCCGCGCTACGCCCAAAAACAAAGGCTTTGTGCCCGTTCCTGATTCCTTACAATCCCCCCGCCGCGTACCTCACGCAGCCTCCAGTCAACCCCTGAAATAGCGGTGTCCCAAAACTCTCCCACCCGACACGAAGTCGCCTCGGAAACATTTCTCCGCGGCCTACGATTCATGTTCCTCGCGCGGACAGCGGAAGAACGCATAGCTAGCCTCTATCGCGCGGGGAAGATAACCGGAGGCGTATTCCTCGGAAGAGGTCAAGAAGCCCTCAGCGTCGCCACAGGTCTCAGCCTGCGCGGCGGCGACGTGTTCGCTCCTCTCATCCGGGATCAAGGTGCTCGATTCGCCTTCGGTGAAGCCGTTCTCGATTACACCAGAACCTATATCGGATCCCGGTCAGGGCCGATGCGCGGTCGCGACGGAAACATCCACCGAGGACGACCTCAAGAAGGCATGTTCGCCATGATCTCGCACCTCGGCGCCATGATCTCCGTCGTCAATGGCGCTCTCATGGCCCACCGCTTCAAAGGGATCCATGGAACCGTCGGAGCAACCAGCATCGGCGATGGCTCAACCTCCACAGGCTCCTGTCACGAAGCCCTGAACCAAGCCGCCGTCGAAAACCTCCCCCTCGTCGTGGTCGTCGCCAATAACCAATACGCGTACTCCACCCCAAACGATCGCCAGTTCGCCTGCAAAGACCTTGTCGATCGCGCTGTCGGATACGGTTTCACCGGACACTCCGTCGATGGCACTGACCTCCTCGCCTGTCTCGACACCATCACCAACGCCGTCGCCCAAGCCCGCTCCGGCAAAGGTCCGCAGATGATCGTGGCCTCGCTGCTCCGCCTCGCAGGCCACGGAGAGCACGACGATTTCAGCTACCTCGACCCGCGTTTCAAAGCGCTCGCCGTCGGCAATGACTGCGTGTCCATCGCTCAACAGACGGCTCGATCAAACGGGTGGGCGGACGAACCCCAACTCGAGCAGTGGCGTAAAGAAGCAGAAGAGGAGGTCGAACACGCAGTCTCCCAAGCCCTCAGAGAATCCGCTCCTGACCCCTCCAAAGAAGACTGGTGCGCGCTCTCCGAACGTCACCTCGACGAAAACCTCGCCCGGTGAAACATCAATCCCCTCTCGCACCGTGATCACCTACCTCGAAGCCATCCGAGAAGCCCAACGCAAAGCGCTCCAAACGGACCCTAGCGTCTACATCTACGGACAGGACATCGCCACTTTCGGGGGCGCTTTCAAGGCGACCAAGAATCTCGCCACCGAGTTCCCTGGACGCGTTCTGGACTCGCCGATCAGCGAGGACGCCATGGTCGGATCCGCCATCGGAGCCGCCATCCATGGGATGAGGCCGATTATCGAGATGCAGTTCGCGGACTTCTCAACCGTCGGCTTCAACCAGATCGTGAACCAAGCCGCTACCCATTTTTGGAGGACCGGCGTCCCCTGCCCGATTGTCGTGCGCCTCCCCTCCGGAGGCACGCCGGGGAGCGGTCCCTTCCACTCCCAAAACCTCGAGGCCCTCTATTCGCACTACCCCGGACTCATCGTGGTCTGCCCTGCAACGGTTGAGGACGCCTATTCCATGCTTCTGGAATCTGTACAACTCGACGATCCAGTGATCTTCTGCGAGCACAAATACCTCTATTATCATCTCAAAGCTCAAAGCCTTCCTTCCGAAGCACTTCCTATCGGAAAAGCACGCATCGCAAGAACCGGCCGCGATGCCACAGTCGTCACCTACTCCGCCATGCTCCACGAATCGCTGGCAGCCGCTGAAGAACTCGCGAGCGAAGGCTGGGAGATCGAAGTCGTTGACCTGCGCTCCGTCAAACCTCTCGATACCGATACCGTCCTCGGCTCCGTCGCACGCACCGGGCGTATCCTCGCCGTCGGTGAAACATGGCCATGGGGAGGCGCCACCGCCGAGATCCTCGCGCGCGTCTCTTCCGAAGGGTTCGCCCTCCTCGATGCGCCACCTCGGCGTCTGAACTCCAAAGACACCCCTGTCCCCTACCACCCCAACCTCTGGGGAACCCATCGCCCAACCGCTCAAACCATCGCATCCACGCTCCGCGAAATGCTGGTCCTCTAAACCAACCCCTCTCTCATGCCTCTCATCCCCATCGTGATGCCTCAACTCGGTGAATCCATCGCCGAGGCAACGGTCCTTTCACTCCTCTCCCAAGCCGGTCAACACGTCGACCAAGATCAAGACGTCATCGAAGTCGAAACCCAAAAAGCCAGCATGGCTGTCACCAGCCCATGCTCAGGCACCGTGAGCCAATGGATCGTCGCTCCCGGCGAAAGTCATGCCGTCGGCGCCACCCTCGGGTTCCTCGAGGCAACCGATGAAGAAGCAAGACGCATCGGCTTCGTCGCCTCTCCCGAACCCCAGGATCTCAGCCAAAAACCCGACATGTCCAATGTCCACGGGTCCACGGACGCATCCACACCCGCGGCCTTCCTCCTCACCACAAAACCCGCCTCCGGCGTCGCTCCAACCGTGCGCGGACTCCCCGTGCCAGCTCACGCATCCGGAGCCGGGTACCTCTCGCCTCGCATGAAGGCGCGCATGAACGAACTCGGCCTCCACGCCGCCGATATGTCCGGCATCGCCGGTAGCGGCGCCGCAGGACGCGTCACCATCGAGGACCTCGAAAAATACCTGGCCAACCTCGACGAACACCAACTCTCCCAAGCCTCCACCATGCGCGTCGCCGTCGCCGACGCCATGAGGCGCTCTTGGACACGCCCACTCGCCACCGTCGGACGCTCAATCCGTATCGACACCCTCCTCGCACACCGGCGCGCCCAATCCGTTAAACCAGGCCCCGCCCTATACGCCCTCCGCGCACTCGCCATCGCTCTCGGCGAAAACAGCGCCGTCGCAGGGCGCTTGGTCGGCGACAAAATCGTCCACCCCCGTTCCATCGATGTGGGCTTCGCCGTCGAAGCCGAAGACGGCGTCTTGGTGCCCGTCCTCCGGAACGTCGATGCCACCCCCCTCGCAAGTCTTGTCTCCCGGTACAACGATCTCGTCGACCTCGCACGCCGACGCAGACTCCCTCACGACGCAACCGGCGGCTCCCTCGCCACCATCACGAACTTCGGAACCTTCGGCCTCGAATGGGCCACCCCCATCCCGCTCCCCGAACAAACACTCGTTCTCGGAATGGGTGCCGGTCGCGTTGTCCCCGTCTGGAACCCTGACTCCAAGTCGTTCGACCCTGCAACCGAAGCACAGTTCACCCTTTCCTTCGACCATCGCGTCCTCGACGGAGGCGCAGCAGGCCGCCTCCTCGCCAGGATCGCCGAACTGCTCCAGAACCCGTCAACCATCTAGCCCAGCATCCCCTGTCCGCCCCGCCCCCCCCGCGCGCGACGGCACGACACTTGCAAAAACGGGCGGGATGACCCCCGCCCGCATCGCGATCACCATCGCCCTCCTCGCCGCGCTGCACCTCAACCCCTGCTTGCAGGCCGCCTCTCCGGCAAACACTGGCCCGCTCAATCCCATCCCCGACCGGTCTGCATCACTCCTCCAAGGTGCACACCAACTGCTCGACCGCATCGAGCAGCTGTCCATCAACGCGCGTGCAGCCCATTGGAAAACTGACACTTCCTCTCCCATCAATGCCGCCGCGTCATTCGCCCAAAAGCGTGAACTGCTCCAAACCATTCTGGGCATCCGCGGCAATCGGATAGCCGCCGACCTCGACCTCTCACCCAACCAAAACTCGTCTCGCGCAGCACATCCCATCCGCTGGACAGCTCTCGAATCGCTCCACGGGGACGGCATACGCATCCCGCCGACAAACCAATCCACCTCACCTGTCAGCATCATCCTCCTTCCAGATATTCGCCTCTCCCCAGAGCAGCGAGTGAAACAGAGCACCCCCGAACTTTCGCTCACACTCAACACCGAGGCAGAAATACTCATCCCCCGCCTCCTCAACCGGGACACCCAGTTCTCCGGAAACCCATCCCTCGGAATCCAGACCAACTGCTCTCACCGCGAATGGATCTACCGACAATCCTTCATTCTCGGCATTCATCCGCTCGGCCTCGAGATCCAGAAAATCCTCTCCCTCGTAGACTCCCTCGCCAAACGCGAACCCGCACCCGACATCCTTCTCGTCGGCGAGGGCGAAGCCGCTTGGATCGCCCTTTTCGCAGCGGCAATCGATACCCGGATCCGCTCCGTGATGCTCTCAGGCCACTTCGGTCCGCGAGAGAAACTCGCGGAGGAACCCCTCGACCACAACCTCTTCGGAATGCTCAAAACCTTCGGTGACGCAGAGCTCGCGGCCATGATCGCTCCACGGTCGCTCATCATCCGGCATTCCGCTCCACTCCTTCACGACCCCGAGCCACCACAAAAAAATGTCCGCCAAGTCGCCGCGCCAGGTCACATCGCGGTTCCATCCCTTGAGCAATTCCGTTCAGAAGCAGCACGCATCGAAACGCTGACAAAAACCGTTTACCCAAGCTGGCGTCCCACCGTCATCGAGACCGCCACCCAACCGGTTCCCCTCGAACTTCTGAGCCGAACACTCCGCTCATCATCACAAATCCCAACGCTCCAAACGGATCCATCGCCAGCCGTGATTGCAGATCGCCAAAGAGCCACCGTGCGCGACATGGAGGACCATTGCCAAAAGCAGATCATCGTGACGGAACGGAACCGCACAATGGCGACCCGCCAACAATACCCCTCCGATAATCTGGAACGTTTCCAAGAAGGTCTCGAGAAGCGTCGTGCCGACTTTTGGACCCATGCCATCGGCCGATTTGACGAACCCTTTCTGCCTCTTCAAGCACGCTCACGACCTCTTCACGAAACATCCGCCGTCTCACTCTTCGAAGTGGAGATCGAGGTTTGGAAAGATCTCCCCGCTTGGGGATGGCTCTGTCTCCCAAAAGATCTCAAACCGTCAGAACGACGCCCCGTCGTCGTATGCCAACACGGCCTCGAAGGGCTCCCAGAACACCTGTTCGATACCGACGAGTCCAGCACCGCATGGCGCGCCTACAAAGCATTCGCCCTCCGCCTCGCCGAGCGCGGATTCATCACCTTCGCACCCCACAACCTGTACCGCGGTAAAGACGTTTTCCGGTCCCTCCAACGCCGTCTGAACCCCCTCGGACTCAGCCTCTACTCCCTTATCAACGGACAACACCAGCGGATCCTGGAATGGCTCGCGACCCAACCCTTCGTCGACCCAGAACGCATCGGTTTTTACGGACTCAGTTACGGCGGAAAATCTGCCATGCGCACCCCTGGATCACTACCCGGATATTGCTTGAGCATCTGCAGCGGGGACTTCAACGAGTGGATCCGGAAATGCGCATCAACTTCGATGCCGATGAGTTACGTCTACGTTGGCGAACACGAGATCTGGGAGTGGAACCTCGCGAATCACGCCAACTACGCCGAGATGGCCGCGCTCATCGCACCCCGTCCCTTCATGGTCGAACGCGGTCATCGAGACGGCGTCGGCCTCGATGAATGGGTCGATTACGAGTTCGCCAAAGTCCGCCGCCTCTACAACCAACTGGGAATCGGTCACCTGACCGCCATCGAACACTTCGACGGACCACACACCATCAACGGCCAAGGCACCTTCGACTTCCTGCACACTCACCTCCGGTTCCCTGCCCCCACCCGCCCCAGCAAATGAAACAACTCCTCCCCCTCCTCGCCGCGGCAATCCTCACCACAACAACACTCGCTGATTTCCGCGCCGGCACCGCCATCGTGGACGTCACCCCACAAACCTTGCCCGCCCTCGTGAATGGAGGGGTCCTCAGTCGCTCCGTCGCAAAAGTGAAAACACCCGTCCATGCACGAGCCTTCGCCTTCTCCGACCAGACCAACACGATTGTCATGGTCATCGTGGATTCTTGCATGATCGGTAGAACACTTTTGGACGAAGTGAAGCAGCTTGCTTCCGCATCAACCGGAATCCCAAGCCATCACCTCCTCATCTCCGCAACACACAGTCACTCGGCACCCGCCTCGATGGGATGCCTCGGAACCGATGCAGACCCAACCTATGTCCCATTCCTTAAATCCCAGCTCATCAGCGTGATAAAAAACGCCAAAGAACAGCTCCAACCCGCCCAGATCGGCTTCGCGCGGACCGACGCATCCCAACACACGGCGCTCAGACAATGGATCCGCCGCCCTGATCGAGTGGAGAAGGATCCGTTCGGAAACCCTACCGTCCGCGCGAACATGCACTCCGGAGCAAAATGGGAAAATGTCACCGGCGAAGCAGGCCCGAAAGATCCAGAACTCTCCCTGATCTCCGTCAAGACCCGCTCCGGTGAGCCGCTAGCCATCCTCGCCAACTTCTCGATGCACTACTTCAGCGACACCGACATCAGTGCCGACTACTTCGGCCTTTTTTCCGATGGTCTCGCAAAAAAGCTGCGCGCTTCTGCCGCGGACAAGCAGGGGCCGCTAGTTGCCATGTCCCACGGCTGCAGCGGCGATATCTGGCGACGGGATTACACGAACCCGGATTCGTGGAACCCCAAGCTCACCATCAACGAATACGCCGATTCGCTCATCGAACTCGCACATAAAGCGATCGGGAACATCGAACACTCCACCCCTGCATCCATCTCCATGCAAGAGAGTCGATTGCCCATGACGTATCGCGTTCCCGATGCGCAGCGCCTCGAATGGGCTGAGCGCATCGTCAAAGAGATGGGAGACCGACTCCCCAAAAATCAAACGGAGGTCTATGCACGTGAACAGGTCCTGCTGCACCAGATGCAGCGTACCGACGTGGTGGTTCAAGGCATCCGCCTCGGTGAAATAGGCATCGCATCGACTCCCTGCGAGACCTACGCGGTGACCGGTCTGAAAATCAAAGCCGCAAGCCCGCTGAAAAATACGATGGTAATCGAACTCGCGAACGGAGGGGACGGGTACATCCCTCCACCTGAGCAACATCGCTGGGGCGGCTACAACACCTGGCCAGCCCGTTCCGCGGGCCTTGAAGTGACAGCTGAACCGCGGATCACCGAAGCCGCCATCTCCCTCCTAGAATCCGTTTCACAACGCCCCCGCCGGAGTACGCAACTGCCCGCAGGCCCAATCACCCAACAAACCCTGCGCCTCAAACCCTTCGCCCTGCTCCGCCTCGATGACCCCTCAGGACCGGTCGCCCTCGACGCTTCAGGAAACGGCCGACACGCATCGTATGAACCGGACATCACCTTCCTCCTCGAAGGGCCACACACACCCGCATTCGCCTCAGCAACCAACCGAAACCGTGCACCTCATCTTGTCGCCGGACGTATCCACCACGGGGACACCTCGCTCCAAAAAGAGTGGACCGCCAGCATGTGGATCTGGAACGGCATGCCGGATGACTCCAGACCCGTCCTCGGGTGGTTCCTCTCCCGAGGCCCTGATCACGGGCTCGGACGCAACGGCATCCATGTCGGTGTCCAAGGCACCGCCGGAACTCCAGGAACGCTGACCATCCAATGTGGCAAGCGCGTCACCAACCTCCCGAACAGCACGAAAATCCAACGCTGGACCTGGACGCACCTCTGCGTCGTGAAAGATCAGCAGGCCCTGCGGGTGTATGTGAACGGCACTCCCCAAGGCGACATATCGATTCCCGAGACCCCAGAGCCATCCTCCTTTCCATGGTTCTTCGGTGGACGCAGCGACAATGAGTCCAACTGGGAAGGCCGCCTCGACGAAATCAGCCTCTTCTCCAGAGCGCTAAGCGGACCAGAGATCCAGATGTTGATCCCGAAAAGATGATGTTTCGAAAGATCAATCCTTCTCCGTGAAATCCGTATCGGGAGAGACGATGTCGCGTTCCACAATCCAGATGTTGCGATACCTCACATCGTGACCCTCGCACTGCAACTTCAGACCACCAAGAGTATCAGTGATACCCTTGCCCCCCTCGTTCCCGCCATCGATCCCTGACCTCGGCCCACCCCAGACCTGGCTGATTCTCTGGTTTGCATGTGCCTTCACTCCATTGAAATAGACAGTCACCAACGGCTTCTCAACCAGCTTACCCTCGGAGAATCGGGCCGCACGAAACACGATGTCGTAGGAGTTCCATTTCGTTAACCCCTTGTACAAAGCGTACGGGGAATCCGTCTCATTGATCACCGCCCCCATGCCGTGCTTCGTCTGATCCCCGTCACAGATCTGGATCTCGTAGCGGTTCTGCAAATACACGCCGCTGTTCCCCCTCGGGTTCATCACGACAAACTCCACGTGCAATCGGAAATCACGATACGCCTTCTTCGTCACAATATCCGCAGTCCCAAAACGCCCTCCCACCGCCACAGGATCATCCGTCATCAACGCAGTCGCACCATTCACCGCAGGATCCGAAACGATGGGCCACTTGATCGGCAGAGAAGCCTTCAAACCCGGTCCCTCCCAATAGGTCCATTTGGAATCCAAACACTCTTTCGTCCCATCAAACAGCACCTCAGCACCGGACGGAGCCTTCGCGCCAATCCCCACGTCCGCACGCGCTCCCACCACAAGCACCGCTCCAACAATCATCGCAACAACTGGCTTCATGCGCTGGATGAACGCAAAAACCACGCCCACCCGCCACGTAGCGCCCCACTCTAGCCAAGCCCCATGTCCCAACTCTGCGAAGTCCATGCGCCCGTCAACCAACCGTCACTCGTCGCAAACTCGCGCACCAGAACGGATTCATCGTACATCTCGACGTAAAAAAGAGCCTGCTTCGCGTCTCCAAAATGCGAGGAGTTGTCCACGTTGAAAACGGCCAAACCACGCTCCGCGCCGGGTGCGGCACCATCCCAACGGAAAACGTCCCGTCGATGCGTGTGCCCATAGAACACCACCGCCCGATGCCCGCGGATCGCCCGATGATAGGCTCGCACATCCGCTGGATCCCATTCCCACTTGGTCACATCAACATCGGCCTTCTCCACCGAGTAACGAGCCACATCGACGTGATGCATCACGACCACCGGTTGTCCCTTCTTCACCTGCGTCGCAAGGTCGTGCTGAAGAAAAGCCAGACTCTCACACGCAGCATAGCGTCTCTTTCGCGTCACCGAATGATCCGTTCCAACAATCAAGCCCAAGGCGACAAAGTGCACGCCTCCCCATTCCCACGAATAGTGCAATCCATTCTCACTCAAACTTTTCAATCCCTTCCGAGTCCGCTGTCTCGCCGCTAAGCGCTCCATCACGTGCCCCACCCCGTGCGGCCCATCATGGTTGCCCCCAATCTCCATCACCGGCACCCGTAGCATCCCCTCGCTTCCGGTCATCCCGAACACACGCTCATAACGCGCCCACTCCGTTTTCTGCATCGCTGTGTGCAACACCCCGCCCTTGTCAGCGGAATCAACGACATCCCCAACATGCAATACTCCCGACACCTCCCCAACCACCCCGCCACCCGCACCATCAGGAATTCGCGTTCCTGCCAGTCCATTCAACGTGCGAACCAAGCCCTGCGTGTAGGTGTCCGATGTCTCGTCCATCCGCTCGGGTGCCTCGCGGTCCGCCAAAAAATGCGTGTCTCCCACAACGAAGAACGCGCACATCGGTGACCGCCGCACCCCCAGTGCCATCCGACCCGCAATAGCCCCGCCCGTCGCAAGAAATGATCGCCTTGAAAGCATAAGACCCTCCTGAAGAAACCCTCGTGCCAGCACAAACCTCACCGGAATGACCAACCCGCTAAAGCAGGCCTAACGCCACACGAAATCCACCACCTTCTCGATCTCCGGATGCAAACTCGCGTAAACCGGACACGTCCGAACGCACTGCTCGAACGCAACGCGCTGCGCATGGTCCCCCGCCAACGGCATCTCGATCCGAGTCGTCAACCGTCCCACACGCCGCACCGGAGAAACCACCATCTCCTTCTCCACGTCAATCCGCATCCCCGTCAGATCCACCGCATGCCGATCCGCGATGATCCCCATGATCGTCGCCATGCAAGTCGCCAACGCCGTCGCCAAAAGATCCGTCGGCGAAAACGATTCGCCACGCCCGTGATTGTCCACCGGAGCGTCCGTGGTCAACCGCTGCCCCGACGGCCCATGAACCGCCTCACAACGTAAGCCACCCCCATACTCGACCGTCATCCGAACCATAAACCGTTCTTCTCGGAAAACGTTCTCAGAGCCCAAACGCAACATCCATCTGATCGGAAACCCCTTTCAGGTGATTCAGATCCCCTCCTCCGACCTCCGCAGCAAGCCATCCATGGAAATTGATCTCCTTCAGCGCCTTGCGAACGTCCGCATAGTCGATGTCCCCCTCCCCGATCGGAGTGAACTTGCTCTGCGCCCGCGAGAAACCCTTGATGTCCAACTTCTTGACCCGGGCTCCCAACTGCCTGATCCATCCGCCCATGCTCCCGTACTTATGGTGGTTGCCGATGTCGAAATGAACGCCCACCCAAGGCGAACGGAACTCGTCCACATACTTCACGAACTTGTCCGCATTCTGGTCAGTCCCCCCGTTGTGATCGTACAAGAACTGATTCCACACGTTCTCAAAAAGGATCTGTACCCCCAACTCCGCCGCCAACGGGATCGCCTTCGCGATGTTCTCCACCGAGCGCGCCCAGATCTCACCTTCCGGACCATCCGAACCTTTACCCACAACAAGAAGCACACTGTGACCTCCCACCTCACGCGTGTCGCGGATCGCCTGCTTCAAGTGCTCCAACGCCTTCGCCCGAATGTCAGCTTCCGGACTCGTATGCCGAGTTCCCCAATGCGACGAACACACACTGCCGTCCACCGTTAACCCTGACTCGGCAATCGCCGCCCGCACCTCCTCAGGCTTCGGCCCAGGAAAATCCATCTCCACCCCCGCAAACCCCGCCTCCTTCGCGATCTTGAAGCGCTCCACCAACCCGCTCCCCTTGATCATCCCGATCTTCAAAGTCTTGTACAACCGCCCTGCCATCGCATCAGGAACGTTCGCCGCCGCCAGCACAGCACCCCGCGAAAGGAAAGCCCCCGCTGCCATCACTCCCGCTTGCCTCAAAAAACCTCTCCGCGTCGATGAGAACTCATTTTCCATAAGATTTGTTTTCGTGAACTGCCTCCCTCCAAAAGGAAGATTCACGCCAGACGCTCACCGACTTGGCGACACCTTCCACATGTCCCACCTTGCCCCCTCCCAGCCCTCCACTAACCTCACTGCAGTTACCTCCCAAAACATGAAATCAATCAACGCATTCCTCACCCCCGTCGTCGCACTCTTCGCAAGTGTTGCCCTCACCGCCAAAGCGGATATCGCGGTCAAATCCGGCGAAAAAATCGGTTTCCTCGGAGACTCCATCACCCAAGGAGGTTGGAGCAATCCCGCGGGATACGTCCGCCTCGTCATCGCAGGCCTCGAAGCAAATGGCGTCAAAGCCGAACCAGTGCCCGCAGGCATCAGTGGCCACAAATCAAACCAGATGCTCGCGCGATTGCAGAAAGATGTCCTCAGCAAGAAACCTCAATGGATGACCTTGAGCTGCGGAGTCAACGACGTGTGGCACGGCCCGAATGGAGTCCCTCTCAACGATGCAGCCGCAGCCGCTGGGACGTTCACCTCGCGCCCCAACGAACCGGAAAAAGGGACTTACGAAAAGAACATCTCCAAGATCGTCGATGCCGCCATCGAAGCAGGCGCGCGACCCGTCATCCTGACCGCAACCGTGATCAAGGAGGATCTCTCATCACCAGAGAATGCCAAACTCGCGCCTTACAACGATTTTCTCCGGAATTTGGCCTCTTCCAAAAAACTGCCTTTGGCTGATCTCAGCGCGCTGTTCCAAGAACGCATCAAACAACTGAACGCCCCAGGGAAGAACATGCTCACCAGCGATGGAGTGCACATGAACACGGATGGCAACAAGCTCATGGCAACCGGCGTCCTGAAGGCCCTCGGTCTCAATGATTCCGAACTAAAAAAAGCCGAGGCTTCATGGAAAACCCTCGAAGAAGAAGCCGCTGCCGCCGCTGCTGCCAGAAAGAAGGCGCTCGAAGAACAGGCCGCAGCAAAAGCAAAGGCCGAACGCGACGCCAAAGGGACCAACAAATAACGTCGCTGAGCCGCGGGCGACGGATGCTCCAATCGCCCAATCAACCCTGCAAGGCCTCTCCCAACGGAGAGGCCTTTTTGCTGCACGTGCTACTTCGCAGGGATCTCGTTCAACGTGTAATACCCAATAGGGTGCAACACCCCTTTCCCCGCTTTCGACT
>CAZAZT010000049.1:0-25857 GCA_964489645.1 uncultured Chthoniobacteraceae bacterium | reverse complement strand
CGAAAAGGACGCGCCCCCCATGCGATTTGGATACCCCCGAGATCGTCAACATACCGCACCCTACTTCTTGTTCATCGCAGCAGTGAACCAATCGAACCCGCCTCCCCCTGAGGAGTTTCCACCACCCCGCACGTCACGCCCGCCCCCACTCCCACCACCCCGTCCATCACGCCGATCCCGATCCCCGCCTCCACCCACACTTCCCCCGCCAGGCCGCGTGCGCCCCCCATCACTCCGCCCCGCAAGATCCGGATTCGTGCGCAACGACAAGGAGATCCGCTTCCGCTGCAAATCCACCTCCATCACCGTCGCTTGCACTCGTTGCCCCACCTTCAGGACGTCCGCAGGATTCTTCACGAACTGATCCGCCACTTGTGAAATGTGAACCAAACCGTCCTGATGCACCCCGATATCCACAAATGCACCAAACGCCGTCACATTCGTCACAATCCCCGGCAACTTCATTCCCTGCCTCAAATCCTCCATCTTCTCCACTCCCTCCGCGAACGAGAACGCCTCAAAACCCTGCCTCGGGTCACGCCCAGGTTTCGCTAACTCCTGCAAAATGTCGGTCAGCGTCGGCAACCCAACCTCCTCGGTCACATACCTTTTCAGCTCAATCCGCGTGCGCCGCGCGGATTCGGTCAACAACTCCTTCACCCCGCAACCCAAATCCTTTGCCATCCGGTCAACCAACTCGTAACGCTCCGGATGAACCGCGCTCGCGTCCAACGGATGAGCACCATCCCGGATCCGCAAAAAACCCGCAGCCTGCTCAAACGCCTTCGGCCCCAAACCCGCAACCTTCAGAAGATCCTTCCGGGATTGGAACGGCCCATTCTCATCGCGAAAAGCCACAATGTTCGCCGCTGTCCTCGTGTTCAAACCCGACACGTAAGACAACAGGTGCTTGCTCGCCGTGTTCAACTCTACCCCCACGCTGTTCACACACGAAACCACGGTGTCATCCAAACTCCGCTTCAAAGCCGACTGATCCACATCGTGCTGGTATTGGCCAACCCCAATCGATTTGGGATCGATCTTCACCAACTCCGCCAACGGATCCATCAACCGACGACCAATCGACACCGCTCCACGCACCGTCACGTCATGGTTCGGGAACTCCTCACGCGCCACCTCGCTCGCAGAATAGATCGAGGCCCCACTCTCGTTCACCATCACCACCGGAATCGATCCAGGTAACCCCAACTTGCGAATGAAGGTCTCGGTCTCGCGCGATGCCGTCCCATTCCCGATCGCAATCGCCTCCACCTTGAACTTCTCCACCACCGCCTTCACCATCATCGCCGCATCCGCTTGCTCGCGAGCCGATTTCTCCGGGTAAATCACGTCGTTCGCCAACAACTTGCCCTGCCGATCCAGCAACACCACCTTGCACCCGGTCCGGAACCCCGGATCGATCGCGAGCACCGTCTTCTGACCCAACGGCGAAGCCAACATCAACTCCCGAAGGTTCTCCGTGAAAACACGGATCGCTTCCTCATCCGCACGCTTCTTGATGATGAGGCGGACCTCCCCCTCAATCGCGAAACCAAGAAGCCGCTTGTACGCATCATGCACAGCTGCCTTCACCTCGCGCCCAGCCGGAGAACTGTTCTTCACGAACAGTGCCTCCAAAATCGATAATGCCTCCGCCTCCGGCGGAACGATCCTCGTGAAAAGGAACCCCTCCGTCTCTCCACGCCGCATCGCCAACACCCGATGCGAAGGAGCCTTCGCCGCCGGTTCCTCCCAATCAAAATAGTCCTTGAACTTCGCTCCCTCAACCTCCTTGTCCGCAACCACCTTCGAACGGATGACTCCACGCTCCAGATACAACGAGCGCAATCTCGCCCGCGCTTCCGCATCGTCACTCACACGCTCCGCAAGGATATCTCTCGCCCCTGCCAACGCCGCCGCCACATCCGCCACCTCCTTCGCCACATCAACGAATGCCGATGCCGCCGCCTCAAGATCCGACGAAGCCTCCTGCGCCTGCAACACGTCCGCCAACGGCTCCAACCCGCGCTCGCGCGCGATGATCGCCCGCGTCCTCTTCTTCGGCCGGAACGGCAAGTAAATGTCCTCCAAGGTCGCCAACGTCTCCGCCGCCCCAATCCGCACCTCCAGCACATCCGTCAACAGGTTCCTCTCCTTCAAACTCGCAACAATCGCGTCCCGTCGCTTGTCCAACTCCCCTAACTGCTCCAAACGATCGCGCACCGCCGTGATCTGCACCTCATCCATCTCGCCCGTCTTCTCCTTGCGATACCGAGCGATGAACGGCACCGTCGCGCCCTCCTCCAAAAGGATCGCCGTCGCGGCGACCTGGCGCAGTTGTAACTTCAGTTCCGATGCAATCTTGAGAACGTGCTTTTCAATCATGTCGTTATTTTTTCTGAGTAAAATTTCCGGCGCCTCCCTCAACGAACCTCTCCCGCCTCCCGCGCTCCCGACGCACCCCGACGCACAATCCTGCCCGGATTCCCCGCGACCACGCACCCCGCCGGAACGTCCTTCGTCACCACCGCTCCCGCCGCAATGACGCAATCATCGCCGATCGTCACCCCCTTCAACACGATCGCATTCATGCCAATCCAAACGTTGTCCCCGATCCGCACCGGCTTCGACCGGATGGATTCCAACGGCCTCGCCGGCCTGCCCTCGTAGTAAGGCGCCAAGGCCTCCGCATCCACACGCCGCATCGCCGCCTCCACCGGATGAAAGTCCGAATCCGCGATCCCCGTGCCCCACGAGATCAAACAGTGCGAACCGATCTCCACACGCGTCTCACTGGTCACCAATGCACCCACCAACAACGTGAAATCCCCCACCGTCACCTTCGCCTCCACCCCCAAAGCGAACTGACACGCCGCATACACCGAACAATGACGCCCGAACTCCAACGCACGCTCACGCTTCCCCTTGAAATGCAGAAAACTCTGCGCGCTTTCACAATAGAAACCCTCACCCCAAACCACGTTCTCGGGAATCGCACGAGCAGACCAATCATGCTCCACACGCCTATCTGGAAGTACATTGCTCATAGTATTTTCTGCACCGTGTCCCCTACCCCGCCGCATTCGCCGCAGCATGCAATCGAGCGTACACGCCACCTCGCTCAAGAAGATCAGGCCCCGTCCCCTCCTCAACCACACCTCCAGGCCCGATCACCACAATCCAATCCACCCGGTGGATCGTCGCGATGCGGTGCGTGATGATCAAGGTCGTCCGACCACGCATCAACTCCTCCATCGTCGCCATGATCGCTGACTCCGTGCTCGGATCGAGCGCCGACGTCGGCTCATCCAACAACAAAATCGGCGCATCCTTCAAGAAAGCCCGCGCAATGCCGATGCGCTGTCGCTGCCCCACAGAAAGATGCCCCCCACGCTCACCCACCGGCGTATCGTAACCTTGAGGCAACCCCATGATGAAATCATGCGCCTGCGCGCGCCGAGCCGCCGCGATGATCTCGGCCTCCGTCGCTTCAGGCCTGCTGTACGCGATGTTCTCGCGAACCGTGCTCGAGAACAACAAGGTGTCCTGCAAAACAATGCCGATGTGAGACCGTAACTCCCGTTTCGACAGGTCTCGGATCCGAACTCCATCAAGTAAAACCTCCCCCTCCAACGGGTCATAAAACCTCGGAACCAACGACAACAACGTGCTCTTCCCAGAACCCGTCCCCCCAACGAAAGCCACCGTCTTACCCGCCGGTACCACCACATCCACCCCACACAAGATCGGTCGGTCAACCCGATAACCGAACGTCACACGCTGGAACTCCAACGCCCCCCGACACCGCCCCAAAACCACCGGTTTCACAGGCTCTGGAACCTCGTTCTCATGGTCGATCACCTCAAAACAGCGCTGCACAGAAGCCGCCGCCTTCTCCATGTCCCAGCCCACCTGGGTCAACGTATCCAACGGCTGATACAACGTGATGATGTAGGTCGCAATCGCGAACAGACTCTCCAACGAAAGTCCCCCGTCCCGCACATGATGGCTCCCCACGTAATAGATCGCCGCAGTGCTCACCGCGAGAAGGGTCGAGATCAAGAGATTGCTCAACATCGAACTGTGCTGCATCCGCATGTTGGCCTCCCGACTCCCTCCCGCAAAACGCGCCAACTGAGCCACCTCGTCCGACTCCCGCCCAAACGCCTGAACCATCCGCACCGAAGCCAAACCCTCCGTCGCCGCCATCAACACCTCGCTCTCACGCTCAGAAATCTCGACCGCCTGACGCCGGATGATCCGAGCGAACATCCGAAAACTCACCAACATCACCGGCACCACCACCAACGCCAAGAGCGACAACTCCCGGTCCAACTTCCACATCATCCAAAACGTGCTCGAAAGCGTCACCAACGTCTGAAAAAGGAACGTCCACTTCGCGTAAATCGTCTGGATGCACTGCGCATCGTACGCCACCCGGTAACTGGAATCCGCACTCCGCGTCCGATCGTGGTACGCCAACGGCAAAGTGTGCAACGCCTCGTACAACTCCGTCCGCAACTTCCATTGAGCCTGAAAACCCACCCGCAAAAACAGCATCACCGCTCCGTAACTCACCAACCCCGCAAGCAAATGCACCACCACGGACGCCGCACAGGCCCCCACGATCAACTGGGACGAGTCCACCCCCGAAAGATCCACCTCCGGCATCCGGAAGACCCCAACCTCAAAAGGCCCAAGATGCCCGTCCCAACCCGGCCGCAAGACCCGAAAAAGGATGAACGCCAACGGCCACGGCCTCATCAAACTGAACGGCACAAGTAACAACGTCAGCGCCACCGCAATCAGCGTCTTCCCCCAATACTCCCGATAATACGGCAGTGACCGAAGGTAGACATGTTTGGCTGACGGACGAGACATCGGAGGGATCGGCGATTGTGCGTTCACCACTCAGGCAGGAGAAGCCCAAACGCCGCAACAAAATCGTGGCATATTCTCGAACACATCCCTTCCCCCAGTGGTCCAATCCCCTCACGCCCTTTCTCCCAGATTGTCCGAAAAAATGCCTCGCGGCCTTGCACCGCACCGCAACTAAGGACAAATTCAAAAGAAAAGAGCCCCCGTCATCGACCGAACTCCCCCCAAAAAAACGGTCCCTGCCGGATGCCAGCCCAAAAAATCAGGGGCACTCTGAGTGAGGCCCTCGATTCACCCTCAACCGACACCATGATGAACAACTTCACGCCGCGCGCCCAACAAGTCCTCGCCCTGGCTCGCAAGGAAGCCGACCGCTTCAACCACAACTACGTCGGGACCGAGCATCTTCTCCTAGGCCTCATCAAACTTGGCCAAGGCGTCGCCGTGAACGTTCTCCAAAAGATGGGGCTCGACCTCGAAACCGTTCGCACCGAAGTCGAAAAACAGGTCGGTTCAGGCCCAGAGACCAAAATGGTCGGCAACATCCCCTACACCCCAAGGGTCAAAAAGGTCCTCGCCCTCGCTGGAAAAGAAGCCAAATCCCTCACCCACTCCTACGTCGGAACGGAACACATCCTCCTCGGCCTGCTCCGAGAAGGCGAAGGCGTCGCCGCCCGCGTATTGAAAAATCTCGAGGTCGATATCGAAAGGACCCGCAACGAAATCCTTAAGGAACTCGACCCCAACTTCACCCCGCAAGAAAGCGAGTCCGAATCCGAGGACTCAGCCCCCGCCCAAGAATCCGCTTCCGCAGGCGCAGGACGGCGCGATGCAAAGACACCCGCACTCAAAGCCTTCGGACGTGACCTCACTGAACTAGCCAAAAAAGGGGAAATGGACCCCGTCATCGGACGTGAAAACGAGATCGAACGCGTGATCCAAGTGCTCTGCCGCCGCTCCAAAAACAATCCCGTCCTCATCGGAGAAGCAGGCGTCGGAAAAACCGCTGTCGTCGAAGGCCTCGCCCAAGAGATCGCCGCAGGGAATGTTCCGGAAATCCTTCGGGACAAAAAGGTCATCACCCTCGACCTCGCCCTCATGGTCGCAGGCACAAAATACCGCGGCCAGTTCGAAGAACGGATCAAAGCCGTGATGGACGAGATCCGGCGCGCGAAAAACGTGATCCTCTTCATCGATGAGCTCCACACCATCGTGGGAGCAGGATCCGCCGAAGGCGCCATGGACGCCTCGAACATCATCAAACCCGCCCTCAGCCGCGGGGAAATGCAGTGCGTCGGCGCCACCACCCTCAACGAATACCGCAAACACATCGAGAAAGACGCCGCACTCGAACGCCGCTTCCAACAGGTCAAAGTCGAAGCCCCCTCCGTCGAACAGACCATCCAGATCCTCCACGGCCTCCGACCAAAATACGAGGCCCACCACAAGGCCAGTTACAGCGACGATGCCCTCGAGTCCGCAGCAAAACTCTCCGACCGTTACCTCACCGGTCGATTCCTCCCAGACAAAGCCATCGACGTCATGGACGAAGCCGGCTCACGCGCGCGGATCGCAGCGATGACCCGCCCCCCAAACGTCAAAGAACTCGAGAAAGAGATCGAAACCATCCGGGCCAACAAGGAGTCCGCCATCAAAGACCAAGACTTCGAACGCGCCGCCGCACTTCGGGACTCCGAAAAACAGGCAAAAGAGAAACTCGACGGAATCCTCGAAGAATGGAAATCCCATCGCGAAGAGAAAATCGTTCCCGTGACGGAAGACGACATCATGCACGTCGTCTCCAAATGGACCGGCGTTCCCCTCAACCGGATGGAACAGGCGGAAACCCAAAAGCTTCTCCAGATGGAGAACGAGCTCAAAGGCAAGGTCATCGGTCAGGACGAAGCCGTGGTCGCGATCTCCAAAGCCCTTCGCAGATCCCGAGCCGACCTCAAAGATCCGCGCCGCCCGATCGGCTCCTTCATCTTCCTCGGACCCACCGGCGTCGGAAAAACCTTCCTCGCCCAATGCCTCGCCGAGTTCATGTTCGGTGACCGCGAAGCACTCATCCAGATCGACATGTCCGAGTACATGGAGAAGTTCGCCTCATCGCGCCTCATCGGCTCTCCTCCCGGATACGTCGGTCACGAAGAAGGCGGACAACTGTCCGAAGCAGTGCGGCGCCGCCCGTA
This sequence comes from uncultured Chthoniobacteraceae bacterium, assembly GCA_964489645.1. Taxonomy (GTDB): domain Bacteria; phylum Verrucomicrobiota; class Verrucomicrobiia; order Chthoniobacterales; family Chthoniobacteraceae; genus JBEEPE01. The sequence continues at coordinate 18,787 of CAZAZT010000049.1, read as the reverse complement.
CTCCGTCGTGCTGTTCGATGAAATCGAGAAGGCGCACCCCGACGTGCTACACCTCCTCCTGCAAATCCTCGAAGAGGGCAAGGTCACCGATTCGCTCGGCCGGAAAATCGACTTCAGGAACACCATCATCATCCTCACATCCAACATCGGCGCGGAACTCATCAAGAAGCAGAGCGTCATGGGCTTTGGTGCCACCCAACGCGACGAGACCAAGTACGATGTGATGCGTGAGAAAATCCTCGAAGAGGCGAAACGGGTGCTGAAACCCGAGTTCGTCAACCGCCTCGACGACCTCATCGTTTTCCACACCCTCGCGAAACCCGACCTCGTCCGGATTGTCGACCTCGAGATCTCCAAGGTCGTCAAACGTCTGAAGTCCAGAAGCATCCAGATCGATCTCGACGAAAAAGCGAAGGATCTCCTCATCGAGAAAGGCTACGACCCCGCCTACGGCGCGCGACCAATGCGTCGCGCAGTTGAACGGCATCTCGAGGACCCGATGGCAGAAGAACTCCTCAAAGGCTCGATCAAAGAGGGCGACAAAGTGCTCGTCAGTTGTGAGGAGGGTAAGATGACCTTCAATGTCACCGAATCCACCGCCGAAGAGGCTCCGACCGTAGCTGCACCCGAGGAAAACAAACCCGACGGCGCAGAATGATCGACGGGATGACTCCTCTCCCCGCCCCTGAACTCGCCGAAATCCGGTCCCAGTTCACTGTTCTGAACGAGACGATCAATGACCGTCGTCTCGTCTACTTGGACAGTGCGGCAACTTCCCAAAAACCGGAATGTGTTCTGACAGCGATCACGGATTATTACCGGCGCTCGAACGCGAATGTTCACCGAGCCGTCCACACGCTCAGCGCCCGCGCAACCGAGGGATATGAGTCCGCTAGGAAAAGGGTGGCATCATTCCTCAACGCCGACCCTGATGGCGTCATCTTCACCCGAGGCACCACCGAAAGCATCAATCTGATCGCCCACTCCCTCACAAACTTCTCCCTCTCCAAAGGAGACGTCATCCTCCTCACCGAGATGGAGCACCACGCCAACTTGGTGCCCTGGCAAATCGCGGCTCAACGGATCGGCGCGCGCCTCCGCTTCATCCCGATCACTCCCGACGGCCAACTGGATCTCGTCGCGGCCAGATCCATCTTTGAAGAGGAAGACGGTAAGATCCGCATCACCTCGTTCACCCACATCTCCAACTCGCTCGGCACCATCAACCCAGCCCGCGAACTCTGCGAACTAGCACACTCACACCGCTCGTTGGTCGCACTCGACGCCGCTCAAAGCGTCGGGCACATGCCGGTCGATTTCGCGCTGATGGACGTCGATTTCCTCGCCTTTTCCGGCCACAAGATGTGCGCTCCAACAGGAATCGGCGCACTCGTGGGGAAACCAGCCCTGCTGTCCCAGTTGCCACCTTGGCAAGGTGGAGGCGAAATGATCCTGTCAGTGAAATACGATGCCTCGACGTACAAAGAGTCGCCCGCTCGCTTCGAAGCAGGTACCCCGAACATCGAAGGCGCCTTCGCGCTCCATGCCGCAATCGATTTCCTCGACCAAATCGGCGTCGATCGGATCCACCAACATACCGCCTACCTCGCCACCGAAGCCAAACGCCGTATCGACGAGATCCCCGGCTTCCGCACCCTCGGCCCCGCCGGTGAACGTGGAGCCCTCGTGAGCTTCACCCACCCCGAAATCCATCCCCACGATCTCACCAGTTTCGCAGACCAAAAAGGTGTGGCCCTTCGAGGCGGTCATCATTGTAACCAACCGCTGATGCGCAAACTCAAACTTCCCGCCACAACCCGCGCCAGCTTCCAACTTTACAATACCCCAGAAGAACTCGACGTACTGATCGACACCCTCGAGAAAGCCGTCCTTTTCTTCACCTAACCTCACCCCTTCCATGAACGCCGAGTTCGAAGAACTGTACCAACAAGTCATCCTGGATCATTCCAAGCGCCCTCGGAACTACGGCAAACTCACCCAACCCACCGCCTCCGTCGATGGAGACAACCCCTCTTGCGGCGACGAAATCCATCTGGAAATCCTCACAGATCCAGAAGGCCGCCTCGCTGACCTGAAGTTCACCGGACAAGGATGTGCCATCAGCCAAGCATCCGCTTCCCTGATGACCCTCAAGATCAAAGGGAAATCACGTTCCGAGGCCGAATCACTCCTCGCGGCGTTCACCGACGTCGTCACCGCTGGCAATCACGAACCGCCCGCCACACTCGGCGACCTCCAACTGTTCGCCGGCGTCCGAAAGTTCCCCCAGCGCGTCAAGTGCGCAATGCTCGCCTGGCGGGCACTCGAACAAGCCATGAAGTCAGCCCCCACCGCCACCCATCTCCACTCCGCAGATGCCACTGGCCCCAGCCACTGTCAGCAATAGCTGACCCTCCAACACACGGTCTCTCAAATATCGAAGGCCAAGTTGCTCCGCACCCCAGACCGCGCCAAATCCTCCAAGGTCTTTCCAGAAAGCGTTGAGCGGATCTCCTCATTCAAACGTCCACTCAACCCTCGCACCGGACACGTCGCAGTGTCAGGACACGTGCACGACACATCCCCACTCACCCCCCCGCAACTCGCAAACCGGAACGGACCGTCCACCGCCTCAAGGACCGCTAGAACATCCACCGAAGACGGTTGCCGCTGGAGCAAATACCCCCCATTCACCCCCCTCTTGCTCACCAAGACTCCCGCTTTCCGGAGCGCCAAAAGCACCTGTTCGAGGAACTTCTGCGGGATGTTCGCCCGACCACTGACCTCATGAACCATCCACCAACGCGGCTCTGCCATCATGCAGACCAGCGCCCTTAAAGCATACTCACCCTTTTTCGAGATCACCATCGGTTCAAACGGAGGAACAGCTTAAAAACCCCAAATCTTATAGGGAATCAGGACTTTTATCTAATAAAAGAATAGCACCAAATCCAAAGGTGTCATCCCTCGATTGAATTTATTTTCGGAAGCCGGCGCACACTGAAAAATCTCTCCTCCGCACCCCAATCCAAAACACCTACGCCACCCCCAAAACCGTCACCACCACCCTGCGAACATGCGGCGCCCTCCGATGCTCAAACAGGAACACTCCCTGCCACGTTCCCAACATCAACCGGCCCTCATGAACCGGTACCGTCTCGCTCGTCCGCGTCAAAACCATCCGAAGGTGTGACGGCATGTCATCCGGCCCCTCGTCCGTGTGAACAAAGTAAGGCTCTCCCTCCGGCACCAATCGCTCGAAAAATGCGTGCAAGTCCGTCCGCGCCGACGGATCCGCATTCTCGTAAATCACCAAACTCGCGCTCGTGTGCTGAACGAAAACGGTCACCGTCCCCTCCTTCACCCCACTCTTCGCCACAATCTCCCGAATCGCATGCGTCATCTCTGTCGTCCCCTTGCCCCGCGTCCGAATCTCCACCATCTCTGAAAAAACAATCATCCTCCCCTCCTACACCAGCCGCACTCTCACGCAAATCCCAAGGAGTTCGGCATTCCAAGCACGCCCAGCATCTGCCACACTCGCCCCTCAAGTCCACATCGCATGTCCAGCTCGTTCGGCACCCTCTTCCGCATCTCAACCTACGGCGAATCACACGGCGGCGGCGTCGGCGTCGTGATCGATGGTTGCCCACCCCGCATCCCACTGACGGAAGCAGACATCCAACGCGACCTGGACCGCAGACGCCCCGGACAAAGCGAGATCGTCACCCCACGCGCAGAAAGCGACCGCTGCACCATCCTTTCAGGCACCTTCCAAGGCCTCACCCTCGGAACCCCGATCTGCGTCTCCGTCCTCAATGAAGACGCCCGGCCAGAGTCCTACCGGGAAATGGAGTCCGCTTTCCGTCCATCCCACGCCGACTTCACCTACCAATCCAAATACGGCATCAGGAACTGGCAGGGAGGTGGAAGATCCTCTGCCCGCGAAACCATCGGTCGCGTGGCTGCTGCCGCCGTGGCCAAAAAGGTGATCGAGGCTCTCGCACCCGACGTCGAAATCGTGGCGTACGTGCTCTCCATCCAAGACATCCACGCCTCAGTCAACCCCGCAACCGTGACCCTCGAAGAGGTCGAGTCCAACATGGTCCGCTGCCCAGACTCCGAGTGCGCTGAACGGATGATCGAACGCATCAAAGAAATCCGATCCGCCGGTGATTCCGTCGGAGGGATCGTCGAATGCGTCATCCGTGGGACACCCACCGGTCTCGGTGAACCCGTTTTCGACAAACTCGAGGCCGACCTCGCCAAAGGTATGCTCAGCCTCCCAGCCACAAAAGGCTTCGAGATCGGATCAGGATTCGCAGGCACACTCCTCACAGGCAAAGCCCACAACGACCCGTTCCGCATGCGCGATGGTCGCGTTCGCGCCACCTCCAACCGCTCCGGAGGCATCCAAGGCGGTATCTCCAATGGAGAGGACATCCTTTTCCGCGTCGCATTCAAACCCACCGCCACCATCTTCCACCCCCAACAAACCGTCTCGACCGACCTCCAAGACGTCGAACTCAAAGCGCGAGGCCGCCACGACGCATGCGTGCTCCCTCGCGCGGTGCCAATGGTCGAAGCCATGGCCGCCCTCACCCTCTGCGATCACCTCCTCCGGCAACGCGGCCAATGCGGGAACACCGGCCACTAAGCCACCCCCGCGCTCCAACCGCACCAATCCCCCCTTGCCATGCAAGACGCCATTGTCCCGACCCTCCCGAACTGGTCTCTCATCCTCGCAACCTGCTGGATGCTCGCCTGCGTCATCTCCGGATGGTCCAAAGGACTCATCCGCCAGTTGCTCTCCGTCATCTCCCTCGTCGGTGGTGGATATGCAGGATACCAACTCGCCCTCCCAGCCTCCCAATGGCTCCCAGAATCCCTGTTGCCCGGAATCCTCCGGATCCCCGTCGCAGCACTCATCGGCGCCCTCGCGTGCTGGGTCGTTTGCACCATGCTCTCCGCCCTCCTCATCAAGGAGACCGAAAACCAAAAGCTCGGGATCATCCGACTGCTCTGGGGCTTCGGCGGCGCCGCTCTCGGTGTCGCCTACGGCCTCATGACCCTCATGGTCGCGTACGAAATCCATCGTACAGGACAATCCCTCGCCTACGGCTACGCCCGAGGTCGCATCACAGCCCGAAGCCTCGCAGAATCTCAACCGCAAAAAGCCGGCGACCCCTCCAACACGGACGATTCACCGCTCAAAGCATCCCCCTCCGGTCCAGCCGGTAAACCCGCTGCATCCACGCCCATCGTCGTTCCAGACCTCCAACCAAAAAATACTGAATCCCTGCAAGGCCAGTTCTCCCTCATCGCCGCCGCGTGGGACCCCATCCCACAACGCTACTACATCCTCGCCTCCCGCTTTGCCGAGGTCTTCTCCAACCCGCTCGCCACCGCACGCCTCTTCGCCGCCCCCGCGCTCCAAGCCATAGGGCAAAACCTCCCTCAAAACTTCGGGTTCAACGTCCTCGTGAAAGACGAACAACTCCGGCGCTCCCCCCGTCCAGCAGTCCTCTGGGACGTCCCCACCAATGCCAACCTCGCCGCGACCCTCAAATCCCAGACCGTCCGCGACAACCTCTCAAAAATCAACCCGAACGAGCTCATCGATTTCGCACTCACAATGCCCGCAGCCCCCTCCCGATGAGCGCCCCCCATCGCGGTAAACTCTCCCTCGTCTCCATCGGCCCAGGGCACCTCGGCCTCATGGCCCCCGACGCAGCAACCGCCCTCCAAAACGCCACCGACATCGTCGCCTACCCCCTCTACCTCGACGGACTCGAAGCACTCACCACCAACGCCACCATTCACCCGTTCCCTCTCACCCAAGAACGGGAACGCGCCGCCAAATCCATCGAACTCGCCACCCAAGGCCACCGCGTCTGTCTCCTCTCCTCCGGCGATATCGGCATCTACGGAATGGCTCCACTCGTGTTCGAAATGCTCACGGAAAAGCCACCGTTCGATCTCCAAGTCATCCCAGGAATCACCGCCGCATCCGCCTGCGCATCCCTCCTCGGGGCCCCCCTCTCCCACGACTTCGCAACCCTCTCCCTCTCCGACCTCCTCTGCCCAAAGGAATGGATCCTTCACCGCGCAGCCGCCCTCGCCGAAGGCGACATCGTCACCGTCCTCTACAACGTTCAAAGCAAAACACGCCAAGAACTCGTCTACAGGATCCTCGAAACATTTCTCGAACGACGCTCCCCAGACACCCCTTGCGGCATCGTCCGAAATGCCTATCGAAACGGACAATCCACCGAGATTGTCTCTCTCAGATCCCTCCTCGAACGGAAGTTCGACATGTTCACCACCCTCACCCTGGGTAACAGCCGCACGCGGACACACTCAGGATTCCTCTTCGGCCCAAGAGGTTATCTCGGATGGAACGAGCTCGAAGCCACGACCTCCCCCTCAACCGAACACCTCGAACCCGGAGGAGTCTGGGTGTTCTCTGGAACCCGAGACGGTAACCAGATCGCCCGAGAAATCACCAACCTCCACATCCCCGTCACCATCTCAACCGCCACCAACACCGGCGCAACCCAAGCCGCAACCGTTGCCCCCTCCGCAAAAACACTCGCCGGATCCCTTGGCGAATCACGCCGCTCCTCACTGATCAACCGCCTCCGCCCGCATCTCCTCGTCGATGCCACCCACCCCTTCGCCCTCCGGATCCAGGCGCAGCTCCGCCGCATTGCCCACACCCTCTCCATCCCCCTCATCCGCTGGGAACGGCCATCCCTCGCACTCCCGCCAAACACCCTTTCCGCGAACTCCCTCGACGAGGCCACCCAACAGATCCCCGCTCTCGGACAACGCATCCTCCTCACCACAGGCTCCCGCGACCTCAGCTCCTTCACCCGCTCCGCCCCTCACATCGATTGGTTCTGCCGCATCATGCCAGACGTAACATCCATCGATGCCGCCCGCGCTGCAGGCATCCCCGCCGCACGCATCCTCGCCATGGTCGGCAGCTTCTCAAAAGATCTGAACACCGCCATTCTCCGTGACTGGCAAATCACCGGAATCGTCACGAAAGAGTCCGGTGCCGTTGGCGGCCTCCAAGAGAAAATCGAAGCCGCATCCCTCCTCAACATCCCCCTCCTCGTCATCCATCGCCCAAACCGCGACCTCAGCCACGCAGTCTCCAACATGGACGATTTGCTGACGCTCGTACGCCGACACACGTCACACGCGCCCTGACCAAAGGAGGCAGAAAGCTCACGGCCCCCCTCGTCGACATCCGCACCGCGCCCCGAAACAAATCGGCTCAGCCGTCGGAAAAAACGCCGTAGCGTCGTTTTGCGCTCCCCCTCCGCTCCCCACACCCTCAGAAGCCTACCCCATCCGGTGCTTCAAAAAAAAGCGCGTCCACTGAAGGACGCGCTTGCTCTACCAAATGGATGTGAGAACTACGCTCCGTACGCAGCCTGAGCACCACCAAGATTCCGCTTCTTGATCCAAGGCATCAACGCACGCAAGTTGCGCCCCGTCACCTCGATCGGATGCTCTTCACCCGCCTTCAACAGCGCATTGTACTTCTTGTACCCACCCTTGTACTCAGCCACCCAGCCCTTCGCGAACTTCCCAGTCTGGATGTCCTTCAAGACCGCCTTCATCCGCTTCTTCGTCCCTGCATCGACAATCTTCGGACCAATCGTCACATCCCCCCACTTCGCCGTCTCGGAAATCGAGAAGCGCATCCCCGCGATGCCGGATTCATTCATCAAATCCACGATCAACTTCAACTCGTGCAAGCACTCGAAATAAGCCATCTCCGGCGAATAACCCGCCTCGACCAGCGTCTCAAAACCCGCCATCACCAACGCCGACGTCCCACCGCAAAGAACCGCCTGCTCGCCGAACAGATCCGTCTCGGTCTCCTCCTTGAAAGAGGTCTCCAACGTGCCAGCGCGCGTCCCACCCACTCCCTTCGCCCATGCCAATGCCGTCTTCTTCGCCTGCTTCGTCGCATTCTGGTACACCGCGATCAACGCAGGAACCCCCTTGCCCTCCGTGAACTGACGGCGAACGATGTGGCCCGGCCCCTTCGGCGCCACCAAAATCACGTCCACATTCTTCGGCGGAACAATGGTCTTGTAGTGCACCGCAAACCCGTGGCTGAACAGCAACGTCTTGCCCTTTGTCAAGTTCGGCTGGATGTCAGACTCGTACACCGAAGGCTGCTTCGTGTCCGGCAACGCAACGAAAATCACGTCCCCACGACGAACCGCTTCCGCCGTGTCAACCACCTCAAAACCATAGTCAGCCGCCACCTTGCGGGACTTGCTCCCAGGGTAAAGACCGATGATCACCTTCACCCCAGAATCCTTCAAATTCAGCGCGTGCGCATGCCCCTGAGAACCGAATCCCAGAACAGCGATCGTCTTCCCCTTCAGAACCTTAAGGTCCGCATCTTTGTCCGTGTACACCTTCGGCATCTTCACCTTGGCTCCCGTCGACTTGCTTTTTGCTTTTGCTGGCATAATACTTAAGTTTTTCAAAACAAACACTTTATCTCTCACTGAAAATCTGTCCGGATGGTCGAACCACCAGCTCAATCCGCGCGGCGCGCTAGCGCCACCTTCCCCGTACGGGTCAGTTCCAGGATCCCGAACGGCTCCATCAAGAACACGAACTTCGAGATCTTGCTCTCGTCACCCGTGATCTCAATCGACACATTCGAGCGCTGCACGTCGATCACCTTCGCACGGAACAACTCGCAGATCTGGATCACCTCAGCCCGGCTCTTCGCATCCACCGAGACCCGCAAAAGCACCAACTCACGATCCACGTACTCGTCATCACGAAAATCTTGCACCTCAATCACATCGATCAACTTGCGCAACTGCTTCGTCACCTGCTCCAGAACCGTGTCGTCCCCGCGCACCACAATCGTCATGCGCGAAGTCTCCGGATCCAAGGTGGGACCGACGTTCAATGTGTCGATATTGAAGCCGCGGCCGCTGAACATTCCGGCAATACGGTTCAGCACGCCGAACTTGTTTTCAACGAGGACAGAGATGGTGTGGCGCATGGTTAGAGCCTGCGAAGGCTGGATAAAGAGTGGTCGGGGGTCAACGCTAAAACCCTCAGCGTGACCCCGAAGATGACTTTCCAATCACCGAAGCGCCTCAGGCCGACAACGGCAATCCGTACGGCAAATCATCCGGCAACGGCACGAACTCCGAAATCCACGACCACAACCGACTGTAATCGCGATTCAAATCGCCCGACAAACAGTCGGTGATCAGGTCCCCCGCCTCAGGATACTTCATGATCACATCCTTGAAGGAAAAACCTTCGTTGTAGAACGCGTACACCAACTTCCGCATGTTCTCAACGCCCTGCCGGATCATCGCCCCGTACTCCGTGAATCGCTCAGGCCCAAGATCCCCTTCCACCAACCCCTGATGGATCGCCTCCCCAGCAAGAACCCCGCTCTTCAACGCCAACATCACCCCACTGCTGAAAACCGGATCAAGGAACGCCAGCGCGTCGCCCACCAACAACAACCCTGGTGCCGAACAATGCCTCGAATGCCGACTGTACTCACTCGTGATCCAATACTCCCCCGTGCACTGCCCCGTCGACAACCGCTCCTTGATCCACTGGTTCTGCCCAATCTCACGCTCGAAAATCGCCCCCGGATCCCGCACCCCATCCCTCGTCAAATAACGCCCCTCCGCAACCACCCCCACACTCACCACGTCATTCTGCAACGGGATATGCCAAAACCATCCCTTCTCCGGTACAAACGCAACCGTCGTAGCCCCCTCATCAATCCCCTCCCCACGCGTCGACCCCTTGTAATACGTCCACACCGCGAACTTGTTCAAATAGGGGTCATTCTCCCGCCACCCCTTCCGTCGCGACGCAAACGCCTCCTTGCCTGTCGCATCCACCACCAACCGCGCCCGGATCTCCGACCGCTTCCCATCGCGCCCCACCGCCTCCACCCCCACCACTCGCCCCCCCTCCTCGATCAATCGCTCCACACTCACCTCCTCCCGAACCTCCACACCACGCTCCCGCGCATGCTCCACCATCATCTGATCGAAGTCCGCACGCGTCACCTGCCACGTCTGCGCAACCGTCTCCCGATCATAGCGGTTGAAAAAATAGAACGGCTGCGAACGCTTCCCGTCCGGTTGAACAAAACTGACGCTGTACTTCTTCGTGAAACAGGACTCCCGCATCTTCGGGATCATCCCCAACCGCTCCAACGGCCCGTAAGTGAACGGGATCAACGACTCACCAATATGATACCGCGGGAACTTCTCCCGCTCCAAAACCAGCACGCGATGCCCGTACTCGCCAACAATACTCGCCGTCGCGCTTCCAGACGGTCCCGCCCCGATCACGATCACATCGTACTCACTCGCACTGTTCTCGGTTTTCATATGATTCAATAGGTTGACTGACATTCACTTGACCTCTCCGGCAAAAACGTCAATCCGGTCAGCAGCCCCGCCCTCCGGATCGACCGCCCACCCAGCGCTCAAACGGTCGAACAGCGGCGACGCCATCAGCGTCGTCACAACCGCCATCACCACCAACGCCGCGAACAAACCCTCCGAGATCACCCCACGCTGCAACCCGATGTTGATGATGATCAACTCCATCAACCCCCGCGCGTTCATCAGCACTCCAATCCCCATCGCCTCCCGCTGCGGGATCCCCGTCGCACGCGCCGCCAACCAGCACGCCACCCCCTTCCCGATCACCGCCACCACCAGGATCGCAACACAACTCATCCAAAGTCCCCCTGAACCCAAAAGCCCCATCTTGGTGTTCAACCCCGAGTACGTGAAAAACAACGGCAACAACAACGCCACCGTCATCGGCTCGATCTTCCGCACCAACCCCTCAGCCATCCCGCCACGCGGCATCGCAGCGCCCATCACAAATGCCCCGAACACCGCATGCAATCCCATCGCATCCGTGCACCACGCCCCCAGCGCCATCATCGCCAACCCCACAACCAATCCCGCATCCGTCAACTCGCCCCCGCGCAAAAAGACCCCGCCCATCCGCCGGAAAAGCGGACGCACCACCCCGAGCACCATCCCCACATACAACGCCCCTCCCCCGATGTTCCGGATCGCCACACCCCAATCCCGATCAAAACTCCCCAGCACCACCGCCAATAACGCCCATGCCGTCGCGTCATCCATCGCCCCCGCTCCGATCGCAACCGTTCCCATCGTCGTCCCGTTCAACCCCTTGTGATGGATGATTCGCGCCAACATCGGGAACGCCGTGATGCACATGGACGCACCCAAAAACAAGCACGCCTCAAACAACGAAGTCCGCTCCGGGAACAACTCCGTGGTCCTGTACAAATACCACCCTAACCCCCCACCCAAAACGAACGGAGCCACCATCCCCGCCGCCGAAACCGCTAACGAACTCGTCAAACGCCGCCGGATGATGTCCATCCGGAACTCCATCCCCACCACGAACATGTACAACGCCAACCCCAACTGGGACGCCGGAAACAAGTAACTCTGCGTGTCCCGCGTCATCTGCGAGCGATCCCAAGGGAACAACGCCGCCTGCCACTCCGGAAAAAACGCCCCGAAAAAGGACGGACCCAACAACACCCCAGCAATCATCTCCGCAACCACCTGCGGCTGACCGAACCGCGCCGCCACAATCCCCACCACACGGCAGAACAAAAGGATCACCGCCAACTGCAAAAAGAAATGCACCGCCAACTGGAGATTGTTCACACCGATAAAAGTAACCGGAATTTCTTGTAACAGAAATAGACTCTCTCGATCCAACTTATACCATTTTGCGATAACATGGACCTCAGGCAACTCCGTCACTTCGTCGCCGTCGCCGAAGAACTCAGCTTCTCAAAAGCCGCCGCGCGACTCCGCATCGCTCAACCCGCCCTCAGCCGCACCGTCAAGGAAATGGAAGAGCACCTCGGCGCCATCCTCCTCGACCGGAACCGCAAACGCGTGCGCCTCACCCAAGCAGGAGCCACCCTCCTCGCAGAAGCCCGATCCCTGCTCGAACAACACCAAGCCGCCCTCCAAGCCGTCCAACGTGCCGCCAGCGGCGAAGAAGGCGAACTCCGTATCGGCTACATCGGCCCGCCAACTCGCCACTTCCTCGGCCGCCTCCTCGCAGAATACCGGCGCCTCCACCCAAAAGTTGCGCTCCTCCTCGAAGAACGAACCCCCGAACGCATCTGGGAAATGGTCGCAAACCGACGCCTCACCCTCGGATTCACCCGCCCCGTTCCCCTCTCCCGCGATCTCGGCCTCCACACCCTCACCCTCCGCGAAGAACCGCTCGGCATCGTCACCCCAACCCAGCACCCTTTCGCAAAACGCAAATCCCTCCCCTGGAACGCCCTCGAACGAGAAAAACTCGTCGTCCTCGCACGCCGTGAAGGCGTCGGCATCCACGACGCCGTCCTCGCCGGTTGCCGAAACGCCGGATTCCCTCCCATCCTCGCCCGCACCCCAAGCCTCATCAGCACCGTCTTCACCTACGTCGAAGCCGGCGTCGGCCTCGGCGTCGTCACCGAAGGCGTCGTCCCCAACCCCTCCACCCTCACCTTCACCCCCCTCGTCCCAAACATCACCGTGCCCCTCGTCCTCGCGTGGCAAGAATCCCCCCTCACCCCGCAAGCCGAAGCCTTCCGCGTTCTCGTCCAAACATGGCTGAAAACCGGCGCCCTCACCCCTCACTAACCCTCTTCCCTGAAGCATCTCAACACGTTACACTCCCCCCAAACACCCCCGCCTTGTTCTCCAAACCCAAACTCGACTCCCTCGTCAACCCCCACCACGAACTCGTCCGCTTCAGCCGCGACTTCCCCTGGGTGTCCCTCAAAGAACTCGCACCCGTCGCCGTTCAACACGGATTCCGGAACTCCGACCTCAGAACCATCTTCTCCCTCGTCGTCCTCGCCAAATACTCCGGTAAAGACATCGAAGAAGCCATGGTCCACTGGACCGAAAATCCCTACTGGCAATACCTCTCCGGAATGACCGAGTTCGAATGGGTCCCGCCCGTCACTCGAAAAGAGATCGACTACGTCATGGAAATCATCGGCGAACAAAGCCGTCGTCGCGTCCTCAACGCCTTCGCTCGCATCCTCGGATCCTCCTCCAACACCTCCGCCGACGAAGAAGTCTCCCGCCCAGAAGTCCGCGCCGTCATGAAAACCGTGCGCCCGCACAAGGTCGCCGCCGACGTCGCCAACTCCCCGTCCACCGTCGTCGCCAAAAACCCCCTCGAGTTCGAGATCCATCCCAACAGCGAACAAATGCTCCTGCCCGCTTGCGAATATGGCGAGGACGCAACCGGCTTCCAGTGGTACACTTGGATCCCAGGAATGAAGGACTCCACCCCCGTCCTCGGCGCAAACGAGGCCGAACTCACCATCAAAGCCGATCCCCAAAATCCCATCCGCAACTTCCGATGCCGCATCTTCTCCCGCCGCTATCCCGACGGGATCATGGGCCCCTGGATCCTCACCAAACTCGCCGTCCTCCCACGCCCCCTCTCCAAGACCGAAGTCGGTATCCCGAACAATCTCATCCGCAAAAAGCTGCTCGATTACCAAAAAGACATCGCTCGCGCCCGCGCAGAATCCGTCGTCTCTCCAGAACCTTCATCCGACACCGAAGAAAAACTGGAGATCTCTTCCACCGCCGAAGAAAAACCCGCCTACACCGAAAAATCCCAACCAACCACCCCCCTCGATCCCCTCACCAACGCCCCCAAGAGCTTCATCTCCGAACTGGCTTCCCTCCAAGCCGACGACGCCACCGACGCAGAACCCGACCCCAACTTCGGTAAAACCCCAGAACAGATCGAAGCAGAACACCAAGAAGCCGAACGTCGCCTCGAACGCCGACGACGCTCGCCCTTCGTTCCAAAGTTCTAGAAACGTAGGCAGAAAAGCTCAGGCTCACCGTCCGCACCCCCCGAACATCACCACGCGTCTGAGACAACTACGCGCCCCTGCCCGACACATTTGTCGGCCCCATGCCGTTCACCAGAAAAATCGAGACGGCAATCTTCCTTCGCCCCCCCTTTCCAGTCCGAGAGATTGCCCCACCTTTGCCGTCATGCCGGAATCCCGTTACCCTCGTTGGATTAACGGGCGGACGACCTGGAGCGGGCATCAGACTTCCAATCAAGGCATGTCATCAACGCGCCCACCCTGGCCTCCTAAGTATTTATATAATTACCGGAACAGGACTTCCGACGTCTACTCGAACAACGCAGGGCAAATTTGCGCCGGTACCTCGAGCCACCCAGTGATTCACACCACCGCTCAAGAAACCGACAAAACTCTCGGAACTGGAAAAGATCAAGCGACTCCCCGACAAAGGGGCTTCAACAGTCCCGATATTACTCGCGGAATGTCGCGCCGACAACCTCCTGCAACCGCTTCTTGATTCGATCGTGCGCCGCCGTCACCTCGTCCGCCTGCAACGTCCGCTCTAACGAACGGTAAATCAATGAGTAGGCCAACGACTTCGAACCGATCGCCAAACGTTGCCCCGTCGGATCCGTGAACACATCGAACAACGTTGCCTCCGTCAACAATGGCTCCTTCGCCGACACGATCGCCTGCAAAACCTCCGCATGCGTCCGAGCCCCATCCACCACCAACGCCACATCCCGACTGACCGCCGGAAACCGCGGGATCTCGCCATGCACCGCAAACGCACCGCCACCCTGCCGGAACGCCTCATCCAGATCCACCTCAGCAAACACCCCGTGCGCCGGAAAATCCAACACCTTGCCCTCCGACGGACGCAGCACGCCGATCGTCCCGATCTCCTTGCCTGCCACTCGGATCGACGCGGCCAATGCACATCCCGCAACCTCCGCGCGCACCGTCTCGAACTCGAACCCCAACACGGACGACAACACACCCTTCAAGTGGAAAAAGTCCGCATCCACGCCCCCATGCCCCTTCCACCCCTGCGGACGAACCACCCCCACATGGATCACCGCAAGATGCGACCGCTCCTCGCGACCCTTCCCACGGAAAACCCGTCCCACCTCGAACACACGAACCGGTGCATTCCCCGCACGCGCATTGCGCGCAGCTACTTGGAGCAACCCAGGCAACAACGACGGACGAAGCACCGCCTGATCCACATTCAAAGGGTTCCGCACCTTCAACTGTGACGCCAGATCCACCCACCCTCCCGTCTCACGCTCCGCAATCAAGGTCATCGTCCTCGCCTCAAAATACCCCGCCGCAACCACCCTCTGCCGAAGCCCCATCAACCGATCATGACGGACATCCGCCTTGCTCTCCGACGAAGCCCACGCCTGGATGCGCGACGGAACCGATTGGATACCCTCCACCCTCGCAATCTCCTCGATCAAATCCGCTTCCCGCGTCAGATCCCGCCGAAAACTCGGCACGAGCCAGCGACCTTCCGCCGACGAACGAAGCCCAAGCGCCGTCAAGATCTCCGCCACGCGTCCCCGATCCACGCTCCGCCCCATCAACGCTTCCAGTCGGGCCATCCTCAAGGGGACCTCCAGTTCGCGACCACGCCCCGCCAACCAGATGTCGCGATCGGATGCACTCGCGTTCCCGCCCGCTCGCACCCCAGCCACAGAGCCACCACACAACTCCACCAACTTCGCCGCAGCCATCGCAGCACTCCGCGCCAATCGCCCTGGATCCACCCCTCGCTCAAAACGGTAACTCGAATCGCTCATCAACCCGAGCCTCCGCGAAGTGCGCCGCACTCTGGCCGGATCGAACACCGCCGTCTCTAAAAGGATCCTTCGCGTCGCACCCGTCACACCCGTCGATATCCCACCCATCACCCCAGCAATCGCCACAGGACCAGAGTCATCCGCAATCACAAGGTCCCCCGCCACCAACACATACTCTTTGTCGTCCAACGCACGGATCACCTCCCCATCGACCGCATACCGCACGCAAAGGTCACCCCGAACCAGATCCGCATCAAATACATGCATCGGCTGACCAAGATCCAGATTCACCCAATTGGTCACATCCACCGCCGCGTGGATGCTCCGCAATCCGGCCGCCTCCAACTTCTCCCGCAACCATGCCGGCGACTCACTCACCCCAACGCCTTCCAAAAGCGTCAGCAAATACAACGGACACCCATCAACCGTCGACACCGCCTCCCCCTTCGCCTCAGGCACTCCCCCTGCCACATCACTCCCCCTCACAGGTCGGCCCGTCAAAGCACCCACCTCCCGCGCAATCCCCTCATAACTCAACAGATCCGGACGGTTCGGAGTGATCTCCAACTCAAGCACCGTGTCCGAGGGGAACACCTCGCTCAACGCCGTTCCCGGAGCATGTTCGCCTCCTAAAATCAACAACCCGTCCACCTTGTGCGGTAAACCCAACTCCTCCGGACTGCACATCATCCCGTCAGATTCAACACCGCGTAACTTCCCGCTCTTGATCCGAAAATCTCCCGGCAAAACCGCTCCCGGCAAAGCCAATGGCACCCGATCACCCACCACGAAATTCTTCGCCCCACACACGATCTGCCTCAGCGTTCCCGATCCGTCATCCACCTTACAAACGCTCAACCGATCCGCGTTCGGATGCTGCTCCGATGCAACAATCTGAGCCACCACAACCTGGGGGATATCCGCCCCCGTCCGTTCAATCCCCTCCACCTCAACCCCCGCCATCGTCAACACCTCGCACAACTCCTCGACGGACCCAACCCACTCCACACGCTCTCGCAACCATTTCAATGAGACCTTCATATAACTTTGAACGATAAAAACTTAAATCGACTGCCTGAACTGACCGATGAACCGTTGGTCGCCCTCGGTGAACAAGCGGATGTCCGGCACCGCCCCCATCACCATCGCCAACCGATCCAGCCCAAACCCGAACGCAAAACCAGAGACCGCCTCCGGATCGTACGCCGAATCCCCCCTGCGACCGTTCACCGCCTCAAACACCGCCGGATCAACCATCCCGCACCCCGCAATCTCCAACCAACGCCCACCCGCCAACTGCGCCGAACGCACATCCACCTCAAACGAAGGTTCCGTGAACGGGAAAAAATGCGGCCGAAACCGGAACTCCACCCCCGACCCCAAAAACTCCCGGAAAAAATACTCCAACGTCCCCTTCAGATCCGACAACGCAACCCCAGGCGCCACATACAACCCCTCCATCTGCGTGAACTGCGCAAGATGCGTCGCATCCACCTCGTCCCGCCGATAAGCCGCCCCCGGCGCGATGATCCGGACCGGCGGTGGCGTGCTCTCCATCGTCCGGATCTGCACCGTCGACGTATGCGTCCGTAACAGCCTTCCATCCGGCATATAGAACGTGTCCTGCTCGTTGCGCGCTGGGTGATCCGCAGGCGTGTTCAACGCATCGAAACAATGCCACTCCGTCTCGATATCCGGCCCATCCGCTAACGCAAAACCCATCCGCCGAAAGATCCGCACCGCCCGGTCCATCAACTGCGTGATCGGGTGCATCGCCCCCACCAAAGAGCGCGTGCCGGGCAACGTCACATCCACGCCCGCAAATGCACGGGATTCCGCCTCCGCAACCAACGCCGTGCGCCGCACATCGATCGCCCCCGTCACCACACCGCGAACCTCGTTCAAAACCTTCCCGATCCGCGGCTTATCCTCCTTGGAAACCTCCCGCATCCGATCATTGAAAGCCGTGATCGAACCGCCCTTCCCCAAAAAACGCACCCGCACCTCATCCAACCCCACCTCATCAACCGCCGCAGCAATCGCCGCCAGCGCCTCATCCCTCAAACTTTGAATCTGCTGTTCCATAAAATCACAAGATCATCCGCCAGTTCACTTCCCGGCAAACACTCAGAAAGCCCCGAAGCCGCCCCTCCGTGAAGAAAAAACCATCAACCCCTCTCGCGCAGCCCATCCGGAGAAACACCGCTCTCTCTTGAAAACACTATCTGATAGTGCAGTAATAACCCCCGCAAAGCCCTGACCCACCGATTTTCACTCCACACTCCACCAGCGAAACCTCCCGATGAAAACCGCTCAAACATCTTCAC
This sequence comes from uncultured Chthoniobacteraceae bacterium, assembly GCA_964489645.1. Lineage (GTDB taxonomy): Bacteria > Verrucomicrobiota > Verrucomicrobiia > Chthoniobacterales > Chthoniobacteraceae > JBEEPE01. The sequence goes on along the minus strand of CAZAZT010000049.1, from coordinate 725 downwards.
AGATCAAACTCGCCGCCGCACTGGATACGCCCCCCTCCCCCGTTCTCACCCTCTCAAAACAAGCGGCAGACCGCAGCGGACTCGTCAACGCCGCCGCCGCTCTCTCAGGCGCATTCACCGCCTCCAGCCCGGCCGGCGGAAGGATCTCCACCTACTTCTTCGGCTCATCAAGCTCCAAAATCGCGGCCGAGATCACTACCCCTGGGTCTGCCTCCGCGACCATCAGGCTCCAAAGTAAAGACCTCAAGGCACTCGGAGACGGCCCGATCAACGCCTACTCCTTCTACGTCAGCCCCGAAGGCAACTACTCCGATCTCTCGAGCATCTCCTTCACCCTCGATACCATCGCCCCATCAACCCCCTCCATCGCTCTCAGCCAGCCCGTCGCTAACCTCAAAGGGATCGCCGGTCTCGAAACCGCCCAACAAGGCGCAGTGAAAATCAAGGGCTCGATCGACGACGTGTTCCGGACCACTTTGAAAGGGACCAAAGGCTCGTTGACCCTCTCCACACGGGCCAACGGCGATTGGACTGCCTTGGCCCTCACCGCAGCCCAGATCAACACCCTCGGAAACGGACCCGTCACAATGACCTGTTCCGCCACCGATGGCGCAGGGAACACCTCCGGCACCGCAAAATCTTCCTTCACCCTCGACCTCATCCCCCCTGCAACGCCAAAAGTCGGCGTCAGCCAAGCCGTCACAAACAACCAAGGCGTCGCCTCC
>CAZAZT010000048.1:0-25899 GCA_964489645.1 uncultured Chthoniobacteraceae bacterium | reverse complement strand
CGAGCACGGAAAGGATGGGGAAGACGCCGAGGAGGAAGCCGGTGAAGGTGAGGATTTGGCCGAAGGTTCCTGTGAGGATGAGGGCGATGGTGAGGGCGCCTTGAAGCCAGACGACCCAGGCAGGGACGACGGTTTGCGGGGCGGTTGCACGATTGGGGCGATACCATCCGAGCATGGTATTGAGCACGCGGGGGCCGAGGAACGCGGAGGCTCCCAGCGACGAGAGGAGCGCGAATGCGACGATTGCCGAGAAAAGGGTGGCGGCTTCGGTGCCGAAGAGGTGTCGGACGAGGAGTTCGATGACGGCGCGGCTTTCTGCGAGTTCGGGGAGGGGGATGTGTTTGAGGAGGACGTGGTTGATGGTGAGGTAGAGGGCGAGGACGATGGATGTCCCGATGGCCATGGCTTTTGGGACGGAAGAGGAGGCTTTTTCTGTTTCACCGGCGGAGTAGATGGCGGCGCTCCAGCCGAGGTAGGCGAACATGGCGAACATGATGGCGGTTCCCCATGTCGGGCTGAAGGCGAGTGATTCGGTGAAAAGGTTTTGCGGATCGGCTGGCAGGGGTGCGGCGCGGAGGATGCCGAAGAGGGCGAGTCCGCCGAGGAGGAGAAACTTTCCTGCGGCCATGAGGGTTTGGATACGCATGCCGGCGGGTCCTGCGACGGCATGGAGCGCGGAGACGAGGATGATGGATGCTGCTGCGGTGGCGGTCGGGAAAGAGGCGGTGGCAGGCAGGGCTTTGGCGAGGTAACTGGCGAAGCCGATTGCGGAGACGGCATTGGATGCGGCGAAGCCCACGATGAAGGAGACCCAGCCGGCGATCTCGCCGAGTGCAGGGGTGAAGAATGTCCGAAGAATGGTCGCTTCGCCGCCGCTATCGGGCAGCCGTTTGACGATGGATCCGTAGCAGACGGCGCCGAGGATTGCGTGGATGCCTGCGATGAGCCAGACGAGCAGAACGGCTTGCGGAGAGCGCACCATGTTGAGGATGGATCCGGTTGTGGTGAGGATTCCGGAACCCAGCATGCTGGCGGTGGTCAGGAAAAGGGCGGCTGAGAGGGCAAGCTTTTGCATGGGAGGGGGCGGTATGGTTACCAGATTTTTCTGAGGAAGCTATCGACCACCGCGTTGAAGCGTTGAGGTTCGTCCAAGAAGATGGCGTGTCCAGCGTTCGGGAAGATCTCGATGGTTGCGGTTTTTGGGCGTTTGGCTTCGAGGAGGCGGGCTTGCCCTTCGAAGCGTGGACGAACGGCGTATAGCACTGGGCATTTTCGAGCGAGCACGGCGTCCCGGTAATACTCGCGGGGGTAGGGTTTGTTCACGGTCTCTCTGGCAGCTGCATCCGGCATTCTGACCGCTGAGTCGAGGATGGTTTTGAACATCTTGCGATCGAGAGGCTTTGCCGTGAGGCCTTTCACGAAGTTGAAAAGTTTCGCTTCGCGATTGATCGGTTTAGGCGGAGGGGCTGAGGACTTCGAGGGCTGTGCTTTGTTTGGAGTGGTGGATCCGGGTGCTTGGCCTTCGCCGATGGAGTTGTCGATGAGGATGATTCCGTCGGGCTTGATGGATTTGTACCGAGTCAGGAGGTCGAGTACCTCCATGACGCCGAGTGACCACCCTGCGAGGACGAAGTTCCCTGGGGCGGTGTGTTTGATGAGTTCCACAAGGTCCTTACAGCGGCGGTCTGGGGAGTGGGAGGTCGCGATTTGCGAGCGACCTTGGGATCGAGGGTCGAACGCGATGACTCGGCGGGTTTTGGAGAGGCCGTTGAGTTGGTTGACGAACACGTCGGCGGGCATCATCCAGCCGGGGACAAAAATGAGGGTATTCTTTCCTGAGCCGGCTTCTGAATAATGAAGTTCAACGCCATCGGAGCTGATGAATTTCCGGCTTTGGATTGAAGCGGCGAGTCCGACGCGGGCGTTGGCGGTGAGGATCGAGAAAAGTCCGAGTTGTTTGAGGTATGATCTGCGTGAAAGGACGGGTGGCATTTGTTCGGATGCGCGTTGGAGGGAACAGGTTGAAGGCTGGGTGATTGGAGGTCGATTTGAATCGGAGCGCGGAGGCTTGATCGAATATTCGGACGGGATAGGGATTTGTGGGTGGAACGGGGGGGCTGTTTACCGCATGATGCGCGCTTTGCACGGACCGTATGCATCCAGGAACGGATAAACTAACGAAGATGGGGCTGTTGGAAGGTTGGGGAAGGAAGGGTAAATCGGCGACGATCCCTTCGTTGGATGGTTTTCCGAAGGATGCGTGGGAGGGGTTGCTCAGTGCGGGACGCATAGTCGTGGTGAGTGTGGGACCGGCGGGGGATGTGGCGCCTTTGGCGTGGGCGCGTGCGGTGTCGCAAAGGGCTCCGATGGGGCATGTGTTCGCGGTGGGAGCGTGGTTTGGGGGGGTCGGGGCGACCGATGATCGTTGGGCGGAGGTGGTGGGAGCCTCGGCTTGGGCGGATCTGTTGACGCCGGTTGCTTCGGGTGTTTTTGCGGGCAGCGGGTGGCTGCGGCGAGCGGGGGTTCGGGCGGGGGTGTTGAGCGTTTCGGGGAAGCCGGGGGCGGCGGAGTTGTATTCGATGCTGCGGTCTTTCGAGGACATCCTAGAGGACAATGCCGTGATTTGCGGAGATGCGGCGGGGTTGACGGAGGGGGTCAAGGCGGTGCTGGAGGGCTACGGAAAGGTGCACCGCATGGTGCTTTCGGTGCATCGTACGGCTCCGGTCTGGGTTCTATCGGCCATTCCCGGCAAGCGTGTGCGGAAGCGTGAGTTGCCCTCTGCGCCTGTGTCAGCCTTGGTCTGTTTAGCGCATTTTTATCGGGAAAAGGCGGCGTCTGGCGGTGCGCGTTACGGTTCGCACGGATTGACGCCGAAAGCGTCGCGGTTGGCGTCGGTGTCTCGTTGCGTGGGAGGATTGACGGGGCTTTTTGGGCGCAGCGCCGCGATGTTGCATCAATCGCAGGGGCGTGCCGTTCCGGTGTACGGGAGTGGTGCGATGGATTTGCAGGTGGCTTTGGTGATGCGACGGGACGCGAATCTATGGGCGGAGATGGGGCATTTACATGCGTACCTCACTCCGGTGATCACGGATGCGCCGCCGATGGAGGTGGGTTTCGCTGCGCATCGTTTTGGGGGCAGGAATGTCTCGGGGTTCGATTGGTACGGGTTCATGGAGGACGACTTGGAGATCGTTGATCCATTGTTTTTCAGGAAGATGGAGTGGTTTGTGAAGGAGGCTGGCTCGGATGCGGTGCTTTTTCCCCAGCGGGTCGAAGTCGGACCGGTGGCTGGCGTTGCGCGTCTGTTCGTGGATGGATCGGTGCGGCCGCAGGTCACTGCGCGGTTCCAGGATCTTGGGGATCGACCGGTGTTGATGCTGCGCGGGATGGGGTCGTCCTTCTTCTTCCAGAGGCCATCGAATCCGCATTGTGGAGCGCATTTTTTGAAAGGGGAACAACTGGCGCGATGGATGAAGGATGCGGATTTCGGGGTAGCGAAGTCCGATTTCATCGGGCCGTTGGAGAGCGCTGCCACGTTGGGTGTGATGAAGAACTTCCGGATCTACAAGCCGGGTGTGGAGAACCCTGACTTTTTGGAGGTCCGACATGCGGGTAACGCTTATTTTGGGATGTTGGGTGGGCGGATCCCACTGGCCTTTGGGGATGAGCGAGCGGTTCCATGACAACGGGCGGATGTGCTGATAGGAAACGGGGATGCCACTTTCCGTTGTCCTCCCCGATCACAAACGTCTCAAAGGCGTTGAACTGAGCAAAGAGAGCCGCACTGGTTCTGCATTGAACTGGAGTGTTGGCGCGACGGGGTTCGCGGTGGCATCCGGAGGAGGGGTGTACGGGAGGTTGGATCGACCGGATCCTGAGATCCGACACGTGATGGTGGCGATCGGTAGGGATCTGAAAGCGGCGCGTCAGACGGTGATCGATTTGCGGCGCGACGGGCGTGCGGTGGTGTTGACGGCAGCGGAGCCTGGGGCGTGGTGGTATCATTCCGTGTTGAGGGATCCGTCGGCTTTGAAGTTGTTGCAGGAGTGCGGGATCCGGGCGTCTGGTGCGTTGACGTTCTCGGCGGACGGAGAGAATTTTTGGAGATCCGCTGGGATCCCGGTTTCTGAGCTGATGCCGAGTCCGTTGCCGGTGGGGCCGGATGAGGGGGCACCCGTCCCGGAGCCTTCGGAGGGGCGGTGGGGGGTATTCCTTGGGACGATGTCTTGGGATAACCCGTTGGAGCGGCATGGGGAGGCTTTGTACGCGATCCGTGATCTTTGCGGGCAGTTGCAGGAACCGTTGACTGTGGTGAATGCGGATGGGTGGCGTGGGCGGCGGCGTCTGCGGCAGATGAAGTTCGCGCGAGGGATGTTGCGAGTGGTTGAGAAGGTCCCAGATTTCGCAGGCCTGAGGGACCTGATCTCCAAGCATAAAGCTGTTTTCCAGTTGGACACGAATCGTGGATGGGGGCGTGTTGGAGCGGCGGCGTTTTTGGCTGGGGTGCCCTGCATGGGAGGTCAAGGGATGTTGGAGCAGATCCTGTTTCCGGATGATTGGTCGAAGGATCTGACTGCGGATCAGATGTGGTATCGGATGTCGCACATCTTGGATCACCCTCACGAGCGGGAGGAGATGTTGACGAAGGCGGGGAATGCGGCGCGCCGCCATTTGGCGATGGACGTGGTTGCGGACAAGGTCGAGGGCTTTTTGCACTCGGTGTATTGAGTTGCGGGGCTTGGCCTGGGCTAATGTTGATGAGGTCGGCGGTATGTTCTGATTGAATTGGCAGCGAAAAATCTACCCCTTGGAATATGAGACGAACTGTATTGATGGGTTCCGTTTTCACGGCGTCCTGTGTTTTGACGATTGGTTGGGCGAACGTGATCCGGAAGCCGGCGGAAGGGGGGGAGGTGCGGTTCAATCGCGATGTTCGCCCGATCCTCTCGGATCTGTGTTTCAACTGTCATGGGTTCGACGAGAAGGCGCGCAAAGGGGAGCGTCGGTTGGACACCAAGGAAGGGGCGTTTGCCGAGCACGATGGAGTGCGCGCGATCGTCCCTGGAGATCTGCTGAAGAGTGAGTTGGTGAAGCGGATCAGATCGAATGATCCGGACGAGCAGATGCCTCCTCCGAAGGAGGTGAAGCGATTGACTTCGGAGCAGCGTGAGGTGTTGGAGCGCTGGATTGCGCAGGGGGCCAAGTACGAGGATCACTGGGCGTATATCGTTCCTACCAAGGTTGAAACACCGGCGGGACGTCATCCGGTGGACGCGATTTTGGAGCGGTCCCACCAGAGCAAGGGGATCAAGGTTTCGCCGGCAGCGGATCGGCGGACGCTTCATCGTCGACTAGCGTTCGACTTGCTCGGGTTGCCTCCTCGGCCGGAGGAGGTGGAGGCATTCGTCGCCGATCAATCGCCGGAGGCGTACGGGAAGTTGGTCGACCGGATGCTTGCGGATCCCGCTTTCGGTGAGCGGATGGCGGTGCCGTGGTTGGATGTGGTCCGGTTCGCGGACACGATCGGGTATCACTCTGATAACCCGAGGAATGTGTGGCCTTACCGCGATTATGTGATCGACGCGTTCAACCGGAATCTTCCGTTCGATCGGTTTGTGAGGGAGCAGGTTGCGGGGGACCTTCTGCAAGGGGCTGGGGTCTCGCAGAGAGTGGCGTCCGGGTTCAATCGCTTGAACCTTTCGACGGAGGAGGGCGGCGCTCAGGCGAAAGATTATGAGGTGAGGATGATGACGGATCGCGTCCGCGCGATCGGCACGGTCTTCTTGGGGCAGACGATCGGTTGCGCGCAATGTCATGACCACAAGTTCGATCCGATCTCGATGCGCGATTTTTACCGCATGGGAGCATTTTTTGCGGACATCAAAGAGACGGCGATTGGGCGTCGCGAGGACGGCATGCTGGTCCCGACGGCTGAACAGGACGGGCGACTGAAGGGTTTTGATCAACGGATTGCGGCGGCTCAGGCGGAGATCGATCGTCGGGGAGCCGATCGGGACGCGTTACGGCGTGAGTGGGAGGCGACGTTGAAAAGTGGGCCGACAGACGTTGCGTGGAGTGTTCTGGTGCCGACGAAGGTGCAGTCGGAGAAGGGGACGCGGTTCACGGTCGGGGAAGATGGGACGGTGAGCGTGGTGCGTGATGGCGCTGATGGTAAAGCCAACGGATCGAAGCCATTGCCGAGTGCGGACGCCTATGTGTTGACGGTGAAGTTGCCGGAGGGGGGAGAGTGGAATGGATTGCGGCTCGAGGCCTTGGCTGACGGGTCGTTGCCGGGAAACGGGCCGGGGTTGTCCAAGGACGGGAACTTCCTGCTGACGGATCTTTCGGTGAAGGACGGCGCGGAGGTTCTGACGTTGACGGAAGCGTCTGCGACGTTCGAACAGAAGGGTTTTCCCGCGAAGAATGCGGTGACGGGTCGAGCGAATGACGCGAAGAAGGCCTGGGGAGTTGGCGGTGGTGGGACCGGCAGGGATCAATCGTTGTACATCGAGTTGGGGCGTCCGGTGAGCGGGGGGCGGACGTTGACGGTCACGTTGCGTCAGATCGGGGGAGAGTTGCAGATGTTGGGGCGGTTCCGTTTGGGGGCGACTTCTGCGCCGACTCCGGTGCGAGCACCGGGTGTGCTCAATCCGCCGAACGTGCTTGCGGTCATCTCGAAGGAGGAGAGCAAGCGGACGCCACAAGAGGTGGCAATGATTGAAAAGCATTTCCGCACGGTCTCGCCGGCGCTTTCGATGCAGAGGCGCGAGCATGTGCGGTTGGTGGCTGATCGTGCATCTTTCGAGAAGACGGTTCCTAGGACGCTGATATCGGTGTCTGATAAGCCACGAGTGGTGAAGATGTTGCATCGAGGGAATTGGCAAGATGACACGGGTGAGGAGGTGACGCCGGGATTGCCTTCGCACCTCGCGAAGGGAGGTGGTGCCGAGGGGCGATTGACCCGGCTCGATCTCGCGGAGTGGCTTGTCTCGAAGGATAACCCATTGACCTCAAGGGTTTTTGTGAACCGCCTTTGGAAGCATTTCTTTGGGGCGGGGTTGAGCAAGGTATTGGACGATCTGGGGGCTCAGGGGGAGCCACCTTTGCAAGCGGACCTTCTGGATTGGCTTGCGGCGGAGTTCCGTGATGGCGGATGGGATGTGAAGGGATTGATCCGTTTGTTGGTGACGAGTGATGCGTATCGGAGGACTTCTGTGGCGACGCCAGCGGAGTTGGCGGCGGATCCGTTCAACCGGGAGTTGGCGCGTCAGGGTCGGTGGCGGCATGATGCGGAGTTCGTGCGCGACAATGCGTTGCGAGTGGCTGGGTTATTGGTGGACCGGATCGGTGGACCGTCGGTGAAGCCATATCAACCGGACGGTTATTGGGAGAATCTCAACTTTCCGGCGCGCACGTGGCAGGCGGATCTTGGGGAATCGCAGTATCGGAGAGGGCTTTATACGTGGTGGCAGCGTTCGTTCCTGCATCCGAGCATGTTGGCGTTTGACGCGCCTTCGCGTGAGGAGTGCGTTGCGGAGCGGAACCGCTCGAACATCCCGCAACAGGCTTTGGTGTTGCTGAATGACCCGAGTTTTGTGGAGGCGGCGCGTGCCTTGGCTGCGTCGGGGGTTGGACAGGTCGGGGGGGATGGGGCGAGATTGGAGTGGATGTTCCGGAAGGTTTTGCAGCGTGCGCCATCGGTTTCTGAGCAGAGGACCTTGTTGGGATTGGTCGAGAAGCATCGTTCTCGATTCACGTCGGATCGGGCTGCTGCGAAAGAGTTGTTGGCGGTTGGTCTGGCGGCGAAGCCTGAGGGAGATGAGGCGGAGATCGCGGCTTGGACGAGTGTTGCGCGAGTGCTTTTGAACCTGCACGAGACGGTTTCCAGATTTTGAGACGAGAGACGCGAACAAATCCTCCATATGATGAAGCACACATTTTTGAAGAACGGTTTGGGTCAGTTGGTGGCTGAAGATCTTACGCGCCGGACGTTTGTGGGGCGCGCGGGCACGGGGTTGGGCGCTGCGGCATTGGCGTCGTTATTGGGAGTGGATGCGCGAGCAGCGGGGAAGCCGTTGGAAGGGGTTTTGCGGCAGCCACATCTGCCGGTGAGGGCGAAGCGTGTGATCTATCTCACGATGGCGGGTGGGCCATCGCATCTTGAGACGTTCGATCCGAAGCCCAAGTTGAAGGCGATGCACGGGGAGCCGATGCCGGAGAGCATGACCAAGGGTCAACAGATCGCGCAGTTACAGGGTGCGAAGCTCACGTGTTTCGGACCGCAGCACGATTTCAAACGGTTCGGGAAGAGTGGCATCGAGATCTGCGATATTTTTCCGCAGATCGGTTCGGTGATCGATGAGATGTGTTTTGTTCGGTCGCTGCACACTGACGCGATCAATCATGATCCGGCGCACATGTTCATGAACACGGGGTCGCAGATTGCGGGGCGACCATCGATGGGGTCGTGGTTGACGTATGGGCTGGGTTCGGAGTCTTCCGATTTGCCGGGGTTTGTGGTGCTGACGTCTTTGGGCAAGGGGGGACAGAATCAACCGATTGCGGCTCGTCAGTGGGCATCGGGTTTTTTGCCGAGTCGGCACCAGGGGGTGCACCTTCGTGGGAAGGGGGATCCTGTGTTGTATTTGACGACGCCGAAGGGGGTTTCGTCGGATCAGCAGAAGGACGTGGTGGATGCGGTGAACGTGTTGAACCAGGAGTTGGGAGGGCGGGTACAGGATCCTGAGATCGCGACGCGGATCGCGCAGTACGAGATGGCGTATCTGATGCAGTCCAGCGTTCCGGCGTTGATGGATTTGAAGGACGAGCCGGCGAGCGTTTTGGAGTTGTATGGATGCCAGCCTGGGGATGGTTCCTTTGCGTCGAACTGTCTTTTAGCCAGACGTTTGGCTGAGCGCGGTGTTCGCTTCATCCAGTTGTATCACAAGGATTGGGACCATCATGGTGGGGTGAAGGACGGTGTGGCATTGAAGGCAGCGGAGATCGACCGTGCGTGTATGGCGTTGATCACGGACCTGAAGCAGCGGGGGATGTTGCAGGACACATTGATCGTGTGGGCTGGCGAGTTCGGGCGCACACCGATGAGTCAGGGGGGGAGTGGGCGTGATCACCACAACAAGGGGTTCACTGCGTGGATGGCTGGGGGTGGGGTGCGTGGTGGGATGACGTACGGGAACACGGATGAGCTCGGGTACGCGGCTGTGGAGAACCCGGTGGCGGTGCACGACTTACATGCGACGATGTTGGCGTTGATGGGGATCGATCACCTGAAGCTCACGTATCGGTTCCAAGGACGTGATTTCCGTTTGACGGATGTGCACGGCAAGGTGTTGCGCGAGATCATCTCGTAGGTCGCGACGGTCTTTGATGGTGTGGACGGAGTGGATTGCACTCGGCTCGCGCGCTGGGATTTTTTGCGTGTTCGTGTGCATTCCGTCGTGGGATTGGTCTGCGGTTTGCGTCGGTTTGTGAAGCGTCCTTAAAAGTTATGAAACGGAATATCCTGATCGCTGGTTCTCTTTGGTTCCTTTGTGTTGGCATGGGTGTGGATGGTGCGGAGGGGCGTGTCCGCGTGTTGATCGTGGACGGGCAGAACAATCATGACTGGAGGAAGACGACGCCGGTTTTGAAGCAGGCGCTGGAGGTCAGCGGAAGATTTCAGGTGGACGTCTCGACGAGTCCGGCGAAGGGCGGTGCATCGGAATGGGACGCTTGGAAGCCGAAGTTCGGTGAGTACCAAGTGGTGTTGAGCAACTACAACGGGCAGGAGTGGCCGGAAGGCGTGCGAAAGGCTTTTGAGGCGTATGTGAGTGGGGGGGGTGGGTTTGTGTGCGTTCATGCGGCGAACAACGCGTTTCCAGAGTGGTTGGAGTACAACCGGATGATCGGATTAGGGGGATGGGGCGGGCGCAACCAACGGCACGGTCCCTATCTGTATTTGAAGGAGGGTAAGGTGGTTCGTGACGATTCTGCGGGGAGCGGGGGTGGGCATGGTCCGAAGCATGAGTTCCAGGTGAAGGTGACGTCTGAAAAGCATCCGATCACGGCGGGTTTACCACCGGTTTGGAAGCACGTGTCGGATGAGTTGTACCACGCGTTGCGGGGGCCTGCTGAGGATGTGCGGATCTTGGCGACCGCCTACAGTGAGGTGACGAAACGGGATGAACCGATGGCGATGACGATCGGTTATGGGAAGGGTCGGGTGTTCCATACTCCGATGGGGCACGGAGTGGATTCCGTCCAGTGCGCGGGTTTTCAGAACGTGCTGGAGCGTGGGACGGAGTGGGCAGGGACAGGGGCTGTCACGTTGCCTGTGGCGAAGGATTTTCCTTCGGCGGATGCGCCGACGCTGAGGCCGTGAGTGCGGAGGGTGTGAGGGATCGGGAGTTGGGGGCGGCGTATTCGGTCCTGACGGATTATCATGTTCACACGCCGCTGTGTCGGCATGCGACGGGATGGCCGGTCGAGTACGCTTTGAGGGCGCGGGAGATGGGGTTCGAGGAGATCGGCTTTGCGGACCACGCTCCGATGCGGGTCGAGTTCGATGATTGGCGGATGCTTTTGGAGGAGTTGCCTCGGTACGTCGCTGAGGTGGATCGTGCGCGGCGTGAGGTGCCGGACTTGAGGATTCGCATGGGGTTGGAGGTGGACTATTTGCGAGGGTGTGAGGACTGGGTTCGCGAGTTGGCGGGCATGGCGGAGTGGGATTTCTTGATCGGTAGCGTCCACTATTTGCCGGAGGGGTGGGAGGTGGATAACCCGAAGTATTTGCGGCGGTACCGAGAGGAGGATCCTGAACGGATCTGGGGCGAGTACTGGGCGGTCTATCGCGAGATGGTGTTGACGGGTCTGTTCGATTTCGTCGGGCACCCAGATTTGCCGAAAAAGTTCGGGATCAAGCCGGCAGGGGATCTTGGGCGGTTTTATGAACCGGTGGTTCAGGCAATGGTCGAGGCGGGCAGCGTGTTCGAGTTGAACACCGCGGGATTGCGGAAGGATTGTCGAGAGGTGTACCCCGAGCCGCTTTTCTTGAGGATGGCGGCTTCCGCGGGAGTGCCCTGTTTGATCAACTCGGATGCGCATGCTGTGGAGGAGCTTGGAGCGGGTTTTGAGGTGGCACTCGCACAGTTGCGCGAGGCTGGGTATCGCGAGGTCTGTCGATTTGATGGGCGTCGGCGAACGATGGTTGGATTACCGAGTGGGGTGGTTTCGGAATGAGGTTGCAACTGAGAGGTCGAGTGGTGGAGATGCCGCGAGCGGTGGTGATGGGCATTGTGAACCTGTCGCCTGATTCCTTTTCGGGCGACGGGGTTGAGGGGGTGGAAGCGGGGATTGAACGCGCGGTATCGCAGATCAGGGATGGGGCGGATTGGATCGACGTTGGTGCGGAGAGCGCGCGCACGAATCGCGGTCCGATCCCGGAGGCGGAGGAGGCTGAGCGGTTGCTTGAGTTCGTGAGGCGATGGCCGACGATCGGTGCGGATCGTGTGCTGAGCATCAACACGTGGCGATCGGGGGTAGCGGAGCGTGTCCTGTCGGAGGGGGGGGATGTGTTGAATGACATTGGTGGGTTACCGGATGCACGGAATGCGCGGTGTTGTGCACGGCATGGGGTTGCGTTGGTGCTGATGCACACGGTTGGGGAACCGAAGGTGCGGCACACGCATGTCGTGCATGAGGATGTTTGGCGGGAGTTGCGCGGATTTTTTGAGCAGAGGATCGCTCTCGCGTTGGATGCTGGGATGGGTCTCGACGGGTTGATCGTGGACCCGGGGATCGATTTTGCGAAGCAGCGTGAGGACAACCTACGGATCTATGCAGGTTTGGAACAATTGGTAGCGATGGGGCGTCCGGTTCTGGCGCCGGTTTCGCGCAAGACCGTGATTGGAGAGGTCTTGGGGGTTGAGGGAGCGGATGCGAGGGACGCTGGCACGGTGGCGTGTGTGGTTCGATCGTTTTGTGCAGGGGCGAGAATTTTTCGGGTGCACAATGTGAAGGCGACGGCGGAGACATTGCGCACGTTGGAGGCGTTGGAATCCCATGCGAGTGGGCCCTCGGTCTGATCATGGTGTTTGTTTGCGGAGGGCTTGCGATTTGAAGACACTTTCGCGGTTAAGAATCTCACTTCTATGAATATGAAACGCAGGGAGTTTACTGGAGCGGTGATCGCTGGACTTACGGGGACTCTGACGCCGGCATTTGCGAAAGAGGCGGACCGCATCGATACGCATCAGCATTTGTGGGATTTGGACCTGTTGAGTCCTGCGTGGTTGAAGCGTGGTGAGGCTCCGTTGGGGCTGCGCTATTGGGAGGAGGAGTATGAGAAGGCGATTGGCGGGGTCCCGTTCAAGGCGATGTTCATGGAGATCGATATGGGTTGGCAGAAAGCGGATCTGGAGGCGGATGTGATCTTGAAGCTGTGTCGAGGGGGGAGGAGTCGGACCCGAGTTGCCATTTTGGGAGGTGACCCTGCTCGTGCGGAGTTCGGTGATTTTCTGGAAAAGGTTGGGAAGGATCCTCGCGTGCGCGGTTTCCGGCGGGTGTTGCATTCGGACGAGACTCCGAAGGGATACGGGTTGGCCTCGGGATTTTTGAAGCACGTTCGCAAGGTGGGCGAGTTGGGTAAGACGTTCGATCTGTGCATGCGTCCGACGGAGTTGGGAGATGCGGCGCAGATGGCGCGTGAATGTCCGGACACTCGGTTCATTGTGGATCATTGCGGCAACGGGGATGCCAAGGCGTTTGCGCAGAAGCTGCGGCCTTCGTGGAAAAAGCCGGCGCACGGTGCAACGGAATGGAGTCGGGGGATTGAGGCGTTGGCCAAGTTGCCGAACGTTTTCTGCAAGATCTCTGGGGTGATCGAGCCGTTGCCGGTGGGAGAGTGGGAAACGGCGGATATCGCGCCGGTGGTGAATTTCTGTTTGGACGCTTTTGGTTCGGACCGGGTGGTTTTCGGGTCGAATTGGCCGGTGTGTTTGTTGGGTGGGCCGTTGACGGCTTGGGTTCGGTCGCTGGAGGAGATCCTGTCGGCTCGGTCGGTGGATTTCCGGACGGCGCTTTGGTCAGGGAATGCGCGGCGGATCTATCGGTTGCCGGCTGATGTGTGATCGTTCGGAGCGATGGCGTGTTTGTTCAAATCGTTGATGAAGAATGATATGAAAGGATATGGATCGGTTGTGGTTTTGATGGGGATCGCGTTGTTCTCTGGAACGGTGGCTCCGGCGCGAGGGCAGGCGAAGCAGGAGGCGAAGGGGAAGGGGAAGGGGAAGTCGGAGGATGTGGTGAAGGTGTCGATCAAGGTGATACCGAATCAGGTGAAGTTTGATACGACACGGTTTGATGTGCTTGCGGGCTCGCGTGTTGAGATCACGTTTCAGAACGGGTGCGTTCTGCCGCACAACTTGGTGTTCATCGAACCGAAGCAGGAGCAGGCGATTTTGGCGGGGGTGACCGCGATGGGATTGGATGGGATGGAAAAGCATTTTGTGCCTGAGGTGGGCGGGATCATCGCTTCCTCAAAGTTGCTGCCTCCACAGGGAGAGGATCGGTTGCGATTTGTGGTGCCGACGGAGGTCGGGGAGTATCCGTACATCTGCACGTTCCCAGGGCATTGGTTCACGATGCGTGGGGTGATGCGTGTGGTGGCCGCTGGGGGTAAGTTGGAGAAATCGGTACGGGAGAAGATTGCGGGCGATCAGGTGCCGGATGCGTTGCAGCAGGCGGGGGTCACCCATTTCCCGATGGGCACCATGGAGAAGCCTTTGGTGATGAGGAGTTTTGTGCCGGATCCGGGTCTGGATGAGGTGGTGTTCGCGCACCATGGCCGTGGGTTGCCTGCGGCGAAGTATGACCCGAAGACGCGGAACGATCTGCCCGGCACGGTGAATCCGGAGAAGGGGATTGCTGGGGCGATTGCGGTCAGTCACGGAGAGCGTTTCGCTTACGTGTGGGATTCGACGGAGTGCCGTTTGATGTACGTTTGGCGAGGGGGCTTTTTGGATATGAATCCTTACTGGGGCAAGGAGCCGGGAGGGAATCGTGCGAAGATGTATATCCCTAAACTGGTGGGGGATGTGGTTTTCAAAGCGGTGGGGCAGCATCCCATGGGGGAAGGGGTTCCCGAGTTTTTGGGGTATGAGATGAAGGCGTCAGCCCCTGTTTTCCGGTATCGGCTGGGGGGGAAGATCCTTCGCGAGAGGGTGATGCTGGTGGATGGTGGGTTTGAGCTCGAGGTGAGTTCGGAAGGGAGATCGGATGCGCCTGAGTGGAAAGGTGCGCAGATCGGGGGCGTTTCTCGGTCGGACGGAGGGGTATTGAAGGTCCGGGTGAGCACGGCGAGCGGGTCGAAGTAAGTGAATCAAGGAGAGAGAGTTTTGCAGTCCAAAAAATGTTGATGGTTATGACAGCACGCATCATTTGTTCGGTGATTTTGGGTGTTTCATTGGGTTCGCTGGTTTTCGGGCAGGACGCTCCCTATCAGGTGGAGGAGATCCCCATGCCCAAGGGGATCGCTCCTGAAATCGGGGGGCTGGGTTTTACGCCGTCTGGACGTTTGGTGGTCTTGACGCGGAGATCGGGTGTGTTGATGGCGAAGCCGGCGGAGAAGGCGGCGGATTTCCAGTGGAAAGTGTTCTCGGATCAATCTTTGCATAATGCGAATGGGCTTTATGTGACGGGCGAGAACGAAGTGTTGGTGAGCCAGATGCCTGAGTTGACGCGGATCCGGGATGTGGATGGGGATGGGTTAGCGGATGCGTACGAGACGGTTGCGTCATTCAACTTGAGCGGGGCCTACCACGAGGTGACGGCTGGGCCGGTGCCGGATGGTCGGGGCGGATGGTTTGTCGCGTTGAACACGGCGTCGCATTCTGGGTTCACGTTCGAGCACACGCGTGGGCAGTTTTCGGAGGTGAGTCGGCGGGGGCGGAACTTCGCTTCGGTTCCGTATCGTGGGTGGGTGGTGCGAGTGTCGAAGGAGGGTGTGGTGGAGCCTTACGCCAAGGGTTTCCGTTCACCGAATGGGATTGGAGTGGAGCCGGATGGGAGTTTGTGGGTCACGGACAATCAAGGGGATTTCCGTTCGACGAATCCGTTGTATTTCGTTGAGAAGGGCAAGTTCTATGGACATCCGTCCTCGTTGGTCTGGGATCCTGCGTTTGTTGCAAAGGACGCGAAGCGGGACCCTTTGAAGGAGTCGATGTCGGATCTTGATTCGATGCGGGAGCGTGCGGCGATCGAGTTCCCGTATGGATTTTCGCGTTCGCCTGCGGAGCCGATGGCCCTGCCAAGGGATGAACGGTTCGGTCCTTTTGGCGGTCAGTTATTGGTGGCGGATGCTGCTGCGCCGCGGATCATCCGTGTGATGGTTGATCGGGTGGGGGGTGTGGTGCAGGGGGCTTGCACGGATTTTTATTCGAACAAGGGGTTGAGGAATGGGTCGAACCGGATGGCGCTTTCTCCGGATGGTCGGGTGTTGTACGTGGGACAGACGATGCGCGAGTGGGCGGGGGCGATGGAGGGTTTGCAACGGATCGTTTACGATGGGAGCGCGGTGTTTGCGATTCGCTCGATGCGATTGGCTGCTGACGGGTTCGATGTCGAGTTCACCCGACCGGTGGATCCTGTGGCGGGGACGGTTTCCGGCGCGTTCGGGATGGAGAGCTACACGTATCAGTACGACTCGAACTATGGAGGTCCGGAGGTCGGACTGGGGCCGGTGAAGATTTCCGAGGTGGAGTGGAGCGCGGATCGGAAGCGGGTGAAGATGAAAGTGCCTGGGTTGGTTGCGGGACGACAGTACCGTTTCAATCCGGTGGGTTTCACCAGTTCTGGAGTCAGATTATCACATGGGCCAACGACTTACACCGTGAGAAGTCTGTTCCCTGCGAAGTAGGGTGGGAGGGTGTCGCGAGGGGGTCACGAAAGCAGTTCGCTGATGACCCTTCGCTCTTCGACGCCAGTGAGGCGTTGGTCCAGACCTTGGAACTTGTAGGTGAACCGGCGGTGGTCGATTCCCATGAGGTGGAGGATGGTGGCGTTGAGTTCGTTGAGGTGGACGGGGTCCTTGATGACGTTGTAGCTGAAGTCGTCGGTTTCACCGAAGCTGATCCCGCCTTTGATCCCTGCGCCGGCCATCCACATGGTGAAGCAGCGAGGGTGATGATCGCGACCGTAGTTCGTTTGGGTCAGGGTGCCTTGTGAGTACACGGTGCGCCCGAATTCGCCTCCCCAAACGACGAGTGTGTCGTCGAGCATGCCCCTTGATTTGAGGTCGAGGATGAGTCCGGCACAGGCTTGGTCGGTTTGTTGGCACTGACGAGCGATATCTTTTGGCAGGTTGTTGTGTTGGTCCCAGCCGCGGTGGAGGATTTGAACGACGCGGACGCCGCGTTCGACCATTCGACGGGCGAGGAGTGCGGTGTGGGCGAATGATCCGGGCTCTTTCACTTCGGGGCCGTACAGGGAGAGAGTGGCGTCTGTTTCTTTTGAGAGATCAACCAGTTCTGGGACACTGGCTTGCATGCGAAAGGCCATTTCATATTGGGCTGTGCGCGTGAGCGTTTCGGGGTCGCCGAGTTGCTGGTGGGTTCCGGTGTTGATGGCGTTGAGGGCATCCAGCATGAGGCGTCGGTCTGTTGGGGTGACGCCGGGGGGATTTTGGATGTAAAGGACGGGATCGCCGGCGGCTCTGAGCGCGACGCCGGTGTGGCGGGATGGGAGGAAGCCGCTGCTCCACATCCGGGTGAACAGGGCCTGTCCGCCCGCGCTTTTTGGGGTTAGAACGACGAAGGAGGGGAGATCGTCGCTCTCGCTTCCCAGGCCATAACTGAGCCATGAACCGATGCTTGGTTTCCCTGGGATCTCGCTACCGGTCATGACGAACGTGCAGGCGGGGTCATGGTTGATGGCGCTGGTGCTGACCGATTTGATGACGGCGAGTTCGTCAACGACTTGCGAGGTGTACGGCAGGAGTTCACTGACCCAGCGGCCGCATTTCCCGTGTTGCGCGAAGTTGAACTGGCTTGGGGCGACGGGGAATCGCGCCTGGCCGGAAGTCATGGTCGTGATGCGCTGACCGTTCCGGATGCTATCGGGAAGGTCTTTGTCGAAGTGCGGTTTGAGTTGGGGTTTGTAGTCCCAGAGGTCCAGTTGGGAGGGAGCCCCATTCATGTGAAGGTAGATGATCCGCTTGGCTTTTGGTGTGTGGTGCGGGAAGCCGGGGATGGTCGCATGAACTTTTGTTGCGGTTGCGGATGCGTCTCGGGCCAAGAGACCTGCGAGTGCGATTCCGCCGACGCGAAGGCCTGAATCGGTGATGAACCGGCGACGGGTGAGATTGAGAAGGTGTGAATGCAGAGGGTCCATGACGCTTATTTGTTGAGGGTTTCGTCGAGGTTGAGGAGCAGGTTGGCGGTGAGGGTCCACGCTGCGAGTTCAGGAGCGGGGATGTTGGCGGCGGGTTTTGATTCTCCGAACGTGATGAGTTTCGCTGCATCCTCCGGAGTGGACGCATAGCGGGCGCGTTGCTTCTCGAGGGTATTGAGGACCAGTTCGGATTCTTTCGCGGAAGGCGGTCTGCCGGTGGTGGAGCGCCAGGCGAACGCGAGTCGTTCGGGATCGGATTTTCCTCCTTCGACGAGGATGCGCTGCGCGAAGTTGCGCGCGGCTTCGACGTGTTGGATGTCGTTCATGAGAACGAGCGATTGGAGGGGGGTGTTGCTGCGTTCTCGTCGCAGGCAGAAGCTTTCCCGAGGGGGAGCGTCGAAGGTTGTCATGGAAGGTGGCGGGGCGGTGCGTTTCCAGAATGTGTAGAGGCTCCTGCGATACAGGGCATCGCCGTTGTCCCGGGTATAGCGTGCGGTGTTGCTTCCGGAGAAGCCGACGGGTTCCCAGATGTTGTCGGGTTGGTAGGTTCGGACGCCTTTGCCGCCGATTTTCGGATTGAGGAGGCCTGAGATGAAGAGTGCGGAATCGCGGAGCACTTCGGCATCCATCCGGAATCGCGGGCCGCGTGCGAGCAGGCGGTTTTCTGGATCTTTGGCGAGAAGCGTCGGGTTTGCGACGGCGGATTGCCGGTAGGTGGTGGAGGTGACGAGCATTCGGACGAACCGTTTGATGTCCCAACCGTCTTCGCGGAACGTGACGGCCAACCAATCGAGGAGTTCGGGGTGGGAGGGAGAGTCGCCTTGGGAGCCGAAGTCGTTCACGCTTTTGACGAGGCCGGTTCCGAAGAACTGTTGCCAGAGGCGGTTCACGGTGACGCGTGCGGTGAGCGGGTTTTCCTTCGCGAGGAGCCACTCTGCGAGATCAAGGCGCGAGTGGGTCTCCTTTTTTGGCAGGGGTGGGAACACTTCGGGGGTTGCTCGCGACACCTTGTCCTTGGGTTTGTCGTATTGGCCGCGCTCCATGATGTGCGCTTGGCGGGGTTGCGGGAGGTCCGCCATGACGAGGGTGGTTGGGATGGCGTCTGCGAGGGTCTTTTTTTTCGACTCGAGGGCAACGCGCTCGGCTTTGACTTTTTCGATGAGAGGTCGGGCCTCGGCGCAGACGTTTTCGAGCCACCAATCCTTGATCCGCTTGGTGTCCTTTTCTCCCCACTCTTCGGGCTTTTTCCCGCGAACGATGTTCTGCAGGTCTCCGGGCAGGTCGGTCACGCGAGTTCCTTGGTTTTTTCGTTTCCAAACCTCCCAGGACCATGCGGGGTCATTGGCTGGGTCGGTTTTGTGGGTGAGCGCGAGTCTGTCCCAGAACACGGTTCCGTCGAACTGGGTGAAGGCGAAGCCGTCCACCTTCATACCGGGTTTGAGTCCGAGTTTGTCGGCATTGAACTCGAGGCGGGTCCATTTCCCGGTTTCTGGGAGTTTGCCGAGCAAGACTTTTTCAGTGGTGTTGGGTTTTCCGAAGGGGATGGTTTCGTGTTGGCCCCAGACGGCGCGGTGGTTCCAGCCACCGGAGTGGAATTGCACCATGATGGCCTTGGGTGGGGTTGCGGGGTCGAGTTGGCACCACACCGAGAAGGTGCCGTTTGCTGGGATGTTGAAGGAGGGGCCTTTTGCGTAAAAGTCTTGTGCAAGTCCGGTTGCGGAGCGCTTGAGGGCCCGTTTTCCCGAGTGCACAGGTCCTTGTTCGCTGCTGACAAACGTGGTGGCACCTCCGGAGTTCTCGACCTTGGCACCTGCGGGGAAGTCGTCATCGAACCAGACGGATTCTTCTGTTTTGGCGGTTGGCGGCGGATTGAGGGTTGCGGGGTCTGCGTATTGGATTTTTGCGAGCGATTCGCGAACGGCCTTCTGCTTTTCGGCGATCGATTGGTCGATCTGTTTCAGTTCGGTTTCCTGTTCTGGCGTGGCGAGTTGCAGGACGGGTGGAGTGAGGAGGATATTCCCGTCCATGGCAGGATCCGCTGCGCTGTAGAAGAAGGAGTACATCGAGTAGAAATCCTTGGTCGTGATGGGATCGAACTTGTGGTCGTGGCAGACGGCGCAGCCTGCGGTGAGTCCCATCCAGACGGCCATGGTGGTTTCGGTGCGATCGACGGCATAGCGGAAGAGCCATTCCTCGCCGATGGAACCACCTTCGCTGGTGGTCACATTGCAGCGGTTGAAACCGGAGGCGACGCGTTGTTCGCGGGTGGCGTTTGGGAGGAGGTCTCCTGCGAGTTGCCAGACGGTGAACCGGTCGAATGAGAGGTTATCGTTGAAGGCTTTGACGACCCAGTCGCGGTAGGGCCACATGCTCCGTTCATTGTCGAGGTGGAGACCGTGTGTGTCGCCGTACCGAGCGGCATCGAGCCAGTATCTGGCCATGTGTTCACCGTAGCGGGTGGAGGCAAGGAGGCGGTCGACGACGCGGTGGTATGCGTCGGGAGAACGATCCGCGAGAAACGCGTCGATTTCAGTTGGGGTTGGGGGCAATCCGGTGAGGTCGAGTGTGACGCGGCGGATGAGTTGCTCTTTGGTGGCTTCGGGATTTGGGGACAGGCCGTGTTTGGTGAGTTCGCGTTGGATGAGAACATCGATGGGAGCGATTCCAGGAGGAACCGAGGGGAGGGCGGGTTTTGAAGGAGGTTCGAAGCTCCAGTGTTTGCGGTAGGGAGCGCCTGCCACGATCCAGCGGCGGATCGTGTCGATTTGAGCGGGGGTGAGCTTTTTGTGGGAATCTGGGGGGGGCATGATTTCCTCGGGATCCTTTGAAAGGATGCGTTGCATCACGGCGCTGTTGGTCGGGTCGCCGGGTTTGATCGCTTGGACTCCGTCTTTTGCTGCGTAGGCTCCTTCTGGGGTGTCGAGGCGGAGATCGGCCTTGCGCTTTTTGGCATCGAACCCGTGGCAAGAGAAGCAGTTGTCCGAGAGGATGGGGCGGACGTCTCGGCTGAAGTCGACGGATTCGTTGGTTGCGCCGAGGGCTGTTCCTAGGAGGAGAGCGGGGATGACGAGGAGGGAGGCGAGAAGCGTCGGTCGGATCATGACGGGGTGGGGGGGGTGTTTGGGGTTTTGTAGATATCTACCCATTGGATTGCGTGCGTCATGGAGGAAAACGCAGGTCGATGGTCGCAAAAGGATTGTTAGCCGGGCCTAACATTGTCAGTGGACACTGTGAGGTAGGGGGCTAACATCTTTCCCATGAGCGTCTGTGCGTCTTCTGGAGCGGTTTCACGGCGTGTCTTTTTTGCTGCGTCAATTGCTGGCTTGGCGGGGTTTGGGATTGCAGCGGGGGAATCGACGGAGGAGGGGATTGTTGCGACGACGACGATTGCGGCGGACGCGGTTCGGAGGGTTTTGGGCGAGGGTGTTGCGGTTCGGACGTTGATGGGGGCTGGGGTGGATCCGCATCTGTACCGTGCTCGTCCGGGGGATCTGGTTGCGGTGAAGCGGGCGCGGGTTTTGGTGCATCACGGATTGGGGTTGGAGGGGCGGTTGGGGGAGTTGGTGTCTGGTGCGGCCAAGGGGGCGTTGGTGGTGGATTTGGGGAAGGGGGTGCTTCGGGAGCGGTTGATCTTTCCGGAGGCGGGTGTGGAGTTACCGGATCCTCACGTTTGGGGCGATCCGATGGTTTGGGCGGGGGTGGTGGCTTATTTGGGGCGGGTTTTGGCGGAGCATGGAATGAGGGGGGGGGAGTCGACGGCGAAGGGAGTGGCTGCGTTCCAGGCGGGTGTGGAGCGGTTGGTTGAATGGGGCCGAGGGGAGGTGGGGCGGGTGGCTGAAGGGCGCCGGGTATTGGTGACCTCGCATGATGCGTTCAATTATCTGGGGAGAGCGTTCGGTTTGAAAGTGGTTGGATTGCAGGGGCTATCGACGGTTGCGGAGGCTGGGGTTGCGGATGTGAGTCGATTGACGGCTTTCATCCGGCAGCAGGCGGTGAAAGCGGTGTTCGTGGAGAGTTCGGTGCCTTCGGCTGCGATGAAGCGGATTGCGGAGTTGGCTGGGGTGAAGATTGGGGGTGAGTTGTTCTCGGATTCGTTGGGAGCGTTCGAGCGGGGGGCGTCGGGATTTGGCGGTGATGCGGAGGGGGTTGGCGGTTATCTGGGGATGATGCGACACAACTTGCGGACCATTGTGGAGGGGTTGCGATGAGTGAGGGGGGAGCGAGGCCGGTTCTGGCGGTTCGAGGGTTGGTTGCGGGATACGGGGTGCGTCAGGTCCTCCGGGGCGTGGATGCGACGTTTCCAGGGGGCAGTTTGACCGCGGTGATTGGCCCGAACGGGGCGGGCAAATCGACGTTCCTGAAAGCGGTCTTGGGTTTGGGGGAAGGGGTTTCTGGACGCGTGGATTGGGATCTCCGAGGGGAGGGCGATGAGGTGGTTCCGGGCTATCGGAGTATCGCCTATGTTCCTCAGCGGGAGGATGTCGCTTGGGATTTTCCTGTGACCGTTTCCGAGGTGGTGTGGATGGGGCGCGATGTTCGCAAGCGGTGGTGGAGGCGGCGTAATGCGGCGGATGCCGCTGCGGTGGAAGAGGCGTTGGCGAAGGTGGACATGGAGGGGATGGCGTCCCGTCTGATCGGCGAGTTGTCGGGTGGTCAGCAACAGCGGGTATTTTTGGCGAGGGCATTGGCTCAGAGGGCGCAGGTGATGGTTTTGGATGAGCCGTTCGCTGGAGTGGATGCTCGGACGGAGGAACTGATTGCTGGGGAGTTGCGGCGAGTGGCTTTGTCAGGAGGGACGGTCCTTGCGGTCCACCATGATATGGGCAGCTTGCATCGGTACTTTGACCGAGCGCTTTTCCTGTCGGATGGGCGGGTTGGGAGTGAGGGTGAGGTTCGGGAAGTGTTGCGGAGCGCTGCATATCGTGGCGCGTATCATGGTTTCATGGAGGAAGATTCATGAGGGGGATGGTTCGATGCTGTGGGTGGTTGGGGGTGTTGCTGTGGGGTGCGAGTGCGATGGATGCCATGGCGATTTCTTCGGCTGACCTTCGAACGGGGGGGATGGGTTCAGGGGCGTGGGTCCCGGTTTTGGGAATGGTGGCGTCGGGGATGGTGTTGGGGTTATTGGGTGTGGTGTTGAACCTGCGGAGATCGGCCTTGATGGGGGATGTGATGGCGCACGCGGTGTTGCCTGGGGCTGCGGTGGGGTTGCTGCTTGGGGGCGAGCGAGATTCGTTGGTGACGGTGATCGCGGCGGGCGGGATGGCGATGGTTTGGGCGTGGGTGACTCCGTGGTTGGGGCGAGTGGTTCGGATGCGGGGTGATGCGGCGGCGGGGGTGATGTTGGCTGGCGCGTTGTCGCTCGGGTTGTTCTTGATCGGCCGTTTGCAGGTCATTGGTGGAGCGCGGACAGCGGGTTTGGATCGGGTGTTTTTTGGTCAGGCGTCGTTGTTGGGTGGCGGACAGTTGATGGGGTTGGTGGGATTGGCGATTGTTGTGGTTTCGGGTTTTGTGGTTGGGCGTAGGCCGTTGATGGCGTGGTGCTTTTCGGAGGTGACGGGACTGGTTTCGGTGGGGCGTCGCTGGGGTGTTCGTGAGATTTTCATGTCGGGGTTGGCGGTGAGCGTTGCGGTTTCGATCCAAGCGATGGGAGCGGTGTTGGTTGGCGCGATGTTGATCGTGCCGGCTTTGTGCGGGTTGTTGATGGCGCGCGGGTTCAGTGGCGTGGCGCTGTTTGCAGCGGTTGTTGGGGGGCTTTCTGGTTTGGGTGGGGGGATCCTCTCCTCGTTGGGATCGGGGGTTCCGAGTGGAGCGGCGGCAGCGGTTTGTGCGGGAGCGTTGTTGATCCTATCGGTGGCGGTGCGAGGGAGGTGGGCTCGATGAGCGCGAGCTTCTTCCCTTCCGGCGGCGTGTGGGAATCGATGGCTGGGACGTTGTTGCATGGGGAGGTGTTCTTCACTCCGTATGTGCATGCGCTGGTCATCAGTTGCATTTGCACGTGGTTGGGCGTTCACTTGTTCTTGCGGGGGATGGCGATGGCGGGGGACGCGGTCAGCCACAGTGTTTTACCGGGCATGGTTGCGGCTTACGCGGTAACGGGTCAGGTGAGGGGTTTCGCGCCATTTTTGGGAGCGGGAATCTCGGGATGGCTTTCGGTTTGGGTTGCTGGGCGATTGGCTCGGGTGCCTCGGATGCGGGCGGATGCGGCCTTGGGGGCGGTTTATGGAATTGCCTTCGGGCTAGGGGTTTTGGGGGTCGGTGTGCTGGGTCGGAATGTTCATTTGGATGCGGAATGCGTTTTGAATGGGGATCTTTTGTTGGTGGAGGGGGATGGTGTGGGGTCGGTTTGGGTCGGTCCGTTGGGGCTTGCCCTGATTGGTGGATGTCTGGAGGCGATGGGGGGCAAGCGATTGAGGATGACGGCTTTCGATGCGGGGTTTTCGAGAGCGGGTGGTATTCGGGTGGGTGTTTGGAATGGGCTGGTGGTGGTGATGTTGACGGCGACCTCTGTTCTGGGATTTCGTGCGATGGGCATCTTGCCGGTGCTGGTGATGACGACTGTACCGGTGGCGGCGGGTTGGGCTTGGGGCGGAGGTTATCGGATGCGGTTGTTTGTTGCGTTGGCTGTGACGGTTTTTTCGGTCACTGCGGGGTTCCTTATGGCGATCTGGATGGAGGTGGCGCCACCGCCAGCCATGGGTGTGGCCGCCTTCATCGCTTTGGGGGGCATCGTTTTGCTGCGTCGAGAACGCGAGGTTTTGGCGAGAGCGCGGTGAGGACCTGCTGCTGTTTGCGGGTTGGGCTTGGGGCGCAGTGGTGGTGGGGCGCGAGAGGTTTGTTGGATGACACGAAAAAAGGCGCCCATTTTGAGGGCGCCTTTCGTACGGGATGGGTGGGGGTGTTATGCGTTGGGGGTGATGATCACTTTCATCACGCCGGGTTCGCCTTTGTAGAGGCGGTCGAACCATGAGGGGCCTTCTTCGAGGGATGAGACAGCGGAGATGATCTTGTCCACCTTGATGTCCTTCCGTGCGAGGAGGTCGATACACGCGGGGATCTCTCCGGATGAAGCGCAGGAACCTTGGAGTCGAAGTTGTCTGGAAACAACGACTTGGAGTGGCAGTTCTGTTTTCGGGGTGATGTTGCCCACGAGAGTGACTGTGCCGCCCTTTCGGACGGAGTTGATGGCGGAGAGGACGGTGGCGTTCGCCCCGACGCACTCGAATGCGGCATCGGCCCCTGCGCCGCCGGTGACGCTGCGAACGGCTTCTGGGATGTCGGCTTCCTTGGGGTTGAAGGTGTCGGTTGCGCCGAGTTCGCGTGCGAGGGCGAGTTTTGAATTTTCGGTGTCGACGGCGATGATGCGGCGGAATCCGGCGAGGCGAGCGGCCTGCAGGGTCAACAATCCGATCATTCCGGTGCCGATGATGACTGCGGAGTCCCCGAGAGACACGGGGGTCAGGTTGACGGCGTGCACACCGATGGAGACGGCTTCGATCATTGCGGCTTCGTTGAAGCCGAGTTGGTCGGGGAGCGGATAAACAATTCTCGCTGGTACGGATACGAACTCCGCGAAGGCACCGTTCCGACGGAACTCGCCGCACGAGACGCCGAGGACTTGTCGATTGTCGCAGAGGTTGATCTGTCCGGCTTGGCAGAAGCGACAGTTACCGCAGGAGACCGTGGAGTCGAATGAGACGCGTTGACCGACGCGGAGATTTTTCACGTTGGTTCCGACATCGGCGATGATGCCTGAGGCCTCGTGTCCCATGACCAAGGGGGGAATCCGGCGTCCGGTGGAACCGTCATAGCCATGGATATCTGATCCGCAGATGCCACAGGCTTTGACGCTGACGAGCACGTCGTCGGGGCCGATGACGGGGTCGTCGACGGTGGTGCAAGCGAGCTTTTTGTATTCGGAGAGGAGCAATGCTTTCATGGTGAGTGGAGTGTTTTGGCGCAGGGATGGTGGGGATGAAAGCGGATTATGTGATTTGGCGGGGCACAGTGCACGTTTGTACAGGCGCTTGAGGGAAAATCGCCGTGATTGCCTCTGGGAGGCCCATGAGCTCATTGACCACAGCAATCAACACGTCCTGCATCCCTCGATTCCTCAACGTATTCATCGCCTTAATCCAGAACTTGGCACCTTCGTGACTCAGTTCGAATTGGTTAGCGAGAGGCTCTCTCGGAATGCATCCAATGAGCGGCACTGGATGCTGACCGAGAGAAGGTTCATGAGGCGCTCAAGCGACGTGATGGAAGAGAGTTGGGATCGGATTGAATCTGGGATGGGACCGAAGCGGATTTGGAGGTTTTGGAGCAGCGAGGCGGTGATTCCTCCACGCTCGCCCTCGTGCTTGCCCTCTCGGAGTCCTTCGCGTTTGCCCTCCAAAATGCCCACGCGTTTTCCTTCCAAGATGCCCTCGCGGAGCCCTTCGGATTTGCCTTCGATGATTCCTTCGCGGATGCCTTCGGAGCGGCCTTGTTCGATGAGTTTTTGAGCGGCGGACA
>CAZAZT010000047.1:0-26125 GCA_964489645.1 uncultured Chthoniobacteraceae bacterium | reverse complement strand
ACCCCATCTGCAACTCCCCCAAACCCGCCTCGTACTTCGTCACCACATCCCCACGCACGTCGCGGATCAGCTTCTCCAAATTCGTCACCTCCATCCCCAACAACGGCTCCGCCGCAGACCGCGCATCCCCACCCGCCCCCTGCCCATGCGACACATCCCCACCCCACATCACCCCAACCACCCAAACACCCACCAAAAACTTCGTCACATTCGAACGGCTCATCCCGCAAATCTCACCCACCCACCCCAACCCAATCAACCGCAATCTCCAACATCTCAAACCACTTCACCCCACGGCCTTGCCCGTAACACGCGATCCCGGAAATCCGCCACGTGCTGCGCCAAAAACCGTCCCATCCTCCTCACCACATAAACCGAATCCCTCCCAACCAACCCCGACACATCCCGCCACCCCAATCGCTCGCCTCCCTCCGCCCGCTCCAAATCACGCAACAACAACGGACTGATCGACGTCAAAGCCACCCCCAACCCCATCCGCACATACCCCGCCAAAACCAACGCATTCGCACTCTCAATCACCGCCTTCACCTCGCCCACTCCCGCCGCCGCAAAACAATGATCCACACGCAGCCGCGAGTTCGTGCTCGGATTCGGAAGCAACAACGGATGCTCAGACAATGCCCGAAAATCCAACACCTTCCTCCGCCCCAAACCATGCCCCTCCGGAAACATCACCACAAACGGGTAGTCCAACCAATGATGATACTCGCAGTTCGCCAACCGCGGTACCTCATCCGCTAAACCCAAAATCGCCACATCCGCCTCACCCTCCAACAACAAAGGAAACACCTCCCGCGAAGGACGCTCCAAAAAACTCAACCTCACCTCCGGGAACTCCCGACGATACGCCGCAACCACCATCCGTAACTCGTTCGATAACAACGATGGCGTCGTCGCAACAACCACCCGCTTCTCCCGCTGCCCCGACCGATTACCAAACCGCTCCCGGATCTGGTCAAACCCCTCCACCAACGGCGCCACCATCCGCACCATCTCCTCCGCGTCCCCCGTCAACCGAACCCCCTTCCCAGACTGCACAACCAACTCCAACTCAAACTCATCCTCCAACGCTCGAATCTGCTGCCAAACCGAAGGGATCGACAACCCCAACCGCTCCGCCGCCTCCGTGAAACTCCCCGTCTCCGCCACCTCCATCAAGGCTCGCAACTGCCTAAAACGGACTTCTTTGAAATATCTCCGAGCTTCCGACACATCTTTAGGATAAAGCTAAACATCGCAGCGTCCATTCACTTTTCACCCTCCCCGCATCACCATCAACCAGCCTGAGAACTGCTCCCCCACTCCCCCATGCGCCCCACACTCCTCGTCGTCGCAACCCTCCTCGCCCTCCTCTCCCTCGACGCCACCCAAGCACTCACCCCCCAGAAAAAAACCGCGCCCCAAAAACCAAGCGCCCCATCCAAACTCACCCCCTCACCCAAAAAAATCTCGCCCCCCACAAAATCCTCCCAACCCCTCACCCAACCAAAAACCAAACCACCCACCCCAACCTCAACCCCACCCGAACCCGCACCGCCCACACCAACCCCACCCGACAACAAAATCGATCTCCTCATCAAGAACGCCTCCGTCATCGATGGCTCCGGCTCCCCTCCAACCCAAGCCGATATCGCCATCAAAGACGGTAAAATCCTCGCCGTCGGAACCATCACAGACCCCGCCGCAGATACCATCGACGCAGAAAACCTCACCGTCACCCCAGGCTTCATCGACGTCCATACCCACGCCGAAAAGGAGGTCAAAGGCGCCGTCGGAGGCGATGACATCCTCTCCATCCCTGACGCCGAAAACTTCGTCCGCATGGGCGTCACCACCATCGTCACCGGTAACTGCGGCCTCTCCTCCTCCAACATCCAAGCCTTCCTCGACGCCGTCGATCAAACCCGCCCTGCCATCAACGTCGCCACCCTCGCAGGACACAACACCCTCCGAGAAAAAGCCATGGGCGGCATCCTCCGCCGCCCGCCCACCCCAGAGGAACAGGAACGCATGCGCTCGCTCCTCGCAGAAGCCCTCCGCGCAGGCGCACTCGGCCTCAGCACCGGTCTCATCTACGTCCCCGGCTCCTTCTCCGACACCGAGGAACTCGTCGACCTCGCAAAAACCGCAGCCGCTCACGGCGGAATCTACGCATCCCACATGCGCTACGAAACCTCGCGCATCTTCGAAGCCATCGAAGAAGTCATCCGCATCGCCAAAGAAGCCGATATCCCCGCCCAGATCTCCCACCTCAAACTCAGCGGCCCAGCCGCTTGGGGCCGCGCCAAAGACGTCTTGGCAAAACTCGACTCCGCCAGAAACCAAGGCCTGCAAATCTCCCACGACTGCTACGCCTACACCTACTCCAGCACCGGCCTCGCCCAACTCCTCCCCGATGCCTCCCGCGAAGGCGGCCGAGACGCCTTCCGCCAACGCATCGCCAACCCCGAACAACGCGAGGCCATCCTCCAAGAAATGGCCAACATGCGCGAACGCCTCGGTAGAAAAGATTACACCTACGCCATCATCGCCAAATACGACGCCGATCCCTCCCTCCAAGGCAAAACAATCCCCGAAGCCGCCCAAGCAAAACTCGGCTCGGATTCCCTCGAAAACCAAACCCAACTCCTCCTCGACATCGAAGCCAATGGAGGAGGAAGCGGCGTCTTCCAAAACATGAACGACTCCGACATGGCCGCCTTCCTCTCCCACCGCATGACCATGATCGCCAGCGACGGAAGCCCGCGCCGACTCGGCGAAGCCATGCCCCACCCGCGCAGCTTCGGGAACAACGCCCGCGTCCTCGCTAAATTCGTCCGCGATAACGGTACCTTCCTCCTCGAAGAAGCCGTCCGCAAAATGACAAGCCTCCCCGCCGAGACCTTCAAAATCCCCGAACGCGGACGCATCCAACCCGGCGCCATTGCCGACCTCGCCATCTTCAACCCGAACGCCGTCGCTGACCGCTCCGAAGTCGGTGACCCTCACCACCTCAGCGAAGGCTTCCACTCCGTCCTCGTCTCAGGCATCCCCATCCTCCGTGAAGGCAAAATGACCGGCCAACGCCCAGGCCGCTCAATCCGCCTCAAAAAAACCAACCCAACCCCAGGACAACCGTAACCGCCAACCCAAGGACGACGCCCTCCCCTCACGCGCCAGCCTCACCAGTCCTCGCCCTCTCCCACTTGAACGCGCCTCACGCCATCACTTCCTTCAACAATCCCGAACTGTCGCCGTGACGCTCCACCTCCACGCCAATCCCATGCAAAAGCGTCAACCACGCATTGCACAACGGAGTGTCCTTCGACGCCACCACGCTCTGCCCTAACTTCAAACCCGCACCGCCACCCGTCAGGATCGTCGGACAATTGCTCAACTCATGCCCCGTCCGGATATTGCTGCCGTACGCCACCGCAACGTGATCGAACAACCGGGTCCCATCCACCTCCTTCACCGACTTCAATCGGTCGATGAATCCCGCCAGTAACTCGCTCTGGGCAATGTCCCTCCGCTGCGATGCGTCCAACTTCTCGCCCAACGTCGTGTGGTAATGGCTCATGTCGTGCGGAAACACCTTGATGTCCAAACTCGTCAGCAAACTCGCCACCGGTTGCCGATACGTCAGCACCCTCGTGCTGTCCGTCTGCATCGCCGCAATCATGATGTCGTACATCAACTTGATCTCGTCGCGCCCCTTCGAAAATGTCGTCGGCTCGCCAAATGGCGCCTTCGGACGCGGCACCTCCATCCATTGCTCCTCCTTCGTCAACCGCACCTCGATGTCCCGCACACTCTGGAAATACTCGTCCACCTTCGCTGAATCCGAGCGGTTCAACCCGCGCTTCAACGAACGCGCCCCCTCCAACACCGTGTCCAAAACGCTCCGCTTCTCCGCCAACAAATCCCGCTGCCGATCCATCGGAACATCGTCCCGAGAGAATAACCGATGATACGCCGCCAACGGCCCATTCAATCCCGCCACCGGCTTCCCACTCACATCCCACGCCAACGACAAACCCGGCCCGTGCCCAGACGGATCCCCCGTCTCAGCCCCGCAAAACTGCAACGACGAAAATCGTGTGTGCACCCCCAACTTCGCCGCAGCAACCTGGTCCGCACTGATGCTGTTGCTAAAGCTCTGACCCGGCTGCGAATACCGGTTCGCCCCCGTCAACCATAACGTGCTGCCCCAATGCCCCTCGTTCGCGTACTTGTTCCATAACCCCTGGACCACCGTGATGTCCGACTTGTGCCGCGCCAACGGAGCCAATCCCTTCGGAAGCTCGTAATCCACTCCCGGATTCTTGATGTCCGGGTACCAAGTCGACTCCGTGACCCCCCATCCAAAACCCAAAAAGATCAATCGCTTCGCCGGACCACTCACGGAAGCTGCCGAAGCAAATCGCCGAAAACCAAAGGATTCCAAAAACGGCAACGCAACCAATGCGCTCCCTGACCTCAAAAAATGACGGCGTGTTTCCATATCGTTCAATCATTCAAAATTCATTCATCCACCCGCATCCCCAGAGATTCTTCAACACTCACTTCATCCGGAAATGCTCACTCCGGACCAATCCAAGGACGAACTCCCGAACCGCATAATCCCTGCCGCGCGCCCGCCCAACCATCGCATCCGCCAACGCCTCATCCCGGAAACCGATCGGACGCCCCATCGCGTATTCGATCAATGCCATGCTGAACCCACGAGCAAACGGTTCAACACGCCCAGCCACGATCTCTCGCAACTCCGGAAATCCATTGAACGAAGGCCCCTTGTACAACGCCGAACGCACCTCGATCTCCCACGTCTTGCTCGCCCCCTTCACCGGTTTCCCATTCTCATCCTTCACCTGATACGTGTCCTCCGTCCGCCACAGTCCCACCGCATCAAAGTTCTCAAGACCAAACCCCACCGGATCAATTTTCCGATGACAACTCGCACACTGAGGATCCTGCTGATGCGCCATCAACCGCTCGTGTGTCGTCAACACCTTGCCCGCCAAACGAGCCAACTGGGGCACATTCGCCGGAGCCGGAGGCGGTGGCTCATTCAACACCTTCCTCAACACCCACGCCCCACGCTCCACCGGCGAAGTCCGCTCCCCATTCCCACCCATGAACATCACAGCCGACATCCCCAACAAACCGCCACGCACCGAATCAGCCGGCAATGCAACCCGCCGAAACCCATCCCCGTGCACCCCCTCAAACCCATAGAAATGCGCCATCACAGGATTCAATACCGCATACCCACTCCTCAACAGATCCCGCAAACTGCCATTCGTCCGGAACAGGTGGTCGAACGTCTCCAACACCTCCAACCTCGCCGACAATTTCGTGCTCGCATCAAACCGAGGATGCACCTCCCGATTCACCTCGAAAAAATCAAGCCGATCCAAGTTCAGCCACTGATGCACAAACGGTTGCGTGAACCCCTTGAACCCAGGCCCATCAAGGATCCGCAACGCCTCTCGCTCCAGATTAGCGCCCTCTCCCAATCCCCCCTCCAACCCAAGCCTCCTCAACCCCTCATCCGGTGGCCCCCCCTGCAAAAAATACGAAAGCCGCGTCGCCAACTCCAAACCCGTCAACGGCCTCCGATGATCCTCCTCCGACGGCTCCGCCAAATAAAGGAACTGCGGCGATGACAGCACAACCGACAAAACATGCTTCAACGCCTCTAGGTGCTTCTCCCCCTTGCTCACCCGCGCCGAATACAGACCCAGCACCTTGTCCAAATACACCCCCTCAGGCTGCCGGCCGCGGAACGCCTCCCGACAGAATCTCTCAACCCCAGCTCGCACCAACTCGATCGCCGGAACCTTCTCCCCGTCCAAAAGCCCGTCCAACCCCTCCAAACCCCGTGCCTCACCGCGCCTCGAATCCGGGATCCGCTCCAACTCCATGGAATCCACCCACAACACGTTCTCCGGTCCAACCCCATTCCGTCGCTTCGCCGCATCCACAAACCGCCGCGTCACAAGAAAATGGTCCAGCACCCCCTTCTCGCGGATGAACAACGTGCGGTTGGATCGCTCCATATGACGCCGGGTCAAACTCACCGGGATCTCGATCGTCTGCGGCCGCTCAATCGTTCCCGTCACCTCGTGCGTGCTCAACACCTGACCATTCCGCGGATCGATCCCGAACTCGATGAACCTCCGCTCAACCGGCGCACTCTCAAGCGCCGCAATCCGCACCCGAAGAACGTAATCCCCAACAATCGATTTCCACGCGTACGGAACCATGATCGTCAGGCTGTCATTCGGGATGTCGCCACCACCACCAACCGTCAAATAGGCACCCGTATCAAGGTGCGGCATCGCAAGATACGTCTCATGGAACGGACGCATGTATCCCCTCCCGATCTTCGTCCCGTAACTCAACGCCCCAAGCGCCTTGTCCGCATTGTTCTCCACCGTCCGAAACCCGAAATCCTCCGGAGCCGGCGCCCCCTTGATCTTCGCCCATTCGCGACGAACCAGATCCTCCTTCTTCAAACGCCCTCGTAACTCCTCCACCACCTTCGCGTTCTCCTCCGAGCCAATCGCCTCATCCACCCGCTTCACCCATTGCGTCGCACGCTCCAACGCATCCAAATTATCGTCGTAGTTCTTCCGGATCACCTTCAGCGAATCCTCCGCCTCCATCCGTATCTTCCGCTCCACCCCCACATTCGCTCGCCACTCCAACGACTCATCCAACGCCTCCCGAGCCAACCCCATGTACTGCTCAAACTGATTAGCCGACATGAACAGGTTCGCTCCCACCGTATCAAACGAGCCCGAACCACTGTCCGCCGGCAACTCCGTCACATTGATCTCCACCCCCAGCAAGCGCCGTAACGTGTTGCCATACTCTCGACGGTTCAACCTTCGCATCACCACCGCCCCGTTCCGATCCGCCAACGCTTTCCTCGCCAAAACCATCACAGTCGAAAGGTCATCAATCAAATCGGCCTTCTCCTCCGCGCGAGGCTGCTTCTCCTCCTCCGGCGGCATCTCGCGAGAATTCAACGCATTCAGAACCTTCTGCCATCGCTCAGCCGTCTCCACATCGCCAATCTCCAACGACAGATCATCCAACCGGAACTTTCCCTTCTGCTTGTCCGCCCCATGACAGGACTGACAGTGCCGCTCCAAAACCCCACGGTGCCGAACCGGAACCGAGACCTTCACCTCCGCCGCATTCGCACGCCAAAAACCGAACAGCGTGAACACCAAAACACCAAGATGCCTCAGCCCACACAAATGCTGAACGACAACACTTCCAATCGTTTTCATAAGTCAAAACTCACTCAAAACACCCAACACCCAGCCCCGCTTCCCCCACTCACGGCACCCAAAAACGCATGCTCGCCTGAGCCGAATTCCATCCCGCAACCGCCCCAGATGCGTACCCCGTGAAAATCCGCGAACCATCCGCCGACACAACCATCGCCGTCGGCGCCGCTTTGACGTTCTCAAACTTCACCACCTCTGCCCCAGCCTCAGAAAACGAACGGACCTTCCGATCCGCAGACGCCACGACAAAGGTGGATTCCCCGGGCAAATACCCTCCAGCAACCACCTCGCCCTCAAACGTCTTCACCGTGCGGATCACGTCACCGTTCCTCAGATTCCACAACTTCAAGGCTCCCTCAGCGCCCCCAGTCAACAACACCTTGTCGTCGCCACGGAACGCAACGGTCAACACATGTCCAGAATGCCCCTCCATGCCTCGGACCATTCGCCCATCAGCCATATCCCACACCCGCGCCGCGCGATCCGCAGAGCCACTCGCCAAAAAACGCCCATCCCAAGAGAATGCCAGCGACAACACACAATCCCGATGCGGCTTCTCCAGCCCTCGCACTCGCTTGCCATCCGCAACCGACCACAGCGCGATCTCGCCCGTCCGCGAAGGCTCCCCACTCCCCGTCGCCAACATCTTGCCATCCGGCGAGAACGCCAACGCATTCACCCGGTCCGTGAAAGGCCCCGGAACACCCGATAACGCATCCCCAATCCGAAGATGCTCCTTCCAAACGGGTTGCCCCTCCCGTGAAACGCGGACGCCCTTTCCCTTCCGAACACCCCACATCCGGCCCACCCGCCCTCCCTCAAAATCCATCCACCCAAACAAGGTCTCCTTCACCCCCGCCTCCTGCGAAACATCAACCCCATCCCAAGTCACTACACGCACCATTCCATCCACATACAGCAGATGGATAAACCCCTCCTTCTCCCGGACACACGCCACCACTCCAATCGCATCCTCAGAACGCACCTGCTTCAAGGCGCTCTCCGCATCCGAAACCTCCTTCTCCGCTTGCACCAACTGTTCGCGAGAACCCTTCAAAACCTCCTCCGTCTGAACCACACGCAACCGCGCATCCGCAACATCCGATTCCTTGTTTCGCGCCTCAGTCAGTTCTCGCCGCTTTTCGTTCGCCTTCGTGCGGGCCGCTTTCGTGGTGCCCTCGGACTCCTTGAACCCTTTCTCCACCTCATCAAGCGAATTCTTATCCGCCTTACCCTCAGAAACCTCCGCAACCAATCGCTCCCGTTCCTTCATCCGCTCCATGAAACCCTTCTCCGAATCCCGCTCCGCCGTCTCCGCCTCCAATAACGCCTTCTCTGCCCCCTCAATCGCCTTCCGGAACTCCGCCAACTTACCCTCCCCAACCTTCGCCTCATCCTGATACTTCTTCAACGCATCCTCCGTCGATTTGACCCGCGTCTTCACAAGCTCCACCTCCGCCTTGAACGCCTGGATCCGGTACTCCAATACCTTCCTCACCTCCCGGTTCCTCCGCTCCAACGCCCCCAAACGCGCGTCCATCTTGACCGCCGCCCCTTGCCCATCCGTCCCAAGCACGTGCACCCCACCCTGAGCCCCCACGCACGCAACACTCTTGCCGCCATCCAACAACCACATCTGCTCCACAACCCCCATCCCCGCATCACGATACCCATTGCCCAAGGCCTTGCCCGCCATGTCCATGAACGAAACCGTCAGCCCATCCCCAGACAACACCACCCACCCATTCGCCGACGCACAAAATCTTCGCGCACCCTTCCCGTCCACCTTGAACAAAACGGCCTCAGATCCATCCAACGCCCGGGCACTTCCGTCCTTTCCCATCGACACCAACATTCCACGCCCATCCAACGCCACCGCAACACGGTCGCTGAACACCGTCGGCCCACTCCACACGCCTCCACTCTTCCGCCAAACACGCAACGATCCCGCCCCATCCAAAACCCCAAGATCCGCCCCATCCTTGGATAAAGCCGCCTGCAGCACCTCCCCATCCACCACCGGCCCCCGCTCGCACGCAGCTCCTCGGATCAGCACCGCCCCAGCCGAAGCCGCCCCAAAGACCCCTCCACCCTCCAGCGGCCTCCACGCCGAAACCCCGTCCAACACGGCAAACCCCTCCTCATCCCGACGCACGCCTTCCTCGCGCCTCCACAAAGTCACTTCCCCGAAACTGCCCGTCGCCAGCATCTGCCCATCCCCGGAAACCGCGAGCGCAGAAACAAAATCCGGATGCATGTCGCCCGCGGGCAACCCCTCCCTCTTCTTGCCCTCAAACCGACAGGCCACCCCTCCATCACCCATCGAACGCCCCTCCACGAATCCTCCCCGACCCACATACACCGTCGCCCCGTCCGGAGAGACCGCCAACGATCGCACCATCCGCAACGCACGATCCAACGGTGACCAAACCACCCTGTCTCGCGACTTCGCCTCGCCCTTCGCTCCCGCATCGATCCATTCCGACAACACTTTCAACTCCGCATCCGACAAGCGGTGCGCGCCGACCTTGTTCTGCTGCGGTGGCATGTACGGCTTCTCCAAACGGGAACTCACACGGAACACCAAACTGCCCTTCGAATCCCCAGGCCTCAACGCCGTTCCCGCATCCCCGCCCGCAACCATCAAAGCGGGAGACTCAAGATTGAGTGACGCCTCCGCCCGCGTCGTGTTGTGGCAAGGCAAACAGTTCTTCTCCAGTACCGGCAAAACGTCGCGCTGAAAATCCGGCGCCCCAAAACCAACACTCACCAACGCCATAACCAGCCACCCTCCCACAACCACCCTCTTCGGAATTTTGAGATTCGTGTTCATGGCTTCAACTCCACACGTTGGCTCGCAGAACGGAAAACCGCCTCAATCTCCGCCGATTTCTTGGCCTTTCCCTTCTTCCCCATCCTCCCATCCGAATCCTTCTCCACGGACTCCAACAAGCCCTCCGTCGCCGGAACGAACTTCGGCTTCACCACAGCATGCACAAAATGCAAGCCCGTTCCGAGCTTCAGCTCAGAAAGCCCCACCTCAAACGGCGCCTCGCCCCCCTCCCCAATCGTCACCTCCGGCATCTTCTCCAACCCATAGGCCCCCCCAAGCCGCACCTTCACCGGTCCCTTGAAATCCTTCGGCAACTCCACCCGGAACTTGCCCTTCAACTTCTCCCCCTTCTTCAACGTCGGATTCTCCACACTCATCGAAACCTTGAACTCCGCATCCACCGATTGCACCAACGCCCTTAAACCGCTCAACAACCGCCAACGCGGCCCGTCCACCAACTCCTGAGCCGTTACACTCCGCACCGGAATCCCCACCGACAAAGGAACC
Organism: uncultured Chthoniobacteraceae bacterium; assembly: GCA_964489645.1. Lineage (GTDB taxonomy): Bacteria > Verrucomicrobiota > Verrucomicrobiia > Chthoniobacterales > Chthoniobacteraceae > JBEEPE01. The sequence goes on along the minus strand of CAZAZT010000047.1, from coordinate 15,481 downwards.
GAAACACCCCCTCCCGTCGCCGCAAAACGGAGCACACCCTCGCCCCCCCTCGCATCCGGCAAAGCATGAACCGTCAGGATCCCCGAACTCTCATCCCCGTTCAAAACCAAGTCCTCCATCGTCACCCCCTCCGGCCCCTCCTCCAAACGGATCGTCACATCGCCCTTCCACGCCGCCGCCCGCTCAACCACCACCCGAAACGCCATCAACGAACCTCTCCGAAAAAATGCAGGCGTCACCGTCGCCTCCAGATTCGTGCTCCTCTGCGGCACCACCACATCCTTGGCCGGCATCGGAGAGACCACCCCCGCGAAACTCGGCCCCGCAGCCCCCACCTTGCCCACATGCAGCCACCACGAAACCACCGAATCTCCCGATAACTGCTCCTCGATCACCAACCGATACCGACCGTCCTCCTTCACCTCAAATCGTCCCGAAGGATCGCGATGCGTCAACGGATACTCCCAGTTCACCAAGCCGCCATCCTCGCCCTCCCACACCACCGAACCCCCAACCTTCTCCACCCACGCTCGCATATCCGAAACCATCCCCAACCGAGACGCATAGACATCCACACCCCACGCCTCCGACTTCCGCGCTTCAAACTCAAAGGTCGCTCGCCGCGTTCCCTGTCCAAATGACCCACGCACCCAGTGATCCCCCGATGCAAAATCCCGAGGCCCGTCCGCACGCCACTCCGTGACCGAACTCGCAGGGAGCGGCGGCACAGGAAACCGCGATACAATCGGACGCGGTAGCGGCTGATCCGAAAGCCTCAAAACGTACGGAAAAGCATCGCCACCACGGAAAACCAGATCGTTCACCTTGAGGCACACCTCACCAGCCGTTGACGCCCGATACACCAACTCCCCCTCATCCCTCACAGAAACTCCCGCGATCTCCATCCCCTGCACATCCGTCAAACTCAAGACTCCCAACAGGTTCGAGTCCAACCCCTCCGAACTCAGCCGCGCATGCAGCGTCTGCCCAGCCCCCAACGCCACTCGATACCAATCCACCGCCTCCTTCTCAGCAAACCCCGCAACCTCAGAAGGAACTTCTACCCGCAAGGCCTTCCCAACCGACCCGTGATCCCCCTCCTCTCGACGCAACGACGATCCTCCAATCCAGATCCGGCGCGCCCCACTCACACCATGCGGCCCTCGAACCCACGCCTCAACCACACCCGTCGCAAGCCCCGCATCCGCCACCACCTCAAACTCACCCTGCTTCTTCCCGCGAACCGATCGCAACCCCGGCACGGAGAAACACAAATCCGTGTCCTCCAGCAACTCACCCGTGACCTTCACCACAACCGTCTCCCCCGCAACAATCGCCGCAGGCGTCAGCCCCCCCAAGCGAGGCCCCGGGTACTGCGCAAGACATCGAACCGACGCCACAACCCCGCACAGCACGACGACCGCCCGGAGCACGATTGAACTTAATATGTTGATCCTCATGAAACGAGATACTTCAGCCTGTCCCTGAACGACTCCAAACGAGCAAAACTGTCAGTGATTGAAAAGGAACTCCTTGGTGTTGAGGACTCCCCACACCACGTCCTCCCAAGCCGAACGCAACGCCACATCCTTCGCCGTCGCATCCCCTCCCGACGCTTCCGCATTCCCCAACTTCCTCTCCAGATACGAGCGAGCCAACATGATCTCGGGCTCGCGCGGTTCCCGAGCCAACGCCCGCACATACAACGACCGGATCGAAACATCCAGAGGGTCCTTCGCCTTCGCCGCCGTCGCCGCAAAGCCCTGAGGATGAGCAATACGCACCCGCATGTCGTCGCTGTTCAAGAAGTGCAAACTCTGCGAAAGACTCGCTTCAGACGACCGTTCGCACGCACACGCAGACGCAGCAGCAGGACGCCCGAACAGATCGAAAAACTGGTCCCTCGTGTACCAACTGTCCGGCAACTGGGTCGCCAAAGTCCCCTCCGGCTGGGCCTGGAACCGTTGCGGATACCCACAAACCCGGTTGATGGCATCCGACATCACTTCCGCCGGCAACCGTCTCCCGAAATACCGAGCAAAATACTGATCCGCCCCCGCATTCCCTTCCACCGGTTCACTCGAAAGCTGGTACGCAGAACTCAACACCAACGTCCGACACAAACCCTTCAACCGAAAACCGCCTTTCACAAACTCAGCCGCCAAACGGTCCAGAAGCTCCGGATGCGTCGCCGGATTCGTCTCGCGAAGGTCATCCTCAGGCTCCACCAACCCGCGATTGAAGAAGTGTTTCCAGTACCGATTCACCAAAGCCTTCGCAAAGAAGGGGTTCTCCGGCTTGCACATCCAGTCAGCCAACGCCACACGCGCATCATCCTCCGGAGCGACCTTCAACTCCGCACCGCCCGGGACCGACGGCGGAACCGCCTCCCCCGTGCGCTTGTGCGTCGCAACCGGTGCCATCCGCTTCGTCACCAACACCTCTTCGCCTAACCGATCCGAAGGCTTCCTCTGGAGCTGCGAAAAAAATGCCCCCAACGCCCAGTAATCACGCTGAGTCCATTGCTCATATGGATGATGATGACACTGAGCGCATTGCATCCGGACACCCATGAAAAGCTGCGCCGTGTCCTCGATCTGTGATGGCATGTCGCGCAACTGCCGATACCACGCGGCTGCAGGAGCCTCCGAAATGCCCCCCCGAGCCGTCAACAACGCCCGAACCATCCCGTCGAACGGCCTGTCAGCGAACAACTCCGCGCGTAGCCAACGATGGAACGAAAAGGTCCCGTGCATGAGACTGTCATCGCGATACGGATCCAAACTCCTCCGGTTCCTCAACAACGAAGCCCATTGCCCCGCAAAATGATCCGCATACGCCGCACTCTCCAACAAACGATCCACCCAACGCTCCCGCCGAATGCCCTCAGGGAACCCAAGGAACTCGCTCACCTCCGCCTCACTCGGCAAGCGTCCCGTCAAATCCAACGTCACCCGACGCACAAAAGTCCGATCATCGCAAACCCGTGAAGGCTCAACCCCCGCATCCCGCATCACCGCAAAGATCCCCTCATCCACAAAGTTCTTCGCCAGAGGGAACTTCGCCGGATCCGTGCGCGGCCCCCGAGGCACCGTCACCCGAAAAACGCCCATCTTGTCCCCGTACCGAGCCATCACCGCCACCGCCCCCGGACGCCCCAACATCCGCACAACCCCCCGATCATCCACCTCCGCCAACCCTTTCTCGTTCGATTCAAACCCCGTGAGATGAGTCACATCCCGCACACTCCCATCATCGAAGTGAGCCGCCACCGCCAACTGCTGCGTCCCATCCGCAGACGCCACACGCTCCGCAGGGATCACTTCCAGCCGGGTCACCCTCGACCCCTTCTCAAGATCCGACGGCATCCCCTGCCGCATCCAATCCGCAATCACCTCATACGATCCGCGCCCACGCTCCAACCGCTTGCCCCCCCCATGCGGGATCACCGCAGCGCCCTTCATCAACAAAAGACTCGCGTCAGGCGCAGTCGGCATCACCCGCCGCGCACGTCCCGACACCACCAGAAAATCGTAGTCCTCCTCCGGCTCAAACCCGAACAGCGAAAGCTTGAACCCATTCTGACCCGTCGCCTTCCCGTGACACACCCCGCCATTGCACGCCGTCTTCGTGAAAATCGGCACAATCTCATTCCGAAAACTGACCTGCGCCATCCCACCATCCGCCATGCCAACCACCTCCACCTCCGCACAACCCACCTCCACTCCCTCCACCATCGCCCGCACCATCACCCTCCCATCCTTCAACGGCACAAACGCACCCTCCCGCACCTCAACAATCCCCGATGGCTCAAACCGCCACTCCGCCCGTCCACTCAGGTCGTCCGTCACACGCCGCCCATCCCCGCGCATCACCAACGGAACCACCCGACTCCTCGGCCCAACAAGGCGCGACGTCGCCAGTCGCATCCCCACCCCGTCCGGAACCCCAACCGCCGCCAGCACCGGAACTGCAAACACAACGCTCGAAACCCACGCCAGAACGCGAACCATCCACACCCCCAAATCGCAGCACAACAATTTCATCTCAGTAAAAACATCTGTTAATACCTTCTGTTCAGAAGTATCTGACCGACCTGCAACCGAACGGAGCCGATCCACAACACCCCCATGAACAAGGCAGATCCAGAATACGCAAATGCAATGCCCATCCCACGCCGGACTTTCACCCAGATGTCCCTCGCTTGCGCCCTGAAACGCTCAACATCATGGGCCAACCCTGCCAACGCGCCGCTGTCACTCCTCGTCGTATCCGACACCCATCTCGGCATGAAGAACTCCAACCATGCCGCCGATCAATGGCTCAAACTCGCCGCAGAAATGCGCGATGTCCAAGCCGACATGGTCCTCCACCTCGGAGACATCGTCGACGGCGGACGAGAGGATCAATACGCCCCCTACCTCAAAGGACGTGAACTCATCGGCAAACCCATGCACGAGATCCCAGGCAATCACGATCCCGCGCAGCTTTTCTCAAAACACATTCGTGCCCAAATCGATACAGCCGTCGACTTGGGCCACATCCGAATCCTTCTGCTGAACAACAGTCGGACCGACTCCCACGACGGATTCCTCTCCGTCGAACAACTCCAGTGGATCCGAGCACAGTGCACCTCCGCCCGCGAACAGCACCTCGGTGTCATCCTAGCGATGCATGTTCCCGCACACACAAACACCTCTCCCGACCGAGGATGGTACATGAGACCGCAAAACGGTCAGCGCGAACTCTACCAGATCATCAAAGAACACGAAGAACGCGTCATCGCGCTCTTCCACGGCCACTTCCACAATGGCCTCAGAGGATGGCACACCGACAAAAACGCCCCAGAAATCAGCTTTCCCTCAGCCCTTTACAACCAAGATAGGAATCTTGAAGCGTCAGGAGCCCCAGGCTTCAACCCCTCAGAGTTCCGACCCGCCTTCAGCAGGGTGACCATCCATCCAACCTCCCTCGAGATCTCCGTCCACGTCCTCCGCCACGGCGAAGTGCTCTCCAAAAAACTCGCACGTGGCTGACACCCAAAGGTCACTCCGCACCCAACCGTCCAACACCCGCCGCCATCTCGCCCGCAATCACCATCAGACGAGCCTTTTCCGCGTCACTCCAATCATAGGCCTCCGCCTTCGCCACACCCAACACCCCACGAAGCACCCCACCCCCGTCAATCGCAGGAACAGCCACCGATCCTTCCATCCCCGTCGCCTTCGCATTCGGCCGCGCCTGACCCGATGTATCCGTCTGTAAGTTGCACAGACTGACGGCCTCCCGACGCTCGGCAGCCAAACCCGCAATCCCCTTGCCAATCGGCACCACCGCAACCAGTCCCGTGACGAACTCCGGGATGTTCCGTGACGCCGCCAATCTGAGCACCCCTGCCGACATCAAGTGAACCGTCCCCGCCTGACACCCGAACTCCCCAAGGGCCAAATCCAAGGCGCTCTCTGCAATGGGCATCAAACGAGGGTCCAATGTCGGGGAGGGATTCGGGGAGGAAGGCTGTACGTCCATGGAATAGGTCTAAACCGAAGGCCGAACGGATTCAACGCAGGGAACGAACTTGACGTCACCCGACGCGCACCGCCACGCCACCTTCACGATAGAACCGACTGAGCTCCACATATTTCAAAGCCCACCCCGCCAGACGTTGTTGCTCGTCGTCCCGCAACGGGCGCACCACCTTCGCCGGAGATCCGAGGACCAAGCTTCCCGGCGGAATCACCGTTCCACCCGTCACCGTGGCATTAGCTCCCACAATGCTCCGCGCCCCGATGCACGCACCATCCAACACCACCGCCCCCATCCCGATCAGCACCTCATCCCCCACGCTGCAAGCATGCAAGATCGCCGAATGCCCCACCGTCACTCGCTCCCCAACCACTACCGGCAGATCATCAGCCACATGGATCACCGCCGCATCTTGGATGTTCGACTCTCGCCCGATCCGGATCGGGGCGATGTCCGCTCGCAAAGTGCACTGGAACCACACGCTACTCCCAGCAGCCAACTCAACATCCCCGATAAGCACCGCTCCTGGAGCAAGATATGCGTCATTCGCTACGATCGGACGTTTCGCAGCGAAGCTCTTCAACCGACTTTCAGTGTTCATGGACATCCACCAATCCACACAAACCGGAGAGTGGAAAACCACAAATTCCGCATTTTTCTTAGAACTTTTGTTTGACCCGCTTCTGAACTACTGGCACTCAGAACCGCAGCAAAAGACAGAGAACCAAGCGGTTTCAACGTCCGGAGCGATTCACCTACCAACCAAACCCAACAAATAACAACCCCATGAACAAAGCAGAACTCGTCGCCAGCGTTCAAAAAGCACTCGGCAAAGAAACCACCAAAGCCGCAGCAGAACACGCCGTAGAAGCAGTGGTGGACTCCATCGCAGGCGCCCTCAAGAAGGGTGAAGCCGTCCAGCTCATCGGATTCGGCACCTTCAAGGTCGCCACCCGCAAAGCCCGTGAAGGACGCAACCCGAAGACCGGCGCGAAAATCAAGATCAAGGCTTCCAAGTCCGTCCGCTTCTCGGTCGGCAAAGCGCTGAAGACCAAACTCAAGTAAGGAACTTTCTGGGATCCGAAGGGATCACCGTCGACCCTCCCGGTCGCGCCTTTCCCCCTAAATCCCCCCAGTTCCCCCCGAGGAACCCCGTTTTGCTCCGTGCAAAACGGGGTTCTTCATTTGCAGAGCCTCCCGCCCCCAAGAACCGCCCCCTCCGCGAAAACCCTGCGCCTCCCCTCAGCCAATCGTGCTACTCTAAGGTCTTCCCATGGCGCCGCTCCTCCTCGCCCTCCAACTCCTCACCCGCTTACCCATCCCCAACTCCACCCCCTTCTCGCCCGACCTCGCACGCCAAGCCCAAGCCTGGTTCCCTTGGATCGGCCTCCTCTCAGGCAGCCTGATGGCCGGTCCGCTCCTCCTCGCAGACCCGCACCTTCCGAACCTCGCGCCGCTCCTCGCAATCCTCGCACCCATCCTCCTCACCGGCGCCATGCACGAAGACGCCGTAGCAGACTCCGCCGATGCTCTTTTCGGAGGATCCTCCCCCGAAAAACGTGTCGAAATCCTCAAGGACAGCCGACTCGGTACCTTCGGCTCAATCGCCCTCTGGTTCCTGCTCGCCACACGGTTCCTCGTGACCCGCGACCTTTACGCAAACCTTCCCCCTCTCGAAATCATCGAACACGTCCTCTTCGCACACATCACAGCGCGCACCCTCGCCACCATCGCGAGTCACATCTGCACCCCTCGGACCCAAACAGACAACCAACGCACCGCCCTCTTCACCGGCCGCCTATCAAGCGCCGGACTCCTCATCAGCGCCCTCCCCATCATCACCTTCCTCGCCGTCAATCCACGCGTCGCCGCACCCCTCCCACTCGCCCTCCTCGCCACAATCCTCGTCGCACGCCTCTACATCAACCGCATCGGCGCGCTACGAGGCGACGCGCTCGGATGCATCATCGCTCTCTCCGAAACCCTCCTGCTCACCCGGCCCGAATCCCTGCTCTAATCCATGGCCTCCAACCTCACCCTCATTCTCGGCGGCGCACGCAGCGGAAAAAGCCAACACGCCGAGCACCTCGCGACCCTGACCTGCCGCCCCGTCCACTTCGTTCCCACCTTCAACCCCGCACTCTGCCCCGAAGACCGCGACATGCAGGAACGCCTCACTCTTCACAAAGAACGACGCCCCCCAGAATGGATCGTCCACGAACCCGCACACAGCCCACTCATCGAGACCATCCAAACACTCGGAGACTCCCTGATCCTCATCGACTGCATGACCCTCTGGCTGTCCAGCCTCCTCGAATCCCAAACCCTCCAACAGGCCGCTCAATCCATCGACGCCCTCTGCGCCGCTTTCAACCAAAGCCCATCACACATCATCTGCGTCTCCAATGAGCTCGGACTCGCCCCAATACCCTCTCACCCCGCCGCCCGTTCGTTCCGGGATCTCCACGGCACCATGAACCAACGCATCGCTCGCCTCGCGAACCGTGTCGACTGGGTGCTGGCCGGTATCCCCGTGCCCATCAAACCCGCGCGATGACCTCCTCCCCCCATTCCCACGGCGGAAACCTCCTCCACGCATGTCGTCGGTTCGGACGAACCGAGTTCATCGACTTCAGCTCAAACCTCAACCCGTTCGCCAACTTCCCCCTCCCAACCCACCCAGCCCTCCAGTCTGCGGTGAACCGATACCCCTCAGCAGATGGCGACGACATCGTCGATCTGTTCTCTCAAACCCTCGCTCACCCCGCGCATCAGATCCTCCCGACAGCCGGAGCCATCGAAGGCATCTACCTCGCCACACGACTCTTCAGCGATCATCAAGGGATCATTCCCGCGCCCTCGTTTCCCGACTACCTCCGCTCCGCACACGCCGCCGGTATTCACTTCGATCCTCACCACCAACCCGCCTCTGACCTCGACTCGCTCGAGCATTGCCTGCACGCAAAAATCGCCTCCGCCCACAACATCCCGATTGTCGTCATTCTCGGGAACCCGAACAACCCCACCGGAACACTTCACTCCAAACCGGACCTCCTTCGGATCATCAACTCAACCCGCCACCACGGCGTGACTTGGATCATCGATGAAGCCTTCATCCACCTCGCTTCACCCCACGCATCATCCATCCTCCCGGATCTCCAGCATCTCCCGAATGTGCTCGTCGTCGGAGCATGGACAAAATCCTGCGCCATCCCCGGACTACGCCTCGGCTACCTCGCAACATCCAACCCCACCTATCTCGACCAGTTGCGCGCCATCCAACCGCCATGGAGCGTCAATGGACCCGCCGCCCTCTGGGCTCGAACCCACCTCAACAACACCCTTCCCGCAGTGCTCCACGAGCATGCGCACCGGATCGAGATCGAGCGCAACCACCTCACCCGCGAGATCAACCATATCGCTGGTCTGCAAGCCCTTCCCTCACAGGCGAACTTCTTGTTGATCCAATCCACCCGCATCCCCGGCGACGAACTTCGTGATCGCCTCGGCAAAAAAGGGTTCCTTCTCAGGGACCATGAAGGATTACGGATGAACGCTGACCTCTCCCGATGCGCAGTGCGTTCACGACCAGAAAACCACGCCCTCCTCGAAGCCTTGGACAGCGCCCTGAATGGCTGCCAACCCAAAGCCTCACCTCCATCGAATCGCACCCCAGCAAAAGTCATCGCCATCCTCGGCAGCTCCTCCAACAGCGGCAAAAGCTGGGTCGCAACCGCACTCTGCCGTTATCTCGCAAATCGAGGCATCCGTGTCGCTCCTTTCAAAGCGCAAAACATGTCCAACAACAGTGCCGCAACCCCCTGCGGCGCAGAAATCGGGAGAGCACAAGCAGCTCAAGCGGAGGCATCCAGAATCGCTCCAGATCCACGGATGAACCCCGTCCTCCTCAAACCGGCCGGCAACGGCACCTCACAACTCGTCGTTCTCGGCACACCGAAAAAGCACATCCCCGCACGTCAGTACTACCAAGAGATCGAACCCCTCCGGACCATCGCTCGTAACTCCCTCGACCAACTGCGCGACGAGTTCGATGTCGTCATCGCCGAAGGCGCAGGAAGCCCCGTCGAACTCAACCTGCTCGAACGCGATATCGCGAACCTCGATCCGGTCCGTCATTCCAACGGGAAATGGATCCTCGTCACGGACATCGAAAAAGGAGGCGTCTTCGCGCAAGCCGCCGGAACGTGGAACCTTCTCGCACCACGGGATCAATCATCATGCATCGGATTGATCGTCAATAAGTTCCGTGGCGACCTCCGTCTTTTTGATGATGCGCCGATCCACTTCTCGCAGATCTTTGGCGCGCCCTTCTTGGGCACCTTACCGTTCGAGCCACACCTCCAGCCAGAGAGCGAGGACAGCCTCAGCCATGCCGCTCTCGATCGGAGCACCCCCAGACTAACCGATCACTCCAAACACCTCATCATCCGCTGGATCCGATTCCCGCACACATCCAACGCTCAAGACATCGAGCCGTGGCTCGCCGATCCCGGCGTGGATGTCGCAGCAACCATCCAACCCGACGAGATCGGATCCGCAGATCTTCTGGTCCTTCCCGGCTCAAAGAACACCCTCGATGACCTCGACTGGTTGCGTCATTCCGGCCTCGAAACAGCGATCCTCGCAGCCGCAAAACGCGGCGTCCCCATCGTCGGCATCTGTGGTGGATTCCAGATGCTCGGAGAAAATCTGCATGACCCCGCCGCTCACGACGGATCGGGAGGTTCTCGCCGCGGCCTCGCCCTTCTCCCCGTCACAACCACCTTCGCACCAACAAAAACAGTCAGACAAGTGCTCGCCACATTCAACGAAACCACCTGGCAAGCCTATGAGATTCACATGGGCGTCACAGTCCCGTCCAACGGATCCACAGCCACAACCAAAGCACTGTTCTCCTCAAGCGACGCAACCCGAAGCAGCGAGCCGGAAGGCATCGTGCAAAACAACATCATGGGCACCTACCTCCATGGATGCTTCGAAAGCCCCGCTCTCCGACGCCACCTCTGTCGCCTCGCCCGACCCGACCTCGACCCGCAGCAATGCATCCATCCCGTCCCATGGCAACAGAGCAAAGACCTCGTCTACGACGGGATGGCCAACCTCCTCGAAAGGCACCTCAACCTCGCACCCATCATGGACTACCTCCTCGGAAAAAATGGGTTATGAACTTTTGACCATCCTCGCATTGTGCGCGGATATCCTCCTCGGAGACCCTCGGAACTGGCCTCACCCAGCCCGACTCGCAGGCAACCTCTGCATCTTGACCGAAACCGTTCTCCGCAAATGCGGATTGAACGGCATCGTCGGTGGACTGGTTCTGCACGTCATCACCAATGGCAGCCTCATCGTTCTGTGGATGTTGCTCCACCGGACAGCCAACCTCCTCCATCCCGCACTCGCCTTCGGGCTCGACGTTTTCGTGGTCTACCAATGCATCGCACTCCGCGACCTCGATGTTCATCTCCGTGACGTCCACCGACCTCTCGAGAGGAACGATCTCCCCAGAGCGCGGGAAGCCCTCTCGCGCGTCGTGGGCCGCGACGTCGAAAACCTAGACGGCGCAGACATCTCCCGAGCCGCCGTCGAGACCATCGCAGAAAGCACGGTCGACGCCGTGATCGGCCCCGTGTTCTGGACCTTGGTCCTCGGCGTACCTGGCGCACTTCTGTTCAGGACTTCCAACACGCTCGATTCAATCGTCGGCCACAGGAACGAGCGCTACGAACGGTTTGGCAAATGTGCCGCGCGAGTCGATGACGCTTTGGCATGGTTGCCCGCGCGGATATTCACCTTCGTCAGCCTGCTACTCGGTGGGAACGCCGGCCTCCGAACCATCCGCACGGAAGCCGCTCAACACGCCAGCCCCAATGCCGGCCTCCCCGAAAGCCTCGCCGCCTGGCAACTCAACGTGCGACTCGGAGGCACCAACTTCTACCACGGCGAACCCGTTCATGGCCCGACCTTCAATCCCCAAGGTCAAACGCCATCCGCCGAAACCATCCCCCTCGCTCTGAACTGGATGTGGAAACGTTGCCTCGCTACCGCAGGAATCCTCATCCTCCTCTCAACACTCCCAAAACTCGCATGAATCCCAGCGATCCCTCCCCATCACCACAGCACGGAACAGGACCCGCCAACCCAACACGGACACGCCTGAAAAAGGGCGCATTCCAGATCTACACCGGCGAAGGAAAGGGCAAGAGCACCGCATCCATGGGCCTCATGCTTCGCGCCCTCGGCTGCGGACTCCACGTCTACTATCTCCGCATGATGAAGCCCCGTTGGAAAACGGGTGAACTTTCCATCTGTCCAGATCTGCATCCCAACCTCACCTACCGGAACGTCGAACAAGACTGGATCCTCTCACGGTCCAAGCACATCCCCGAACACGTTGCATCCATGCAAGATGCGTTATCCCGAGAGATGGACTCGTTGCATCAAATCCTCACGGATGCGGATCATGACCTCGTGATCGTCGATGAGATCAACTACTGCATCCATCGAGACCTCATCCCCTTACAACGTGCGATTGCTCTGGTCGAAGCCCGTCCTGCAAATGTTGAACTGGTGTTCACCGGCCGATACGCGGCTCCCGAACTCATCCACCTCGCCGACGTCGTCACCGAGATGCGAAAGGTGAAACACCACTTCGATCAAGGGATCGAAGCACGCCGCGGTATCGAGTTCTGATCCCGCCCCGAATACCATGCCCCCGATGATCTCCTCAACGCTCACGCACGGTGTGATCGTCTCCGCCATCCAAAGCGGCTCGGGAAAAACCGCTGTGACCTGCTCCATTCTCGCCGCACTGCAAGCAAGAGGGGCCGATACGCGCCCATTCAAGGTCGGACCAGACTTCATCGATCCCCAATACCATCACGCATTTGGAGGACGCCCATCCTTCAATCTTGACTTCCACCTCATGGGCGATGAAGGCATTCACCGAACCCTCCAGAACCACGCAGCCTCAGGCATCGCCGTCGTCGAAGGCGTCATGGGCCTCTTCGACGGCATGAACCCGAACGATGACTCCGGAAGCACCGCTCACCTCGCGGAAATCACCAACTGGCCCGTGCTACTCGTCCTCGATGCCTCCGGAGGCGGTAGAACCCTCGCGAAAACCGTCCAAGCACTCCGAGCCTCAACCAACAACAACCGCATCGCCGGCGTCATCCTCACAAAGTCCACCGGCCCCTCCCACGCAGACTATCTCCGAAAAGCGTTCGAAAGCTGCGAGATCCCCTTTCTGGGCGCGCTCCCAAAAAGTCCGCTTTTGGAATGGCCCTCCCGATACCTTGGCCTGACCGCCCCCTCGGAAACCAAGGCCCTCTCCGCCCAAGAACTCGCTGCGTTTGCCGCACAACACCTCGACCTCTCGGCAATCCGCCAATCCTGTCAGCCCGGCAATCTCTCCAGAACCGAAATTCCCGCGGTCACGAACCATCCACCAACACCCTCTCTCCGCGTGGCCCTTGCACGAGACGCAGCATTCCACTTCATCTACCCAGCATGGGAAGAGTGGTTCGTCATGAACGGATTCCGCGTGTCCCCCTTCTCGCCGCTGGACGATCCGGCTATCCCCCACGACGCCGATGCCCTCTTCATCCCAGGCGGATTCCCCGAACGCTTCGCAAATCAACTCTCACAGAACAGCTCCATGCGCACATCCATCCAACGCGCCATTCAGGATGGACTTCCAACCTACGCAGAATGTGGCGGCTTGATGTATCTCACCGAAGCGATCGTCACCGAGGACGGGAAATCCCATCCCATGTGTGGAGTGATCCCCGGACAATCCCGGATGTCCAAAAAACTCCAGCACTTCGGCTACTGCTTGGCCGGTCCGTCGCTCCTTCCAGGACACGAGTTCCACCGCTCAGAATGGACTCCACCACACCAGGCATTCAACCACGCGTGGGACGTTGCCCATCGGCGAAGTGGATCGCGACGTCCCGAAGGGTTCAAGACAGCTAACCTCCACGCGAGCTATGTCCACCTCCACCCTGCAACCGCAGGGGACTTCGTCCGGAACAGGCTCCTCGGGAACCAACGCTGATCCAAGCCCAGCGACACGAACCGAACCGCACCCCGCTACCCAGGTGAAAAGGAGGGATCAGGGCAAAAAAAAGACCCGCACCGAAGTGCGGGCCTGTTCAATCAGATGGATTGTCCCGATCAAGCTGCGGTGACCGATGCCGGCACCCCAGGCTTCGCAGCAAGAGCCGCTTTCGCCTTGGCAACCAACGCCTTGAAACCCGCTTCATCCTGGATCGCAACGTCTGAAAGCACCTTGCGATCAAGCAAGATACCCGCTGCCTTCAGCCCTTCCATGAAGCGGCTGTAAGTCAGACCATTCGCGCGTGCCGCAGCATTGATACGCTGCTGCCACAACATCCGAAAATTCCGTTTCCGCGTCTTGCGATCGCGATAGGACCAATACTCCGCTTTCATCACCGCGTTTTTCGCGTAGCGGAACAGCTTGGAGCGGCGGCCTCTAAAGCCTTTGGCCTTCTCCAGCATCTTCTTTCTCCGGCGACGACTCGCCGGTCCATTCGTTGCTCTTGGCATTTGATGATGTTTTGCTCCTCTCGGAGCGGGTTTCTCTCAACAGGTTGTTTGTTTAACGAACGATCAGGTGCCTCACCCGCTGATTTCGCCGACTCTCATCGGCAGACATATCCTGATCTGCATACTCAGAAGCTTGACGCTCGTGAATCGGTATCAAACCGACTCACGCAAACGGCAAACATTCCTTCATACGCGGCTCCATGGTCTCGTGGACAAGTGCCGCCTTACCGAGCTTCCGCTTCCGCTTCGAACTTTTCGACGAAGCGAGATGTCGGAGCCCCGGTTTACGGCGGAGCAACTTGCCCGAAGCGGTTACTTTGAACCGCTTGGCCACGGCCTTCTTTGTCTTGCGACGTGCTACTGGCTTTGGCATGGGGTTGAGGACAGTACACCGGAAGAGGGCTATCGCAACGTTTTTCAGAAAAAACTCGGCGTCCATCCGCCGCCCCACTCTCCACCCCCTTTCGCCCCCCCGCCAGCCCTCGCATCTCATAGACAACGGTAAATCCACCCCAAAATCCAGTGGATCATCCCTCGAACCCATCGGTTCAAAACCACCGACGACGCCACCCGCTCATGACGCCGCCACTCCACCAACTCCGTCAACGCATCCTCTACCTCCACCCGCCGACCCGACCGCATCGACACATACCTCGGATACAAGATCAACGCCGCTGCGACCAACTCCCTTAAAGTCCGCCGATACCCACGCCGCTCCACACGGATCAAATCATCCGTCAACCCCCACCCAGAGTAAAAAGGCGCCCCATGACACACCACCCGCACCCCTCGAAGCAACCCCTCGAAACCCGCCAGAGACGTCATCACATGCACCTCCTCCACCCCGCACAAGAGAGCCGTGACCGACATCCCCTCCACCACCTCGTCACACCATTGCTGCGCTCCCCCCTCTCCCTGCCCCTGCCTGCGCAACCCCGCCACCACATCAGGATGCGGCTTGTAAACCAACCATGCCGCAGGCCGCATCTCTCTCACGCGCCGCAACAACTCCATGTTCGACCGGACCTCAGGCGATCCGTAGGCCAACGAAGCATCCGCTTCCACTTGGCCCACAACCAAAACCACCTGCTCCACCCCTGACGGCCTCTCCCACCCACCCCCGCCCACATTGTACTTCGTCAGGTCCAAACGGACAATCTGCTCAACCAAGGCATCTGCTCGCTCCAAAATCCGCTCCGAAATACCGCCCTCGCACAAGATCCGCTCCAGTTCCGAAGGTCGCCGTGCGTCATAGTAAATCCCCACAGGATCCACCACCCACGAGAGCGGCCGAGCCAACCCCGCCCCAAGCCCCGCCGATCTCAAAAAACCGTCCTCCAATCGCATCACCCTCACCCCGCCCCTC